>JAAYLD010000007.1 GCA_012522015.1 Clostridiales bacterium
CGTGCCGCTGCGACATAGAGCCCTGCCGCTTCCATTTCCACAGCAAGTACGCCCATATCGGCCCATTTTTTCATAGCTTCTATGCCGCCGACACCGTAATACATATCGGACGACAAAACCGAGCCTATGTGCACTTTAGCAGCAGCTGCTCCAGCCGTAGTAAAAGCTGCTTCTTTAGCGGCCGACAAAAGCTCATATGACGCTGTCGGCGCAAACGTACCCGGTAAGCCGAGATTTGATATTACGGCGGAGTCAGTCGACGCAGATATAGCAAGAACAATGTCATGTATGCGGACGGCGTGGTTTATGCTCCCCGCTGTGCCTACTCTGATTATATTTGAAACGCCATAAAAATTATAAAGTTCATAACTGTAAATCATGATTGACGGGATGCCCATACCGCTTGCCATAACGCTGACGGGGACGCCTTTGTATGTGCCTGTGTAACCGGCAACGCCACGTACATCGTTGACAAGTTTTGCACCTGAGAGAAACTCCGACGCTATCCACCTTGAGCGGAGTGGGTCGCCCGGCATGAGAACAGTATCTGCAAAGTCACTTGGCAGTGCTGAGTTATGAGGCGTTGGGCAGTGCCCTTTTTTTTCATCTTTCATTGCTTTTGTTTTGTCATCTCCCTGATAGTGAAAATTTATAGTCAATATGAAGATGGTTCATTCCCCGCAGAATTAAAATAACCGTCTTTATTT
The DNA here is from genome assembly GCA_012522015.1 of Clostridiales bacterium. Classification (GTDB taxonomy): domain Bacteria; phylum Bacillota; class Clostridia; order Oscillospirales; family CAG-272; genus DTU064. The sequence continues at coordinate 708 of JAAYLD010000007.1, forward strand.
TCTGCGGCAAGGCGCAAAAGTGCGCTGGAGCCGATTCGCGATGCCCCAAGTCTAATAAAATCAGCCGCATCCTCAAACGTTCTTATGCCGCCGGCTGCCTTTATTTTAACATGCGGCGCACAGTTGCGCGCTAAAAGAATAACATCCTCGCGTGTCGCGCCGCCACCCGAAAATCCGGTTGAAGTTTTAATAAAATCGGCGCCTGAAAGCGATACAATCTCACACATGCGAAGCTTTTCGTCGGTCGTCAGAAGGCAGCATTCGATTATCACCTTTAAAACTCGTCCGCGACATGCTTCTTTGACAAGCTTTATCTCCTCAAGCACATCGCCGAAGCGCCCGTCCTTTACAAGTCCAGTATTTATAACCATATCAATTTCGTCTGCGCCGGCGTCAATGGCGTGACGCGCCTCGTAAGCCTTCGCCCCCGGTTCGGAATAACCGAGCGGAAATCCGGCAACAGTACAAATTGGTATGCGCCCGGCAGCATATTCCACAGCTTCAGCTACACGGTTTGGCGGAATACAAACAGACGCAGCACCAAGGTGTATTGCGTCATAACACGCCTTCTCAATGTCGGTCTTGCTGGCTGTAGGTGATAGTATAGTATGATCTGTTTTTGATATTATATCTTTAATATCAATATAAAATAGCACTATGCTTTACCGTATCCTTATATTGTATCTTTAAGCTTTATTATACCACCGATTGACAAAAAAACAAACAATGAATATAACAACAGCGTAAAAACTGTTCTGCTGTTACATATATTTTACACAAAAATATCAGGGTGGCGGACAAAATAGCCGTAGAATATCAGCAGCATATACTCCATTTTCTATTCTCTATGTAGTAATAATATAGGAAGTTTATATTATTAATCAACCGTATAACCCCATACAATAAGACACATGAAAATAAAATCCGCCCCATAAGGTGGATTTTGTTTGTTTATATAATTTGACGCAAAGTGCGATTAAGGCCAGTTTCACTTTTGCTGTTTCCTTTTTATTAATACACTTTTTTATAGCAATATAAATACCCTGTTCCTGCCATCAGTACATTGCTGATGCTGTGCATTAACATTGGATATATGACACTTTTGCTGTCCTGATATGCTTTTCCATCAATAATTCCTTGTATGAATGCGTAAAACAGCTGTGTATATAAACTCGACAGAAATCTCCCGTCATCAGCGTCCCCTCAACAGTTATGTTTTCAGCATTGATCCCCCCTGCGGCAGAAATCATTGCGATCATGGGATCAAGGCACCAACCACTGCATGGGTCTGCTCCGCCCATTCTCTTTGATAACGCACAAAGTTTACATAATGTCGCTGTGGCAACATATCCGTCCTCAGTTCTATTCACCAACCAGTTTGCACAGCCATAAATTTCGGCGAGCGTATAAAAGACGTTTTCAATGTTGTTAATACCCAGCTCTGATTCAAATAAGGAGCTGTCTCTTTTTGTCTTTCTTTTCTTCTTGCAACAACTGCCTTCAGCACATTTAATTACTCATAAGTGTTTACGGTCTCTGCTACTGATGCCGCATAAGTGTTCTGTAGAATTTTAAGTCTTTTTTCAACCTCCATAATTATCTCCCCTCTAAAAATATTTACTTAACGTTCGTTAGGTTTTGCTGATTTAATCATACATTTTCTGCCCGCACATCTGTGCAGAATACTAATTAATATCTTTTATTTCACACCCCCGCAATACAATAGATACCTCCTCCCTTATTTCATCCTCCGGTATATACCGGTTTTTAACGATAACATTAATAATTAGCGTCTCCAGTAAATGCACCAGTGACCTTATTGTTGCATTTTCATTACTTATATTCTTTGTAATAGGATTTGATAATCTCACGATGTCTTGTTGATATACTCCTCTCCCACTCATCCATAAGATTTATCAATTCCTCGTCTCCGTCAAATGACAAATAAACTTTGATACCAAGCCTATAAACTTGTTTATCATAGTTACTTAAGTTATTTAAGTTAAAAATAAATTTAGTATATAAATCAATAATGTTCTCAATATTATCGTTTTTCAATTTGGACGTCTGCTTCTTTATGACATTAAAAAACTCGTTTTTGATAATTTCATCAAACAACTCTTTTTTATTTTTAAAATAATAATAAATCATTGGTAAAGAGCAATTCATATCTTTAGCGATATTGCGTATAGTTGTTCCATAATAACCGTTTGCATTGAAGTGCTCAACTGCTACCTCTTTTATGCGATCACGTAAATCTTTATCTGTCATATGCTTCTTCTTCACCCTATTTAATATAACGTTCGTTAGATTTGTGCCATACTTACTATTTTTGTCAATAGCTTTAATAATAAAATTTTAAAATTTTTATAAATCCCGCCCCTGAGCACAGAAACACTAAAAAAATGTTCCCGGCAAAATGCCGAGAACATCTAATTTTAAAGTATTATTCGTCGAATATCCCGTCGACACCATCACACTTCTCAACAGGGTCTATTGAGCCGTCTTCGTTGAATTTAAACTCTGCAACGCATACTGAACGATGGAATGGGCCGCCGCCGGGTAGCTCTCCTGTATGATAAAATAGAAAAGTATGACCCTTGAAATCAACAACACCGGGGTGATTTGTAAAGGTTCCGCCCTTTTCGTCCATTAGTATTCCGCCATAAACCCAGGGCCCGGTCGGCGACTTTGAAGTTGAGTAAGCAAGATGCTCCTGTCTCATATTAGGACGGAATGCAGCGTAAAACATGTAGTAAATGCCATTTCTCTTATATAGCCACGGCCCCTCGGTATATGTAGTGCCCGTTCTGTGTCCACCTTTACCAAACGACTCAGGCGTCATCGGAATCTTCACTACTCCGACTTCTTTGTTATAAGAAATCATATCCTCGTTAAGAAGCACGTATCTCAGCTCAGGATTGCCGAAATACAGATACGCCTGCCCGTCATCATCAATAAATACAGTCGGATCGATATCGTTCCAGTCGCCTTCATCAACAAGCGGATGTCCAATATCCTTAAAAGGACCTGTCGGACTGTCTGATACACCAACGGCAATAGCCATTCCGTCGTTTATCTTATGAACAGGACAATACAAGTAGTATTTGCCGTTGCGCTTTATAGCCTGCGGCGCCCACGCTCTGTCGTCAGCCCAGCTTATGTCGTCAAGCGAAAAAACCTTGCCATGATGTGTCCAGTTGACCATATCCTTCGTTGAAAAACAATGCCAGTCATACATGGTATAGAAATTGTTTTTCAACTCGTCCTCATCATGTGTAGTATAGAGATACAGCGTATCTCCATCCACCATTGGCGCCGGGTCTGCGGTGTACATTGATGTGATAATGGGATTTTTAGACCTCTTCTTTTTTTCTTGTTCCATGTTTTATCCCCCTTGTATTTTATGGCCATGGCCATTATATAACTTTTCCATGCGTTTTCGTGGGTTTTTACGCTGCTAATTGTACCTTCACAGCAAAAACATATCAATTTTCTGCTGTAATATGCGATGAGTTCTTTCAAGCAACCGCGAATCCAACATTTATTATACCACAATACAAAAGGAAAGCATATACATTTTCGCCGTGTATTTTCTTTGCCTGTATACATCGGTTTTATCATTGGTTGCAGGCGCATTTTAATAAAATGTCGGCTTGATGATTCATTTATTGTATCAATTATCATCAGCCAAAATAAAATCCGTGGTTCATTTACAAATTAGAAGTTGCCAGTCTCAGTTGATAAAACTGCTGCACCCA
>JAAYLD010000061.1 GCA_012522015.1 Clostridiales bacterium
AAAAAAAGGGCATCACAATTAACAAAAGCGGAGAAAATAAGAGTTGGTGAGATTGCGACGGAAATTCTAAGCGACCTTTATCCTGACGCTGTGAGCTCTCTTAATAGCGACGGTGATCCGTGGCGGCTTCTTATAATGGCTCGCCTTTCAGCCCAGTGCACAGACGCACGTGTAAACGAAGTCGCACGTGAGCTTTTTAGCCGTTTCCCAACACCAGAAACACTTGCAGAAGGGGAGCTTGATGAAATTGAGCGCATTATAAAGCCGTGTGGGCTTTATCGTGTAAAGGCAAAAAACATACGCGATGAAAGCGCTATGCTAATAGAGCGCTTTGGCGGCGTTATGCCGAATACAATGGAAGAGATGCTTTCATTTCCGGGTGTCGGACGTAAGATTGCTAATCTCATACTTGGGGACGTTAACGGAATACCGGGGATTGTTGCTGATACGCACTGTATTCGCGTATGCGGACGGCTTGGGCTATACGAAGAGTCACTTCGTGATCCTTTGCGAGTAGAGAAAATACTTTCGGAGATAATAAAACCGGAAGAGCAAAGTGCTTTCTGCCATAGGATTGTGCTGTTTGGGCGTGATTATTGCCGTGCCCGCTCCCCTCGCTGTGATGAGTGCCCGCTATCATTTATTTGCGCTCACGCTAAAGCTGCTAAAGCTGCTAAAGCAGCTTTAGCGGAAAATAAACGCAATGTGTCGCAACAGGCATAAAAATCTGGGAGAAAACGACAATATACATCACCTTACGCACTTGACAACGGACGGTGTTTATAATAATATAATAGCATTACGGTGCCGCGGCGCATCGTTATTATATTATGAAAGGAATGCGCGGAGCCACACATAGTGCCCGCTTATCAAAGAAAATGGAAGGGAATTTTGCTGATGGTTTCTATACGCTGACCGACGAAGAGGGCAACGAAAGCGATTTTGAGCTTATCGGTCAGATAGAGGTCGATGGCGTAACATATATGGCGCTTGTGCCCGTTGACAACGATGAAGAGTACGTCATCTTCCGTGTCGAAGAAGACGAAAGTGGCGAGGAGATTCTTGTCACAATCGAAGACGACGACGAATTTGAAAAAGTAGCAGCTATATTTGATGAAGAGCTCTTCGAGGACGTCGATTATGACGAAGACGAAGAGGATGAAGAAGACTAAGAGGAAGAATAATTTTATAAGATCTTTTAATAGCAGAGGTATTAACGTACCTATATCCAGTGTGTCCGTATTATAAAGCAAGGAGCAATATAATCTCCCCCATACCGCGAAACGAAGTTTTAAGGTATGGATGCTTATTTTTTACTGAAAAAAGAAAAAAGTCAGGTTCATAAATTCATGGACCTGACTTTTTTATTATGACGCTGCAAAAAGCATCAAGCTTGGAGCAATCGTATAATCCCATCAAAGCCTTGTGAGGGAAAATCCTCCGTCGATGTAAAAAACACTGCCGGTTGTATAGGTGAAAAGACCGGATGCAAGGGAATAAACGCATTTTGCAATGTCCTCCGGTTGCCCCATACGGGCAATCGGTAAAAGCCCACCTTTTATTTTTTCTTCGTATTTGCCCTTTACTCCGGCTGTCATATCCGTTTCAATTATGCCGGGCCTGATTTCATAGGAATTGATGCCGTACTGCGCCAGCCTGTCGGCAAACAGTTTTACTACCATCGAAAGCCCGGCTTTTGATATGCAGTATTCGCCGCGGTTGGTGCTTGATACATCGGCTGATATGCTTGTCACTGTTATAATCATGCGCGGTGCGCCGGATGGCTCATCAGCTATCATGCGTTTTGCTGCATATTGCGTAAGAAAGAAAGCGCCGCGGAGGTTTATGCCGAGCACACGGTCAAAGCTTTCCTCCGTCATCTCAAGCAGGTCGGCACGAACAGTCGGCGCAACGCCTGCGTTGTTGACGAGGACATCAAGACGCCCGTAGCGGCGGTAAAACTCATCAATTATATAGCGCCTGTCGTCAGAGGACGAAATATCGCCCTGTATATATGAGCACTCGTCGTTTGCCTCCTTCAGCTCGCGCACAAATTCAGCGACCGAGGCATTGTCAGGCGGACGCGTGCCGACGGCGGCGACTGTGAAGCCGCGGTTTGCAAGGTAAAGGGAAATACCGCGCCCGATACCCCGCGCGCCTCCTGTGACGAGTACGTATGATTTAAAAGAGGAATTATTGATACCGGTAAGTTGTTTCATCATTATACTATCCTCTCATACAGTGTTCTTTATAAATCGGCAGATAAAGCTTATCGCGCACAGGACACCCGGCAGGCGCGATTGCTCTCATAAGCTCCACGCATTTACCGCATGAAATGCACGAGCGTCGGCTGTCAAACTGACCATTTATCATATCGCGGGCAAAGTCGGGGTAGGCAAATGCCATGCGCCCAAATCCTACAATATCAATTTTGTCAAAAGACAACGCACCTGCGGCAGCATATGGAGCAATACCACGCAAATATGAATACCCGGTTCCGACGTATGTCATGCCCGGTACTTCACATCGAAGCTCGGCTGCACAGTTAATTAAGCGCGCCACACCGTACAGCGGATCCTCCGGCGGCTCATAGCTGCCGTTGTCATAGGGGCGGTTTATATGCGGGTTGTAATAAGGCGTCCCCATGCTGACGTTGAAAAGCTTCATACCGAGGTTACGAAGCTCCGCGGCAAGCTGTTTTGCTTCAGTTAGGTCAACGCTTCCGTCGGCGCGCGTGCAAAACCCATACGGATATGGCACGCAGTCAGATATAGACATGCGCGTTGCGATGATAAAGTCGCTGCCACAAGCGGAAATGACATCGCGCACAGTCTCACGCAGAAGGCGGGTGCGGTTTTTATAGCTGCCGCCGTATCGGCCGCCTCTTTGGTAGGCTGAAAGAAGCTCGGACATGAGGTAACGATGGCAGGATTTTATATCAACGCCGTCAAAGCCTGCTTTTTTTGCGAGTATTGCAGCTTTTACGTATTTTTCTTGAAGAGAGTCAAGGTAATCATCTGTTGCGACGGGATAATCGGCGGGAATGTCTAAATTTTTATTAAAAAGCAGATTGTGATATGCAATTATAGGCGCCGGTTTGTTTTCAGGCTTTGAAAAACGCCCAGAATGTGTCAGCTGTATAATTACTGCGGCGCCATCAGATTTTTTGTGTATTTCATCAACAAGATGAGCGTAGTCGTCTACGTTGTTTTCGTGAATCCAGAGCTGATAAGTCGACGAGCGCCCCTCCGGGCATACGGCCGTCGCTTCAAACCATAATAGGCCCGCGCCGCCGCGGGCAAAACGGTCATAACGCCGCTTTGTTAGCTCACTTGGCGAGCCATCAGCATTGCCATCAAAGCCCTCCATGGGGTGGACAGCAAGCGAATTTTTAAGCGTCACACGTGAAGTAAGGGTTACAGGGCGTGCAAGAACGGATGTGTCCGTTGAAAGCGGTATGTCGACACCAAGGCGCTCGGCTGCAAGCCTCACGTTGTCGATAGTTTTATACGTAAACTTATATTTCTCCGACAATTTTATTTTCCTCCATCACGCCATCGTTTCAAGCATTTCTTTTGTCACGCGGTACCTAACAGGTTTACCCGAAGAAAAAGAAACAAACTCATCGTACATATATTCCGCCATGCGCCAAACTTCGTTACCGATTGAGCCGGCAATGTGAGGTGAGAGAAAAACATTTTTCATCGAAAGAAGCGGACTGTCGGGTGCTGGCGGTTCAGGATCAGTTACATCAAGAAGCGCAATACAACTGGGGCGCTCGGTGAGAGCGCGGATAAGGTCGGCTTCAACAACCTGCGCGCCGCGTCCTGTATTAATAAATATGGTGCCGTCACGCATAACCGAAAAAAGAGAATAATTGAGCATACCGACGGTAGCAGGATTGTTTGCAAGGTGGTTTGAGATGACGCAGCACGATGAGAATATGTCGGTAAGTTCGGCTTTTTCGCCACCAAGTGCAGCAATTTCATCTGCAGATAAAAATTTATCATAGACAAGAATGCGCACACCTGTGTCGCGGAGCATGTTGATGACAAGTCGCCCTATCATACCGGCGCCGATTATGCCAACAGCGTCGCCAAAAAAGCCGGGGAAGCGAACTTTTGACGTGCGGTTTAACCAAACCCCGCCGCCGTTGTGCAGGCGATGATAATAACCTTTCATAGAAAGGATGATTTGTGCGTATGTAAACTGTGCGACAGGCACAGCGTTTGCTCCCCACGCCGAGAAAACAGCAACGCCGCAGTCTAAGAATTCGCGGGCGAAGCCTTGAACGGATCCGGCGGCATAAAAAATGGCGCGAAGTGAGGGGAAATAGCGGCGGATTGTTTCTGTCTTCAGGTGAAGCATTCCCCATGTCGAGAAAGCATACTCGACGGAAGAAAGCTCATCACGTCGCGCATAAATTTCCTCTTCTTTTGTGATTGGGTCAACGAAATCAAGAGATTCGCGGAGCTTTTTCATCACCGCCTCACAGTAAACATCCAAAACTGTGCCCATATTGCGGCAAATGAAAACAGCTTTCGGCTTTTTCGTACTCATCTTTAACATATGCTCCGTCATAATGCTTATTTGTTAGATGTGACGCCGGCAATTAAAGCGCGAAGCGTCGCGGCGTCGCGGATAAGGTCAGCTTCACACTCGACAGGAAGGAACTCGAGCATTAAATCAATCTCTCGTCCTTCGCAGGCAAGAATGTCGAGATAAGCGCTCCATTCCCGGCTCATATCTGAGAGAGGGAATTTGTCGTGTCCTCGCCATGCGAAAACGTGCACGGAGTCGACGAGGTGAGCAACACGGCGCAGGGCGGCGATGTTGTACTCAAAGCTCTCAAATTGATTTGGCTGCCAGTGAAGGTATACGTTATCAGCCCCCGCGTCATCAAGAAGGCGGAGAGCACTTTCGGCGTTGTCAGTCAGCGTGCCGCCGTGATATTCAAGCGTAATACCAACCCCATACTTAGTGGCAATTTCAGCATCGGCGCGAAGCCGACGGGCAAGGGATTTACGGTAGCTATCGTCAGCATCGGCGGACGCGTAGATCCCTGCCCATACCCTAATTAGACGACATCCGAGAGCGCAAGCTGTGTCAAGCACGTCGCTAAAACCTTCGCCACTCTCCGGCAGGCAGTAATATGAGCCGTAGCATCGGCAAGCTATACCGGCGTCGCGGCAAAGAGCAGCAGCAGTCTCCGCCACCGCTATGCTGCCATGCGGCACGTGAATATCGCCACCCCACTCGATTACCGAAATGCCAGCCTTCTGGGATAGAGATACGACGTTTTTTATATCAAGAGACCTGAATGTCACAGAAACAATACCGGGGTTAAAAACTGATTGCGACATATTTCTCACCATATATAAGGGCACAAGAAGTGTTGCCCTGACATTATCATTAAAATTACTTAATCAAGAAATACTACTTCTCCGGTTCTTGCCGATTTGTAAATAGCCTCTACTATGCGAACGCTCTTTATGGCTTCCTCCGGGGGAACAAACGGGTCGCGTCCGTTTATAACAGCATCTGCCATATCTTCAATGACAGCTTGATGGCCGACTAAGAGCGTAGGATCAGCTCTGCAAGCACCGCTGTTGCCGGCGCCGTAAAGACGCAGCATTTCTTCTTCCTCTGCCTCCTCATCAGCGCTGTCGCGCAGCTTCCATGTGCGGAGAACATCGGCGTCAGCTTCGATTGTGCCGCCTGTGCCGTAAAGCTGTATGTCCGTTGATATTCCGGGATAGGCGCATGTTGTGCTGACAAATGTAGCGGCAGCCCCGTTTTTAAACGTGATGACGGAAGCCGTCATGTCTTCAGTCTCGATATTGTGAGCGTAGACACCCATGACGGAGCGGACGGATGTAACCTCGCCCATAAGCCAGCACATTAAGTCGATTGTGTGAATGGCTTGATTCATAAGCGAACCGCCGCCGTCCATGTTCCAGCTTCCGTGCCAGCCGTTTTCATAATAACTTTGTTCACGGAACCACTTGACAGCAAAAGTTCCGAGGATGAGGCGTCCGAGACGCCCTGAATCAACTGCTTTTTTTATAGGCGCCATGCAGGCGTTGTATCTGTTCTGATGGACTACGCCGACACGCACGTCATATTTATCACGAGCTTCAATTATGCGTCGGGCAGCCTCTTCCGTTATATCAATTGGCTTTTCAATGAGCACATGCTTTCCGGCTGCCACCGCGCGGATGGCGAATTCGGCGTGCATACCGCTTGGCAGGCAAATGCTGACCATATCAACGCCTGGATCGGCGAGCATTTCTTCAAAGTTTTCGTATGTATGCACATACGGATATTTTTTCTTTGCCTTTTCCAGTTTTTCAGGTACGATGTCGCATACAGCGGCAAGAGTAGAGAGCCTTGATGTGGCTGCGGCGTCCATATGGGCGCGACCTATTCCAAGACCAACTATACCAAAGCCCGGTTTATGCTGTGTTTCCACGTCGCTTCCTTTCTTCGATAAATTTTATTCAATATTTTTCAATATCAATTTTGCTAACGCTGTTAATATGCTCTCCGCCCATAAAAATGGAAGCAATAGCTTCAAAATCCTCTGTTTTGTCGCTAACGTAACAGCGGACAGAGCCGTCTCCCGGATTTTTTGTCTTAATTTCCCCAGAGGCGATGCGCGCGGCAAGATCATCAGCCGCCGCACGCCCGCTGCTGATGAGAGTAATGCCGGGCAACGCAGCCGATATTGCCCAGCTTATTATCGGATAGTGAGTGCAGCCAAGAATAAGTGTATCAATGCCGGAGGCGGCAAGCGGTGACAGGTAGCGACGAGCAGCGGCAAGCGTTATTTCATCGCCCGGAGTGACAAATCCGCCCTCCACAAGCGGGACGAAAAGCGGGCATGCCACGCTATATATCTCCGGCTCGCGCTTTGCGTCAATATTATTCCTTGCGTGAGAGCGGATAGAGCGCTCAAAAGCGCCGCTGCCAATTGTGGCATTCGTACCAATAACACCAATGCGACCGTTTTTTGTCGCCCGCAGGGCGGTTTTGGCCGCGCTGTCAATGACACCGAATATAGGCACGTCAAATTCGGCGCTTAATACATCGAGAGCAGCGGAGCTTACAGTTCCGCAAGCGACGAGGACAGCGTCAACGCTATGAGTTATAAGAAATCGCATATCCTCGCGCGCGTATTTTATAATTGTTTCACGCGAGCGCGTACCGTACGGCACGCGCCCCGTATCACCGAAGTAAATAATATCTTCGTTATGTAAAAGAGATCGTAGTTCTTTAAGGGCTGTCAGCCCTCCAAGACCGCTGTCAAAAATTCCAATCATAACCTCTGCCTTTTTGTTACCACTGTGCTAAAACGCAATCTATAATTGATGAAGCAACTGAAATTCCATCGCCCCGTAATATACTATGTGCTTATTGGTAAAGGGGGAAAGCGGAGGTCAGCTCATCAACAGTATTGATGATACTCTTGCGTGACCCTTCAAAGTCGGTTGCCGCAAGGCATATAAGCTCACCGAGCACAT
>JAAYLD010000062.1 GCA_012522015.1 Clostridiales bacterium
CAGATAACAGACTGCAAGCTGTACGCATATGGCCACATTAACCCTATATCTGCAATTGAAAACTTGACGTCAACAACCTTACGTAATATTATAGGTGAGCTTGATCTTGATGCTACATTAACCTCCCGCGACCTCATTAACTCAAAAATGCGCTCAATACTCGACGAGGTTACCGATCCGTGGGGTATAAAAGTAAACCGCGTTGAGCTGAAAAATATTATTCCTCCAAAGGAAATTCAGGAGGCAATGGAAAAGCAGATGAAAGCGGAGCGTGAGCGCCGTGAAGCTATTCTGAAGGCCGAGGGTGAAAAGAAATCAGTCATACTTGTTGCTGAAGGTCGTAAAGAAAGCGCAATCCTCGAAGCTGAAGCCGCAAAGCAGGCTGCTATACTACGGGCTGAGGCTGTTAAGGAAGCAAAGATCCGTGAAGCTGAAGGTGAAGCAGCTGCTATTATCAAGGTTCAGTCGGCTATTGCTGAGGGAATCTGCATGATTAATGAAGCAGCGCCCGGACACGGCGTCATAGCTATAAAGAGTCTTGAAGCACTTGAGAGACTTGCCGATGGTAAAGCGACGAAAATCATCATTCCTTCCGACATACAGTCACTCGCCGGCCTTGCCGTAAGTGCATCTGAATTAGTAAAAAAGGATTAACACAAAAAAGCAAAATTTTTGATAAAAAAAATGAGCCGCCCTTTGAATGTGCGGCTCATTTATCAGTATATTATTTTATAATAGCACTGTTGGAGTTATAAGATGTCAGCATTATCTAAAACAATCGGCATTATCGGTGCGATGGATATAGAAATTAACGCACTAATGAAAGAGTTTACAGACGTAAAAAAGGAAACTGTAGGTGGAACTGAGTATATTATCGGGGACTTATACAACTGTCGTGCAGTCGCAGCTGTTTCCGGAATTGGCAAAATTGCAGCGGCAGTCTGCGCAAACACTATGATTATAAAATATGGCGCTGATGCCATTATCAACACAGGAACTGCCGGAGCATTAATAAGTGACCTTGCTATTGGCGATGTTGTAGTTGCAAAATCACTTGTAGAGCATGATGTTGATCTCACTATCTTTGGATATGCGCCGGGTGAAATACCTGGCGTAGGCACTGCTTTTCTCCCATGTGATGAGACGCTTGTTGAAACTGCTATTCGCTCTGCTAAAACGCTCGGTTATAAATGTCATAGCGGCATTATAGCCTCTGGCGATGCCTTTATATGCGACAGTAAAGATAAAGAACGTATTAAAAATACTTTTGGCGCTTCTGCTTGTGAGATGGAAGGAGCCGCTATTGCGCGTGTGTGCCGTATGTATGGGGTTCCATGCGCTGTTGTACGCTGTATATCAGATACTGCTGATGATGTATCCGGTGTTGTTTTTGAAAGCTTTAAATATTCAGCTGCCCAAACAGCTGTCAACATTGTTAGTGAAATAATCAAATTTATATCATAGTCATAGCGTGCTGTTTGATACTGTGTTTGTATTAATTCTTTAAACGGCCTAATAAATATGATAAATATAAAAGAACCCAGAGCGCTGATCTGGGTTCTTTTAATTTTATTATTTATTTACCGATACTACTCACAAATCTATAAAAGGATTACGTTCCGTAGTAATTAATTGAGAATACCAGCTTTCTCAAGCGATTTCGCCATCGACTTATTTATAGACTTCTCAAGTGAAGCATAAAGCGATGCTGGGTTAGCTGTGTAGCTAGAAAGTGATGTCTTCACACTGCCCCAGTCGAATGCAACGCCAAGATCGTACATACGGTTCTTGAATATGATGTCGAGCATCGCACCAGACTCTTCGTCACGAGCGAAGCGAGTTCTAAGCTGCTCCTCATAATATACTGGGAGAAGTATCTTCTTACCGTAACAAGCAAGTGCTTCGAGGATTATAGATGTGCGGTAAGTATCTGCGCAGTCGAGACCAACAACACAAAGGTCACTGTTGACAGCAGCGTATGTGTAGTAATCCTCCTGAGAAGAATCATACTTCGGCATCGGAAGGAGACCGAACTCATATTCATTGCCACGATAAGCTTTAATAAACGCAACAACTTCAGTTCCAAAGAGTGTACGATTCTGCTTTAAGGAGTCGGAAATGAACGCAATATCCGTTCCATAGACGACTTCTGTGTTGCCCATAATCTCTGCTATCTTTTCAAAGATAGTGAAGAACTCTTCTGTTCCCCATGCCTGATACGGGATGCCATCTTTGTCAAGCTCAATGAGCTTATGACCAGCAGCCATCCAAAGTGCAGCGTAGTTTTCGCCGTGAGTTGTTAAGCCCCAGCAGTCATTCTTATCCATTACTCCGTCGCCGTTGATATCATCAACAATTACGGCAGCCATTTCCATCATTTTATCCCACGTCCACTTGTTGTTTGCAACAAGCTCATAGGGGTCCTCAAGGCCCCAGTCCTTAATCTTATCCTTAAGGAAGTATACAAGCCAGAGACATTCCTTATCGGAAAGCATAGCTTCGCCAGCTACCATGTAAGTATTGCCACCAAGCGAAAGCTGATCAACCGATGCCTTGTTCCACCATGACTTTGTTAGATCAACATATTCAAGATTGTCCCATGTTAAGCATAAACCTGCACCAGTTGCTGTTGCTGAATGTGTCAGCGTTAAAAATGCGCAGTCATAGTCACCTGAGACGGCTTGCGTCGATGTCTTAAAGAGGTTGTACGTATTACCGCCGCGACCCTCTTCAACTGAGGTAATAACTATGTCAAGCAGCTCTTCGATAGCGAGGTTGCGCTCGTACATAGCATTTTCATAAGCATCCTCAGATGGTTCGTCAAAGTCAGCTCTTGACCAGTTATACGTTTCCGGACCTCCGGTGAGAATCGTAAAGGTATAGCCATCAAAATCCTCTTGCGGAATCTCAAGGATTTCTTCAGTTGCAGCTCCTGTCGTTGATTCTGGATATGACTCTGCGTTGTTCGTATCATCGCCACCTTCTTTTGGGTCAGAGCAAGATACAAGTGGCAGTGCTATCATAAACAGCGCAAGTAGCACGCATAAGTATTTTTTCATAAAATCCTCCAGCATTTGCGATTATTTTACAGGTTACAGTAAATATAATAAATTACACTTGTAAATATATGATTAACA
>JAAYLD010000063.1 GCA_012522015.1 Clostridiales bacterium
GTTCGGAGGTTAAAGCAAAACTTTTCGGTATGGAAATAGAACCGGAAAAAGAACTGGTTATGATTCTTTTAAAAAGCGACTTATTAGATAAAGTAGTGAATGATTTATACCAAGAGCTTCAACTGGGGATTCCCGGAAATGGGATTTTGTTTGTGGAGCCAATTTTGGATGTCCGAGGACTTTTTGATACGCATCGCAACAACAAGGATACCTAAAAGAGACACAGAAGCTCTTGACCTGCTCCCCGGAAACGGAGCCAATTGTCTGTAGAGAAAAGCCGTGGTAATATAAGACAAATGATATCGGACTCACAACAAATAGGAACACTGAAATATTTTCCTATAGTTTTCGACTTGTGTTCGGATGAAATGTTTGAGGCAGTTTTCTTGCTTGCTGATTTCAGGAAAAGCATAAAATAGGCGGTGAAATGTATGGAAATTAGGCAATACATTAAAGCCGATGAATCTTTACTTTTTGACTTACTCATCGATGAGGGAGATGAGTGGCGTGCTTACCATGGGGTAGGCGGCTGTGATAAATACATCAAGGCTCTTGAATCAAGCATCACGTATATTGCTTAACATGAAAATTCGTGCCAGGTTATGTCTGCTGTCCACACGGTTTGCACAAGAACTATCCCCGGTTTGTTTACCATGGCAAGTGTACGGAGATCGATGGAATCGGCTGCAAAAGCTGTGCCCGATAACCCGCAAATCAGGCAAATGCAAAAAGCCAAACAGGCTGTCTTTTTTAATAGGTTCATCTGCATCACCTCCGCTTTTCTATTATTGGATTTGTCAACAACTTATTGGTATTTCATCATAATCCTTGATAGAGTCCGTCAATGGCTTATTGATTTAATTTACGTTACACGAACTGGGTTGTAGAGCCAGCCACCTATTCAACACTTTAATCAATAGCCATATACTAATATTTTATAAATTGTCTAAAGAAAAGAAAATATCGGATATGATTAGATTTAGTAAGAAAAATGTTAAATTACGAAAAGAAAGATGTTATGCGCAATCTAATAACTGAAGAAATTGCATGAAACAAAAGTATGCATTCCGCTCCATGAACACTTTTATTAAATTAACATAAAATATAATAAAAAACATAAAGGGGCGGTGATTATGTTAAAAGTAAAAGATAGTATTTGCTTAATCAGTATACTTATTGCTTCTATAGCCTTAATTCTTGCTATTATATGCATTGTTTCATTAAATGGCAATAGTTCCTGCGATGTCTTATGTACTGCAGTATCCGTTTCAAATACAGATAGCACTGCAGACACTGTTGATCTTGTTGTTCCGGCAAACAGCAGAATTACAAAAATTTATGCATCAATGCAGGAAATTGATAATGCTCCCCTTGATGGAGGACTAATCGACATCCGCACTGAAGGCGGAACAGGTGATACAATTTTTTCCCACCGTTTCGGAAAGGATCCTGGTATTGGCTCAGGAGGATATGAAACAACGCTCGTACAGCCTTTATATGTAGGGACGGAGGACGTTAAAGTCACGTTTTCTTCTTATCGCGGCGAAACGATAGAACTTGCGTCATTTCTCGAGCTCACCGTTGTATACTGCCCGGCAGCAGAGTATTCTCAAAATCCTTGCGGTCCCGGGCTTTAATGCAAGCTGGAAAATAGTATTTTTCGAGGGCTTTTAAGCATATGATGATTACCCTTATTTTAACCGGGTATTCCGCAAGATAACAGGTAAAAGCTCTACGAATATAAAATGGTAAAAGAGTCTGCCTGATTGCTTTTTTATTCTTGATAGTTCTAATTCTTGTCCTGATATGTTGCCATCAAATGAAATCTAATTTAAAAAAAAGCGGGATTTCCCCGCTTTTACTGTTGAAGTGCTTCCATTACTGCCGAATGCAGCGCCTGTGCAGCTTTTTCCTGAAAATCGTCCGTAACTAAACGCTGAAATTCCGATTTGTTGGTCATATACCCCAACTCAGCGATAACGGCCGGCATACGCGTATGACGGATTACAACAAGGTTTGGCCTTGGTATAATTCCCCAATCTCTTGTCTTTAGTGAATTGACAAGGTCTTTCTGTATAATTTGGGCAAGCTTTTTGCCATTAAAAACCTTGTCGTTTGCGGTCGGGTAATATAAAGTCATTACTCCCTGGGCAGACGTGTTTTGGGATGCATTGTGATGAATACTGATAAATAAGTCTGCATTGAGTTTATTGGCTATCTCAGCCCGTGTGTACAGTCCCACATCCCTGTCGTCTGTTCTGGTCATATAGACTGTTACTCCTGAAGCTGTCAGCTTGTCTTTCAGTATTTTAGATACCTTAAGGTTAAGATCCTTTTCATTGACATTCCCGTATACCGCTCCAGGGTTACTTCCTCCGTGGCCGGGGTCAATAACAACAACCTTATCTATATGTATATTTTCTCGTGTTTTACCCCGGTTTATTTTCGAAAACCACTCTGTTTCCCCTGATTTCGCGTGACAACATTTATGAGTCTCGCGAAGAATTTTTCAGTCAAAAAGACAAAGACGATGACTAAAACAAATTGAGGGAAACTAACTTGAAAATGCAATTTCAATCGCTTTGGTACTACTAATTGCTGTATGTTCGCTTACGGCTTGTAGTGCTGAATCAAAACTTTCAGAGAAGCTGTTTCAGCATATGGTTCCGGTGATTATCAGAAAGTGGTTGAGTTGCTGGATTAATCCCTGATTATGATGATCTAAATGATATTCGCAAGCAAGCAACAAGAATGCAACATCACCTTCGGCCCAGATGACCAGAATTAAATATGCACAGTGGATTTTCGATAACAATAAAGAAAAAGAAGCGTTGAGCATAATCATCAAGTCAAATCGCCTTGATGATGTTACAAAGAAAAAGGCAAGAGAATATTTTAATAGTTTATAACAGCGAAGCCCTCCCAGACAGCTAAAGGTTAGGAGGGTTTCATTATGTCTTGGTTATTGATAAATCCCCACTGTCAAACCTGACTTGAATTCCACGGTGAATTTATCCTCGTAGATGGTAACCTTCTCAATCAGTCTCCGGACAAGCTGCTCGTCGTATTCGGTGAGGGCGGTGGATTGCTTTTTTATGAATGTGCTCATGTCAGCAATGCGCTTTTTGAGTTCATCACTGTTGGCGTTTTCAACCTGCAACTTTTGCTTCTGGTCACGAAGGCGGTGAATCTCATCGCCAACCTTATCATAATCGGCATTGGAGGTAGCCAGCTTCAGAAGCTCCGTTTGCAGCTCTTCCAGCCGCTTATCGATAGCCGCTAAGGTCTTGTCGCTTTCTCCATTTATGACAGTGGCGATGTTGTCCCGTAGCGTGGCGAGGAAAGAGTCCTTGTCACAGAGTGTCTGATTAATAGCGGTGACCAGCACTTGCTCGATGGTACTTTCCAGTACCGTGCGTGCGTCGCAGAATAGGCCGGTGTTTTCTAAGCGGCTGACACAGCGCCAGACGATGGACTTCTTACCTCTGTTGTTCCAATGCACCCTGCGAAAAACCTCACCGCATTTGCCGCAGATGATTATCTGAGCAAACACGTGGTTGCTGCTGAAGGTTCTGGTCTTTCCGTTTGGGCTTGTGTGCACAATACGGCGGCGGATAAGCTCTTCCTGCACCTGCATGAAAACTTCACGCGGGATGATGGCTTCATGGCTGTTCTCTACATAGTACTGCGGAACGA
>JAAYLD010000064.1 GCA_012522015.1 Clostridiales bacterium
GGAGGGGAGCCTGTTGTGATATCAAGCGTTTATTGCGCTGGGCTTTACGGAATAAACGGCTTTATAGTAACAGTGGAATGCAGCGCTGTAAAAATGTTGCCGCAATTTGAGATTGTCGGGCTTCCCGATGCCGTCGTACGCGAGGCGAAGGAGCGCGTGCGCGCTGCTGCTGAAAACAGCGGCATACGCTTTCCGGAGCTTTCGATTACAGTTAACCTTGCTCCTGCCGACCGCAAAAAAGAAGGTTCTGCCTTTGATCTTGCGATACTGACAGGTATTCTTATATGTGCAGGCGTAATTCCGCAAATTACTACTGACGACAAATCCTTTGTCGGCGAACTTTCCTTGACGGGGCGCGTGAGGCCTGTGCGCGGCGTTTTATCAATGTGCATAGCGGCACGCGATGCTGGCATTCGCGAGTTTTACACGGCTGAAGAAAATGCAAGCGAAGCTGCCGTTGTATCCGGCGTCGATGTATATGGCGTTAAGGATGTCTCCTCGCTAATTTCCCATTTGCGAGGAGAAGTAAAGCTGTCGCCTGCTAAGGCAAGGAGCCTTGAGCCGGCTATGTTGACGGGTGTGCCGGATTTTGCCGACGTCAAAGGACAAGCTAAAGCGAAGAGGGCGCTTGAAATTGCGGCAGCAGGCGGGCACAATATATTGTTGATTGGCCCGCCCGGGACGGGAAAATCAATGCTTGCGAAGCGCCTGCCGTCAATATTGCCGCCACTTTCGTTTGAAGAAGCGCTTGAGGTGACAAAAATATTTTCTGTATCGGGGATGTTACCGGCGGGAAGCGGACTTATTTGGGAGCGTCCGTTCCGCTCGCCCCACCATACAATGTCGGCGCCAAGCCTTGTCGGCGGAGGCAAAAATCCGATGCCGGGGGAAATATCGCTTGCGCACAACGGTGTGTTGTTTCTTGACGAGCTTCCTGAGTTTAATAAGTCCGTTACAGAATCACTCCGCCAACCGCTTGAGGATGGACAAGTGACAATAACGCGGGCAAACGGGCGTGTCACATATCCGTCGTCATTTATGCTCGTATGCGCGATGAACCCATGCCGCTGTGGATATTACGGACACCCGACACATCCGTGCACATGCCGCCGCGACGATATAGCAAAGTACTTATCAAAAATCAGCGGCCCGCTCCTTGACCGCATTGACATACAAATAGAGGTTCCGTCGCTCACTTCCTCTGAAATAATGGGTGGCGGTGAGCCAGGCGAACTATCAGCCGAGATAAGACAGCGCGTAATTAAGGCAAGGGAGTTTGCCGCTCACCGCGTCAAAAATGCTGAGTGGGAAGAAAGCGGCGTGGGCGGTGCGATCCCAAGGTGCAATGCAGAGCTGACGCCGCGGCAGATGAGGCGCTTTTGCACGCTTGACGAGAGCGGCCGGCGCCTTTTGGAGGGCGCTTTTAATCGCATGGGGCTTTCAGCGCGCGGATACGATCGAATACTGCGTGTTGCGCGTACAATAGCCGATCTTGACGAAAGCGAGGCTATTCTTGCCCGTCATGTTGCCGAGGCAGTTCAGCTTCGCTCGCTTGACCGCAAGTATTGGTGAATCCACAGGTGATATTTTACACAGTTCATGGTTATTTCACAATACAATCAAAAATCCGTAATAAAGTGTCTAAAATGTTGATATTAAAACAAAGCGGCTGTGGAAAACTTGTATGCTACCCCCTTGATTTATCATAAAAAACAGCCTATATTTCAACACTATCAACAGATAAGCCTGTGGAAAACCATCTGACGAGTGTCGATGAACTTTGTTGATTGCTTGTTTTTTGATTTTTGGTGAATAATTATTTGCAACTGATAAAAGGAGACATCTCTATAAAATGATAAAAACCTTGCATATATTAAATCCGGCTGCCGGAAGCGGACATTTGCCAGACACAAGAACACTTGACGGCGAGGTGCACATTACAACGCGCCCTGGAGATGCCACCGAATTCCTTGAAGCTCGCCTTTTTGGTGGCGGTTATTACCGCGTTTTCGTATATGGCGGCGACGGCACACAGAATGAAGCCGTAAATGGCATCATGCGAGCAGGTGCCGGTAAGCGAACAGTATTGACACCGGTTCCGACGGGCACGGGGAATGACTTTTTCAAGCTTTCCTCAAAAATGGAGGAAGAAACGGCTTGTGACGTTATTCGCTATAATGATAGATACGCTCTTAACGTTTTAAACATCGGTTTTGACAGTGCCGTTGCCGAGCGCACGAACAATCTTAAGAAAAGCAGGTTCTCTCCTTTTCACGGCGCTTCCGCTTATATTGTCAGTTGCGGGATTGAGCTTGTTAAAAAAACAACAGAGCACCTAAAGCTTTCACTTTACGACGAGGCAAACAAAAGGGAGAATATTGAGGACGATTTTCTCTTATGTCTTGTCGCAAACGGACGCTATTATGGTGGCGGGTTTGAAGCGGCGCCTGCCGCTGAGCCAAGCGACGGGTTGCTTGACGTCATTATGGTAAAAAACGTTTCCCGCATGACATTTATTAAGCTCGTCGGTTTATATAAGCGTGGCGAACATATCGATAAAAAGACTCTCCGCCCAACAGATAAACTCCGGGACATATTGACATTCCGCCGCGTGCCTAAACTGACAATAGACAACGTTCATCGTTTCTGTACTGACGGAGAAATAAGCACAGCAAACGGAAGCCTTAATATAGAGAGCATCTCGCACGCTATCCTTGTTTGCGGTGCGGGCGCTCAAATAAACACAGAAAGCTATAAGGGAAGAGGGCAAGGGAAAAGTAAATTACGGGTGTAGCAAAATAAAAAAGTCGAGTTTCTCATAAGCTCGACTTTTATGATTTAAAATAATATTGTTTAAAGTTATTCATTAAATCGTGCGACGATAAGGTTTTTATAGAAGTAATATTAAAATTCCTCTGTTACAGTTACAAGCTGGCGCGTTGCCCATGCTTCCTCAATCAAAGCGTCGACATCAACCCTTGCCTCTTGCTCAAGCACACGCTCAAGTGTTGGGCGTGTTTTCGGGTGCTGCGGGGTGAATATGGTGCAGCAGTCCTCATATGGCAGGATTGATGTTTCAAAAGCATCGATTTCGCGCGATATTTTGATGATATCTTCTTTATCCATGCCGATACAGGGGCGGAAGACGGGCATACTTGTTGCATCATCTGTGACAACGAGGGCGTCCATCGTCTGGCTTGCAACCTGACCAAGACTTTCGCCTGTGATGAGGGCGCCAGCACCTGCCTCGCGCGCCGCGCGCTCGGCAAGGCGCATCATGAAGCGGCGCAGAAGAATAGTAAGATAACTTTCGTCACACTTTGCACGAA
>JAAYLD010000065.1 GCA_012522015.1 Clostridiales bacterium
AGAACCCGGCGGGGATTTTTGATTTTAGCTTTGATTTTTACTAATACAGATAAGCCGTCCGCTAAATATTATTTTTCCAGCTTATTAATTATGTCGTTAATCGCCTGCCACTTTGCCTTAATGTAATCACTATACATATTAGATAAAGTCGGCAGAGTCTCTTTAGTCGCATTGGCGATAGCGTTTAACGCTTCCTTAATAAGCGAATCATCCTGCAGTAGCTTTAGCGCTTTGTTCGCCATTTCCACTTTGGGATCGCTCTTTGACATTAAGAAATCAAGCATACGAGAATACATCTCAAGCAGCTTTGCGTTTGTGTTCTCACGCGCGGTGATAGCTTTTGCAAATGCATCCGCCGCATTACTGAAGGCCTCAGCACCAGTATCAGATTGCGTCGCGTCAGCAGAGGAGAATTTCTCAAACATCTCACGAATTGAGTCGTTTTGCGAGGATATTTTCTCCATCTGCTGCAGAATATAATCCACGCTCACGCTCACTTCGCTCTCGTCTTCCTTAGCAGTTTTGATTTTACCTACAGCAAACGTTGCCGCGTCACCTACGGTCTTGCCAAACTTAGCGGCGGCTTCGCTCATCCTTGTGGCAGCCGCTGTCATCATCTCCTTCGCACGCTCGTAGTATGCACGATCAAAATTCTCAGCAAAAATGCGCTTCATCCCGTCGCCAAAAGGATTGAATTTGTGTGCTGTGAATTCGCCTGCTTTTTCAGAACTGCTTTCGCTGTGCTCCGTGTCAGATGCTGATGTTTCTGTGCTTTTATCTTCGCACTTCTCCTCGTCTGCCTGATCTTTACCCTCGATTTTTATCTCGACTTTGTAATCTTTGCTGTCTGATTTCAGATTAGCAATGGCTGCTCTCAGACTGTCAAGAGCACGGTCAAGAGCGTTATCCTCATTTTTAAGGAAGGCGCTAAGCTCTTCGCTTACTGATTTTACTGCTTCCTTCGCATGGCTTATGATTGTAGAAGCATTGTCCTTATTGTTGTTGTCGTTTGCTTCGATTGTTTCGTTTGTTTCGTTTGTATTGTTTGTTTCGTTTGTATTGTTTATGTTATTGTCGTTATCGAACATTGTTATGTTGTCCTCCTTTAAAATCTCATCGGGAGGACACACATGCACAAGGCAAATGGCATTACCGCCAATATAGCGCGCCCTCCCTTTCTTTACTAAGCCTTTGGCTCTTTTTGGATAGGTCGTGCCTATAATATTGCCCTGTTCGTCAACGACGGTTACGTTTTTTTCCATGGGTGTCTTCCCCTCCGCATCAACGATTTATTACAAGTGCGCCCTTATGGTTTTTTGTTATGAGTGCCTTCTCCTGCGCACAGTTATACATGTGTATAATTAAATTTTAAATAACACTTGAGGAGCCTTTATTGCCCCTACTGATAACATTTTACATATTATGCCTCAAATGTCAAGTAGCTGCTTTTAAAAATCATATTCCGCGCTGCTGCAAGTCTATCAAAAGACCGCCGCCAACTGATAAAAGAGCCGCTGTTGCGTCTGCATGGAGCATATCGCGCACATAAGGAAGAATCCCTCGCGCCACCTGAACCCCTGAGTATGCCATAACGGTGAATGCAAATATGTATAACAAATGGAGAGTAACTGCTGTCAGGCACGCCATAGTCACCGATGCTGACATTTTAGTAAGGCGGGGCGCGCGCCGCATTGCATAAATCAGTTTTTTTATTCTTTCCACGACAATAACATCCCCTCAAAAACGTACATAACTAATAATTATTCATTAGTTTATATAACATATAATTAACAGTATTAGTTATTACATCGATTATAATAACTATAATGTATTTTTTATTATACATATACAATATATTGTAGTCAACCAACAATATATCCCTAATATCTATGACAAGCTGTAATATTATATATTACTAATTTGCATATAATAAAGTTTATACGCACTTAAAAAATAAGTGTTTTTTATGTAACATGCAACCTTTACATAAACCATCATTTTTCACAATAATTGCAATTTATTATTTTATTTAAAAATACTTTTACGAATTATTGCATATTTATACAATATTATGTATATTGACTTGCTTATTCGCCATTATTGTCTATCATATACATTATTATCCCACAATTTATAAATAATTTCTTAATATTTAATATATTTACATTATATTATAATATTTACAGCTTATTTATACTGGAGGACCAGACATGATCATCACCTCATCTGAACTGCTCCCTTAGGTGAGCAAATTATTGAAACAAGGCTTCAACATTTCTCTCCCTTTTCACTCCTTTATATCCTCACCAAGCGTCTGGCAGACGATGGCTGCGGATATGAATATTCCGTGAGAGTGTTTGCAGACTGTGGCGATGCTAATGACCATGCCTCTGTATGTGACATAACAAGGGACGAGCTTTTAGCTCGCAGTTTTTTCTCTTCATTGTGTGATGGACAAGTAACCCCTTGTACCCTTTTAGAAATTGCAGAGGATTATGCTGTGATTTGCTCATGCTGAAGGTTCAAACCTGCTCCTTTGGCTTGAATGTACCGGAATATTATCCTTCCCTTTGTATCACTGTGAAAACCCCGGTATAAAATTGGCAGATAAAAGCCACCTCGATGCGACCATTTTAGATATAGACTCATTTTACATATTGTGATATACAATTAAGCTGCCCTCCCTGTCGGCTGTGAATTCAGGGCAGGCTTTAATATAAAATATCACCATCGAGGTGCGCCTAAGTCTCTTAGAATGCTTGTTTCGGAGAAAAAGAAGACATTTCAAGTTTAATTACAATCAAAATTCAGGCATCCTTCTGACAGTGTGTTAGCAATAGTATCAAAAAAGCAGCTCACTATATGCGAGCTGTTTTTTTGTTCCTCGATAAGTAGCATATTATAGGCGGTATTAAAATACTGCATAATACAAAAAAGCAAAGCAATATACGACATCGAAAAAATCTATCAGTAAAATAACTTAAAACTACTTGCAATTCCTAAGTAAATATTTTATAATGAATATCGCGCCGCGTTATCGAGGCCTACACGGACATATGAACAAAAAATAGTGATGTCTTTTAAATCAACAGCGGGGTGTGGCTCAGTTCGGTAGAGCGCTTGGTTCGGGACCAAGAGGCCGCTGGTTCAAATCCAGTCACTCCGACTTATAATCGCTGACTATGTCGGCGATTTTTTGTTATATTCGAAATAAAATTGTCATTGCTTTTGGGTAATGTTATACTATACACACGATAAAAACTAAAGCAACAGAAAATACACTGAAAGTGATGGGGTCATTCATATGAAAGCTGATACTATCCCGCGTCCGGAATATCCGCGCCCGCAGTTCGTACGC
This sequence comes from Clostridiales bacterium, assembly GCA_012522015.1. GTDB lineage: Bacteria > Bacillota > Clostridia > Oscillospirales > CAG-272 > DTU064. The sequence goes on from JAAYLD010000065.1 coordinate 3,359, forward strand.
GAAAGTTGGATTAACCTCAATGGAATCTGGCACTTTGAAATAGACAATGGAAAAAGCGGTGTCGAGCGCGGCCTTATCGAGGCTCTATCCCTCTCGGGCAAAATAACAGTCCCTTTCTGCCCCGAGAGCAAATTATCCGGTGTTGGAATAACTGATTTTATGGAGTGCGTCTGGTATAAACACACCTTTACAGTACCGGATGAGTGGCTGCGCCCGGGTAGAGTAACATATCTTCACATCGGCGCCTGCGATTGGCACACAACCGTTTGGATTAATGGCAAGCTCGTCGGGGAACACATAGGCGGCTATTCATCGTTTTATTTTGACATAAGCCCATATATTACATCAGGCGATAACATAATCACAATTGAAGTACTTGACGAACTCCGCCGTGAGAATCAAGCCGGTGGCAAGCAGAGCAAGCGCTATCACTCCCACGGATGCTCATACACGCGCACAACAGGTATCTGGCAGACAGTCTGGCTCGAAAACGTTCCCGCATCGCACATTATTAACGTAAAGCTTACCCCCAATCTCTCGCGCAGCTCACTTTTCATCGAAGCTGAGTGCTCGCCTAATACCGACGGACGTCGCTTCACCGCCAAAGCATCGCTTGACGGGCGCATATGCGGTGATACATCGACAAAAGTCACAGGACGCTATGCGATAATGGAGCTGCCGCTTGATGATGTCCGCCTGTGGGAGCCGGGGTCTCCTGTGCTTTATGACCTTTTACTGACGCTTGACGGCAGCGAGCATGAAGCAGATACCGTAAAAAGCTATTTCGGTATGCGGGAAGTCTCATACTGTGGCGGCAGGTTCCTTTTGAACGGTAAAACTATCTTCCAAAGGCTGATTTTAGACCAAGGCTTTTACCCTAACGGGATTTATACGGCGCCGTCAGACGAAGAGCTTCGTGCCGATATTATCCGATCGCTTGATATGGGCTTCAACGGCGCTCGTCTGCATCAGAAAGTATTTGAACCGCGTTTTCTTTATCACTGCGATGTGCTCGGTTATCTCGTCTGGGGCGAATATGGCGACTGGGGGCTTGACACATCGCGTGCCGATGCGTGGGGCGCTATTTTACCGGAATGGCTTGACATCCTGCGCCGCGACTTTTGCCACCCCTCAATTGTCGGCTGGTGCCCGCTCAACGAAACGCAAAAGAATCAAGACCCTCGTCTTGTCAGGATGCTGTGCTCTATAACACGAGCGGTTGACGGCACACGCCCTGTAATTGATACATCAGGCTGGCATCACGTTGCAGGCGCCGGCGACATAATCGACGCTCATGACTATGAGCAAAATCCGGAGATTTTTGCCGAAAGATATGGCGCCACAAGTCCTGTTACATTTGTAAGCGAATACGGCGGCATCTGGTGGAGCGACACCGAAACCGACGGCTGGGGTTACGGCGCCCGCCCCGAAAACAAGGAAGCGGCACTCGAGCGCTACCGCGCACTGACAACAGCCCTCCTTTCATCGCCAAAGATTGCGGGCTTTTGTTACACACAGCTCACAGACGTTGAGCAGGAGAAAAACGGGCTTTACACATACGACAGGCGTCCGAAGTTCGACCCCGCTATTATACGCGAAATCAACACAAGGAAAGCTGCCATTGAGTCGGCGGGAGCTGATTAATTCTATAAAACCGGACGACAGATTAATACACAATTTATTACGCTGAAATATCCAAACAAAAAGTCGAGCTGAAAAGCTCGACTTTTTTGCTATGTGTTTTATGCGCCCGTCAATTATGCGCGCCAGAGACCGTGGAGGTTGCAATACTCGTAAACATAAACAAGCTCGTCGCCTTCGCTGAGAACGAAGGAAGCCTGCGGCGCCTCACCGGGTTTTAAGTATTTAATCTGAACACCCTGCTTTGTTTCAGACGCTATAAACTGAATGTAGTGCTCTTCCGTCATCGGATGTATAACACTTCCGATTACGACATTTACCGTATTCTCCTCAACAGAAACGGCAGGAACGTGCTTTTCGATGGCACCGTCAGTCGTATTTGCTACGAGCTCCTGCATCTTCTCGCCGCAGCAAACAACCGGTACGCCTGATGAAACAACATACATAATAATGTTTCCGCAGTGTCAGCACCTGTAAAACTTCACCTTCATAACTTTCTCCTCGTTTTTCATAAAATTTATTTTATATTTCTCTTAACTCAAAATCGGATGCCGGATGCTTACATATCGGGCATACAAAATCCGGCGGAAGCTCCTCGCCTTCATAGACATATCCGCATATCTTGCAGACTCAAACCTTGCGCTTCGGAGCGCCCGGCGCAGACGGCGCGGTACTTTTTTTAGGCTTTATATGCTCATAATAATATGCGTATGTCAGCGAAGCTTCATCTGAGATAACTTTTGATTCTGTTACATCTGCAATGAAAATTGAGTGTGTCCCGCAGTCGACAACCGATATTACCTTACCTGATATAAACGCATTCACAAACTCGGGCATATAAGCGACCCCGTTTGCGCCGCGCGGCACATTATCATATACGGCGAATTTATCATTGTCCCTGCTGCTGCAGAAGCCGAAATTTTCAAACACTGAGAAAGGCGTGCTCTCGGTTAAAATAGATACTGTAAACTCGCCCGTCGCCATGATAGCCTTATGCGTATAATTTGCCTTATTTACTGTAATTGAAATACGCATCGGCGTCGATGTCACCTGCTCAAGAGTATTTATAATGCAGCCGCAGTCGCGGCCGGCGCTGTCTTTTGCGGAAAGCACGAAAAGCCCATAGCTGATTTTAAAAAGCGCATTCCCTTGAATCTCACCAGCAGGCGTTTGCGTTTTAGTCGCTGTCTTTTTGCTGCCTTCGGTATTGTCGCGGCTATTGCATCCGCAAGTGCGTCAAGCTCCTTTTCCTGATTGTCAGCGGGCGCTGAATTAATACGGACAGTTTCGTTTATGATGTGGAAGTTGAGCGTTGCTAAAATCTCACGCATGAGTTTTCCAGCCTGCGGCGCCCACGACCCGTTTTCAATAAAAGCAACGGTCGGTTTTTAAGCGCGTGCGCTTAAATGTCGCGCAGAAGAGCGTCTATTGTTACGAACACGCCTGCGTTATATGTTGACGAAGCAAAAACAAGATGGCTGTAGCGGAAAGCGGCGGCGATAATATCTGATGCAGGTTTAACCGACACATCATACATCTCGACTTTTACGCCGCGCTCATAAAGCTTGCGCGACAATATCTCCGCTGCGTTTTCGGTATTTCCGTAAATAGAGGCGTATGCAAGCATAACACCGTATTCTTCCGGTGTATATGTGCTCCATTTTTCATATTTCTCGATAAAAGACGTATATCACGGCGCCATACGAACCCGTGAAGCGGGCAGATCATATCAACCTTTACGGATGCAACCTTTTTTAAGAGTGAGGCGACCTGCAGGCCGTATTTACCAACGATGTTCGCATAATATCTGCGCGCTTCATCAAGATAATCGCGCATGAAGTCAACCTCATCAGCGAAAAGGGCACCGTTCAAAGCACCGAATGAGCCAAAAGCATCAGCTGAGAAAAGCACTCTGTCGGTTTCATCATATGTAACTATAACCTCAGGCCAGTGCACCATTGGCGCTGTGAAAAAACTCAGTTTGTGGCGTCCTGTTTCAAGTATTGAGCCATCGGTAACAATAAGCCTGTTCTTAAAATTATCAGCGCCGTAAAACTGGTTTATCATGTTCGACGCCATTGCACTGCATACAACCTTTACGTCCGGGTACCGCAGAAGAAGCTCTGACAGTGTCGCCGAATGGTCCGGTTCCATATGATGGACGACAACATAATCAAGCGGACGTCCATTTAGCTCATACTCAAGGTTTTCAAAGAAAACCCGTCCGACAGATTTATCAACAGCATCAAAAAGGACAGTCTTTTCATCCTTTAGAAGATAGGAGTTATATGAGACGCTGTCCGGCACCGAATACACGCCCTCAAACATGGCAAGGTGCCTGTCATTTGCCCCCACCCAAACAAGACTGTCGCTAATTTTTCTTTTATTATGCTTAAACAGTGATTTCCTTTCGGTTTACGTCACTTTTAATTTTCTATGTATTTAAACTCCATAAAAAAGAGAGCAAATCACTATTTCTCTTTATAGTATAGCATACAGTGGCAGTATCCTTCAAAGTTCGGATCATCTATCTGATCGCGGAACTCCTTGCACATACATTTATTCTCCGGTATTATTTCCCTGCGGCAAGGGCAATAACCATTCTTTCTCTTCAGCCCTTCTTTTATTGCCGCCACAATTTCCGGGTTATCGTTTAATCGGATTTTCATAATGTAAAGTCCCCCTTTGCGCACATATGGCGCTTATGTAGCAACATTATATCACCGTAAAATGAGCTTTTCAACACGATGCGTGCCTATGTCACATTCAAAAAACAGCCTTATGTGACATAGGCACATTCGGCTGCTATATTTACGTAATAATTATATGCTTTCCCACCGCTAAATGTTTTTTTAATATAAAACCACAGAAAGCGCAAGAAGAACAACAAGTAGAGCTACATTTACAGTGAGAAATACACCCACATACCGCTCGCGGCCAAATAAACCGGCGGTATCCGCTGCCTCCGCCGTGAATTTTTCACGTTCGACAAAAAAGATAAAGGGGAAGAAGAATCGCCGCTTTATTTTTCCGTGAAAAAGCCAAGCCTTCAAAATGGAAGGCTTGGCTTTTTGTTTTAAAAGTACGATTTTAGTCCGGTTTTTTATGTTTTTCTTTTGTTAAGTATTCTTAACGGTGACATCAAAGACGGGTCTTGCTATCACTATGCCGTTTGCGGCAAGCGTTTCGGGTATTTTTCGCTGTAGGTCAAACTTGAGCGAGAGAAAATTCTCTCTTTTGCACCAAACGCGGTATTCAAGCGTGAGATATCCCGCTCCATAACCGACAACAGCGACAAACGGCTCTGCCACGTCGGTCAATATTCGCTCGTCTTCCGATATGCTCCCCTTCAGAAGTGAAAAAACAACATCAAGATCGCTGTCCTGTGCGACATTGAAACTGATATCGACGCGTCTTGTCGCCTCCGCCGTGTTATTTATGACTGTCGTATTAGAAATTGCGCTGTTCGGTATAATAATGCGGCGATTATCCGGAGTCGTCAATTCCGTATAAAAGATGTTTATTTCTTTCACCGTTCCCTGATTTGTGCCGTCGTCGATGAAGTCACCGATTGAAAATGGTTTGAACATCAGTATAATAATGCCGCCTGTGAGATTTGAAAAACCACCCTGAAGCGCAAGACCTATTGACAGTCCAGCAGACCCAAGAAGCGTCAGGAGCGATGTCATCGGAAGACCAAGTATTGACACTATCGTCAACACAAGGACTAAACTCAAAAGAAACGACGCAAGACTTGAGATAAAGCTCTGTGCAGTAGGATGTGAATTTTTTAGCTTGTCGAGACGCAACAGCCGCTTTCGCAAGAGCTTTATGATTTTCCGCCCGATAAAGTAGATAATAACAGCACCAAGGAGTCTCATCGCTATTGATACTGCGTATTCTGATGCAAGCTCACCCAACCTATTAAGAGCCTCATCAAGCATTATAAGAAACCTCCCGGATTATTAGTCATGATCCCCGCGTATGACGCCACGGCGTATTTTCCCGCTTATTGTTTTCGGCAGCTCGTCTACAAACTCGATAATGCGCGGATATTTATATAGTGCCGTATGCTCCTTGACATAGTTTTGGATTTCAGTTTTTAGCTCTTCAGTCCCGACAGTGCCCTTTGTCAACACGATTGTCGCTTTGACAACGTTGCCACGCAACTCATCCTTTACGCCGGTGACAGCAACTTCAAGCACATACGGAAGCTCCATTATAACGCTTTCAATCTCAAACGGGCCTATTCTGTAACCGGACGATTTGATGAGGTCATCCGTCCGGCCGACATAGAAGTAGTAGCCGTCCTCATCGCGCCACGCTGTGTCGCCTGTGTGGTATAAGCCGTCGTGCCATGCCTCTTTCGTGCGCTTTTCGTCAAGGTAATATCCTGTGAAAAGACCAACCGGAACCTTGCGATCCGTGCGAATGACAATCTCGCCAATTTCACCGACAGCAACAGGCTTGCCGTCACTATCGACTATATCGACGTCATACTGTGGATTCGGACGCCCCATAGAGCCAAGCTTTACCTTTGAGCCAACTAAGTTGCTGACAACAACCGTCGTCTCCGTTTGGCCAAAGCCCTCCATCAGGCGGACACCCGTTGCCTCAAGGAAGCGGGTAAATACCTCGGGGTTAAGCGCTTCACCCGCTACCGTCGCGTACTCAAGCGACGACAAATCATACGCTGACATGTCCTCGCGAATCATATAACGGTATATTGTTGGTGGTGCGCAGAACGTCGTTATGCGATATTTTTCAATTACAGAAAGTATATCGTCAGCATGGAAACGGTCAAAATCATAGACGAACACACACGTCTCACAAAGCCACTGCCCGTAAATTTTGCCCCAAGCCGCTTTGCCCCAGCCTGTATCTGCTATCGTTAGGTGTACGCCATTTGGATTGACGTTATGCCAGTATCGCGCTGTTACATAATGACCAAGAGGATACAGGTGACTATGGACTGCTATCTTCGGATAACCGGTCGTACCGGAAGTAAAGTACATCAGCATCATATCATCGCCGCATGCAGTGTCAGGTGTGCGCGGGAACTCAGCCGAATACTTTAAAGAAGCGACCTCAGCGTCAAAATCAAGCCAGCCCTCAGGCGTCTCTGACTCGCCACCGGCTGCAATACGCAACTTCACCGTCGGAGACTCAGGTAACGCATCATTTATATGCCCCGGAACACCATCGTCGCGTGTTGCAATGACAGCGCTTACCCCGGCTGCATTGAAGCGATAAACATAGTCTTTTTTCATTAGCTGCGTCGTTGCAGGTATGGCAACAGCGCCAATTTTATGTAAAGCACAAAGTGTAACCCAGAACTGATGGTGACGACGTAAAACGAGCATTACGCGGTCACCCTTGCGTATGCCGAGAGAATAAAGGTAATTAGCCGCCATATTAATATCGCGGTTGAGTTCGCCAAAGGTAACCTTTTCCTCATTTTTATGCCGGTCAAGATGTAAAAGCGCAAGCTTATCAGGCTTTGATTTTGCAAGTGCTTCGACTACATCATAAGCGAAGTTGAAATGCTCTGTATTTTTAAACTCAATCTTTGTTGGTGTGCCATTTACATCTGTTTTTACAGAAACATAATTTTGGGCAATATCATCAGGACCGCGCACATACTCGCCGGCCGGGCTTACGGACAGACTGCTCTCGTCCGGATACTGGTAAGCAAGACCACTTGCGTTCATAACGACAGCTAAAAACTCGCAGTCGCTGCCGCCATACGCAATCATTCCATGCGGGCGTGAACTGTCATAATAGATAGAATCGCCCTCGTTGAGAATCTCCGTATGATCCTCAAGCTGTATTTTCAGGCTGCCGCGTAAAATTATATCGAATTCCTGCCCTTCATGCGTCGATAGCTTTATCGGCTCATTCTGCTCAGCTTCAGAGTACTTTGCTACAACATAAAAGGGCTCTGCAATTTTATTCTTAAAAAGTGGAGCAAGGTTATTATAAGAAAACCCCCGCCTGCGCACAATCGGAAGGCCGCCGCCACGGCGCGTTACCGAGTATGTAGATAGCCTTGGGCTTGAGCCTTTAAGTATGTCGGTTACATCTACACCGAATAAGTGCGCGCATTTATATATAAACGTAAATGTATAATCAAGCTTCCCGCTCTCGTATGCTTCATATTGCTCCGGTGTGACGCCAGTAGCGGCTGCCGCATCCTCCACCGATATTCCTAAAATCTCACGCAATCCCCTTATCCGCTGCGCTATTTCCTTTATTGTCTTTTCCATAAACCCGCTCTACCTCCGCTTAATCGTTGTAAAATATTATGCTAATTCTACCTCAACAGTACGGCTATGTCAATAACTGTTTAAATTATCAAACAATATTACGTAATTTTTGCATGTTTTCGGATAAAAATTATAAAAAATAACGAATAGCCAAGCCTTTACAAGTTTGGCATTCATTATAATGTCGAATTTATTATGTATTTGAATTAATTATTTGGCAGTTATCGGACAGATCTTAAAACATCAGTAAACACCACTAACCTGTCCCCCCCCTCACAGCCTCACAGCCATTTATTACTTCGACAGGCGCTCAGCTATTTCGTAGAGCTCGCGAAGCCGCGCAGCTTTTTCCGCGCAAATAGCACGCATTTCCTCAATGTCGCGCAGAGAGTAACTGTTGAGTTCGCCTTCCTTTAATCTTTTTTTATACATGCGGTCGAGCTTCAGAGCATACGTTATATCCATTGAAATAATCTCACCGTTGCGCTCGCACATAACGACATTGCTTTCACCTTTAAGCATGCACTCAACGGCTTTGTCACCCATACGTGTGGCAAGCATTCTGTCCCTGACTGTCGGGCGTCCGCCGCGGACAACGTGTGCAAGACGCGCGAAGCGGGCATCAACGCCTGTTTTCTCAGGTATTATTTTAGCAAGATGCTCAGAATAATTACCAAGTCCCTCAGATACAATGACTATATAATTGCGCTTGCCGCTGTTTTTGGCATTGATAATCTTTTTTATAAGCGCTTTTTCATCAAACGGTATTTCCTTAATAGCAATGCCTATGGCGCCAACGGATATTCCTACATGAATCGCTATATCGCCTGAATCACGGCCCATTACTTCAACGACATTTGAACGCGCGAGTGATTCACACGTGTCGCGCAGTCTGTCAACCATCTCTACTGATGTATTAACGGCTGTATCGAAGCCTATCGTATAATCTGTAGACGTTATGTCGTTGTCTATCGTCGCCGGAATTCCTATTGTCGGTATGCCCTGTGCCGTCAGGTCAACGCCTCCGCGGAATGTGCCATCGCCTCCGATGACGACAACACCGTCAATGCCGTTTGCACGGCATACCTCCGCCGCTTTTTTCTGTCCTTCAAGTGTGCGAAACTCATCACAACGGTCAGAATATATTATCGTGCCGCCTTCGTGGAGTATGCCGGACATATCTCTATAACCAAGCGGTCTAATATCATTTTCCAAAAGACCACGGAATCCCCTGTATATGCCCATTACACCTACACCACGTTCAATAGCAGAACGCGTTACTGCGCGCAATGCGGCATTCATCCCCGGTGCGTCACCCCCAGATGTCAACACACCGATTTTTCTAAACTTAGTCATTTTATAGATACCTCTTTCGGTTAACTGAATATATCTTAATTATACTAAACTTATTATTGATTTAAAGATTTGCTCTGCTGCATACGGCTCGCCGCTTCGGCAAGAAGATAGAGCGCAAAGACAGCTGTCGTCCTTCGTATCGTCGTGCGGCTCTCATGGGGCGGGAGATTTAAAATAAATGCCTCCTCCCAGACGTCGCACGATACGGCGACCCATACTGTCCCTACAGGCTTGTCCGATGTGCCCCCGCCGGGACCGGCTATGCCAGTTGCCGAGACGGCTACATCAGCGCCACACGCCCTGCGGGCACCGCGAGCCATCTCAAGTGCTGTCGGCTCTGATACGGCGTCATGTCTGATGAGAATATCGGTTGGAACTCCAAGTATGCGCTCTTTCATTTCGTTTGAATACGACACAATGCCGCCGGCAAAAACAACAGATGCTCCGGGAACATCTGTTATCAGCTTAGAAATAAGCCCGCCCGTACATGATTCTGCCGTGGCGGCAATAAGCCCCGCCGCTTTTAGCGCTGTGACGGCGGCCCTTGCGGCTTTTTCTGCGGTGTTATCATCGTATATGCAGTCGATTTTCATTTTCAAATAGGCGACGCGCGGCACCTAACGCCGGTGTCTGTAAAATTTATTTTTTCTTAATTTATGTGGTTTAATTATATTTACAAATCGCATTAATGGCTATACTACTATGTTCCGGCTCCCTCGATAAGCCAGGTAATAAGCTCGCTGTACGGAACGCCGGAATACTCCATAAGACGGGGATACATGCTAATTGACGTGAAACCAGGAATTGTGTTTATTTCGTTGAATATGACTTCTTCGCCATCACCATGTCCCCGCACAAAAAAGTCAACGCGGGCAAAGCCACGGCATCCAAGCGTCACAAAAACCTTTTTTGCAATCGCGGCAATCTTTTTTTGCGTAGACTTCTCAATTCTTGCCGGTACATAGTATTTGGCCGTATCATTTATGTATTTTGCAGCATAGTCGTAAAACTCGCTGCCCGGGTCGATTTCGCCGCATTCGGATGCTATTATTGTTCCGTCCGGCTCATGAAGCACCGCTATCTCGATCTCACGTCCATCAATGAACTCTTCAATAAGCACTTTTCTGTCATGAATGGAAGCACAACGAAGCGCCGCTGGCAAATCAGCGCGCGATTTTACCTTTGTTACGCCAACGGAGGAGCCTGCTGCCGACGGTTTGACAAATACAGGGTACGAAAAATTTTCTTCTACCACCTCGTAAAGCGTGTCGGCTCGCCTATCAATTTCGTCCGCTGTAAAGCACAAATACTTCGCCTGAGGGATACCGTGCGTTGATAAAATGTTCTTTGCTGTTGCTTTATCCATGCAAATGGCGGAAGCTGTGCAGCCGCAGCCTACATATGGCACACCGGCAAGCGAAAACATACCCTGAAGTGTGCCATCCTCGCAGTTTTTTCCGTGCATTACGGGGAAAATACAGTCGATTTGAAGCTGTTTGACATCTCCTCCCGTAACTATAGCAAACGGAGCGTCAGGATTTGACGGATCAAAAAAAACAGGCGTTATATTGCCAGATGTACACCATGTACCGTCTTCTATTTTTTCCCGCGGGCCATCATATAAGTAAAATCTACCCTCTCGCGTAACGCCGATTGTTATGATGTCATATCTATTGCGATCAATGTTATTTAAAACACCGGTTACAGACTGAAGCGATACTTCGTATTCAGTTGATTTGCCGCCAAATATTAAGCATACTGTCTTTTTCCGCATTGCTTTACCTCACTTTCAGTACGGGTGCATAGCTGCCCGTCGATTCTATAACATCATATGCGGATGGACGCTACGCGATATAAGCTAACAATCTATTTAACAATTTATTTTGAAATTTGTCAAGCACATTTCGTTAATATTTGGTTTTTGCCGGCATTGGCACAACAGAAATATTAATATAGTAAAAGCTACTTTTTATATGTTGTACGCTTGTGCCGCACTTGCGTGCTTTGTGCGCTCTACCGTCAATGTCTTTGTTTGTTACTGTGGTTGCGTTACTGCCAATATACATAACTGAAACATTAAGCCTTATAAAACTTCACTGCATTTGATGTTTTAATAATAATTTCATAATGCTTATGTTAATGTCAAAACAAATGCTTTTATGTACGATTAGATTATACATTTCTTTGAACACAGTGTTAATTTTATGTTTGTTCGTTGAATTTGACATATCACTTTGGTATACTGAAATCGTTATACTTATAAGGTATTGACGGCACATTATGTAAAACTATACATATTGTCTTTCACAATCATTATAAGACGGGCTGGGGTGCGCAGATTTGAAAAAAATATTCTTTGCTGCTGCTCTTATTGTTACGGCACTTTGTTTATTTTCCTGTAAAGGTGGGACATTCGGTGTCAGGATTGAGGTTAGGGGTGATGCCGCCGCTGTTGTGAAGTATGTCGGCGAATCCGCAAAAGTTACAGTAACAGATTATTATGACGGGGTTCCTGTTACAGAAGTCGCTGACAAAGCTTTTCTTGATGAGTTTATTGAAAGCATAACACTTCCCAACACCATAACCCGTATAGGCGAGAGCGGCTTTCAAGACTGTAAATCACTCACTGAGGTCAATCTTTCACCAGGTCTTATTACAATTGATAAAAATGCCTTCGCTGGATGTGCAAGTCTCAAATCCATCGTGCTCCCTGAGGGGGTTACAACAATCGGCGAAAACGCCTTCTCTGGCTGCAAGTCGCTTGAATCGATAACGTTCCCATCAACTGTCACAACAATTGGTCCCGGAGCTTTTTATCAGTGCACATCGCTTAAGGAAATAATTCTTCCCGAAGGCGTAACGTCTCTTTCAACCGGTGTGTTTTGGGGCTGCAAATCGCTTGAAAGCATCACAGTTAAAGGTATGCTGACAACCATCGAAGATAGAGCGATGACCGACTGCGAATCACTTACATCATTTGATATAAAAGAAACGGTCAAAGATATTGGTGCTTCCGCATTTTTAAACTGTAAGTCACTTACTTCCGTTGCCGTTCCGGATGGCATAACAGTGATAAAAGAATATACATTCTACGGTTGTTCATCACTTGCCTCTGCTTCGCTGCCGGACAGCGTTACCGAAATTCAAAAAGAAGCCTTTAAATACTGTTCAGCCTTATCAGATTTCGAGCTTCCGCCGTCGCTTTCCTCTCTTGATGACAACGCATTTTTAGGCTGCAGCTCTCTCACATCTGTCACGATACCAAAGACGCTTACGAGCATACCAAAGGGCGCCTTTTCCAGCTGCTCCGGATTGAAAGAAATTAATTTCCATGACAGCATTACCATTGGCGGCGTCAGCGCTTTCTCTGATTGCACGTCCCTATCTGAAGTGACATTGCCTCGGGGAATGACGGAGATTCCGATTTCCTTCTTTGCAAACTGCTCAAGCTTAAAATATGTAACTATCCCTGACGAGGTACAGGTGATACCCGATTCTGCATTTAAGGGCTGCGGCTCATTCACTGTTCGCGTTTGGGAAGGCTCCTTCGCCGAATACTGGGCAGACAGCAACGGTAGAATAAAGGAAATCGTAGGAGTGGCCGACACAATATATGAACCGCCAGAAACAGAACCTGCCGACGATGACGATAACTTCGGCGGATGGGACGG
>JAAYLD010000066.1 GCA_012522015.1 Clostridiales bacterium
GAATAATATTGTGCTTCACATAATCCCCTTCTTCAGTAATAGATATGTATTAAAGAATAAAATAAAGCAAAAAAGTCAAGCGCCGCTTGACTTTTTTGCTTTTTATAGATAGATAACAAAACATACCCGGTGCGTTTGACCACAGTGACATAAACATCAAAAAGTGCATCAGTTTCATTGTTTTCCCATGTCTTTGCAGCTTTCCTTATTTGCCTTGTGAGAAATTATTAAGGAAACCGGCATCAACAATATTAGAGATATATATTTTGTCATAACAACCCTCCTAAAAAATCAGCTGTATTCAAGTTCATTAATATCATAGCAATTGAACCTGTCATACAGCTGAAATGAATTTAAAATTTACCTTAAATCACAGGAATCGCAATCCGGAAGGTGCTGCCCTTGTCCTTACCGGGAAGCAAAGTCAAATCTCCTCCGTGAGCTTCTGCTATCCTTTTCGCTATGGAAAGCCCAAGGCCGCTGCCACCGGTTTTAGAGTTGCGGGAATCATCTGCTCTGACAAAAGGCTTGAACATGCTTTTTACAAGATGTCCCGGTATGCCGACGCCGTCATCGCTAAAATCAATCAACACATAATTATTTTGCACCAGAAGACTTACCGTTACCAGCGTTCCTTCAGGATTGTACCGCATCGCATTGTTTGCGAGGTTTTGAATAATACGGTTAAACCGGTCGGTATCAAGCAGTACAAAAACACTATCTTAAGGAATGTTGAACTCATATTTAAAGCCTTCGCGTTCCAACTGCGGCACAAGATCGCCACGGATTTGCCGGATATACTCGCAGATATCTGTTTTTTGCAGCTTTAGTGAAAACTCAGGGCTGTCTAATTGTGAAAGCTCAAACAACTCGGTAAGAAGCCGGTTGGCTCTTTTGCTGTTATTGAGAATGAATATAAATCAATACTCAACAGATAAACGAAATTGGACAGTAAATTACAGTCTTGATTTAGCATAGTTATACGGAATACTTGTTCCTACAAGTACATCCTCAATTTTTTCAATTATTAGCCAATCATCCATATTGGATTGTTTTTCAAATTGCAGGGGTGGTTCAATGTTCTCAACACCGATAAACTCTACAAGGCAAATGCACTTCTTGTGCATCACTCCTACTGCTTTTGCGTAAGTGCCAGTTTACTCTCATATTCAGAGAACACCTTGTTTATTTCTTCTTCCGATAGTTTTACATAATTTTGCACTGAGGTGACGGTTGCTTTGGCGGATATCTCCATTGGTCCTTTTTCCATGAAATAGAGAGTTTCTCCTTCAAATACACGGCTGTGAGGAATCTTTCGACCGGACGCACTTCGGATTATCATTTTTTTTCGCCTGATAAAATCTTATCAAGAACCCGCTCTCCTTTTTGCCTGTGTTGTCGCAGCAAACTACGTGAACCATAATTCTAACTCCATATTTTAATTTTTTGAACTGTATTTTTTCTGTTGCAATGCTTACTTAAACAGATGTTCAAACTATTATACTACAATAATTAGCTTTCCTAAATACTTTCACCTTAAAACATTAACACAACCCACCCCAAACAGCTTAAGTTGATGGAATTGTGTCAGTGGGCTTTTCAGTGATTTTTAAAAATCGCTGTTCTTCAAGGGAACTATCAACAAAAAAATACGCCAACCACTAAATGTGTGATTGGCGTTAGAAAAAAGGTATTACATCGCAAAATGCAATACCTTTTTGTAGTTTAATTATAAATATTTCACCCGAGATAGGCCCGCTTGACTTTTTTCAGCACTGTTTTGAACGGATTATGTGTCAGTCGGGGCTAATAGCATTTTTTAAACATTGATTTACACGGGTATATTGACAGTATTTTAGCGACGTCCGCTTCTGGTGCCACCGCCGGAGCTACCAGAACCACCAACTTGACGGCCAGGGCCACCACCAGGGCCACCGGAACCGCCACCGGGACGGCCGGGACCACCGCCGGGGCCGCCGGGACCACCACCGGGACGGCCGGGACCACCGCCGGGACCACCACCGGGGCCGCCACCGGGACGGCCGGGACCACTACCGGAACGGCGGATTGGGAACAGTGGGAATCTGATAAACGGCAGACCGGATCTGCGTCTTGGCGGCGGAGGTGTGAACCTTGGGCGAAATCCCCTAAATGGCGGTCTGAACAGAAGTCTGGGTATAAAGCGTATGCCAATCTCATCAATTGGAACTGCGTAAAAGCCAAGAGAATTCATATATGGAATGTCGATGAAGAATATCTCCTCATCCGATACCTGCTGCGCCTGAAAAGGGTTATACGTAACGGTCATTGTATTGAAATCACGGATGTAATCCGGATAACCAAAACCAGTGTTACGTCTGAAGATATAATACATTTGATAATACTCCTTTTATAATTGTGTAAAATAAAGGATATGACGTTTTTACGTTTATTTCAATATGGTCATAAAGAAAGGGAAAAGGCATTAAGGCGATTAAGATTTACTGTTTTATTTATGCTGTCATATCAATACATGCAGCGCCTGCTTACATGTATGTAAGATATTTAGTATGCTTCACTTGATTTTAAGCTTCTTCACTGGTACAATTATTTTTGTTATGTTAATAAAACTGTACAGCATTCTATATTCGTGGATTTGTTTTTTGTGTTCATCAAAAACCTGGGTCATAAAGACCGCCGCGCAGAGGAGGCAAGGCTTATGAGGTTTATAGGCAGGGGAGCAGTAGTCGCTGCTGCAACGGTTGCCACCGCAGCGGTAGTATTAATGATAGCTCTAACGGGCTGTTCTTCCGGCAATAAAGTTGAGCAAAACAACTGGGAGAATTACGATGAACTTATAGATTCCATTATGGTATCCGGTGACGCCGCTGAACGCGAAGCTCTTCTTCATGAGGCTGAAGACATGCTCATGGAGACAGGATGTGTTGTTCCGGTGCACACTAAAAACAGTGATTTCACATCTGTACCGGGTCTTACAGGAGTTTACGAATCATGCAGCGGAGCGAAATATTTTGCAGGCGCATCACTTGGCGACTCCTCAAAAATTTCCGTCGGATTAACAGGGGAGGCAAGAGAAATCGACCCTGCGATGGCATATGACCCCATTGAGACGACAGTTGCCGTCAACATATCAGCCGGACTTTTTAAGTTTGGAGCCGACGGGCTGCCGACCCCTGATCTTGCTGCCGGTTATGTGGTGTCGGAGGATGGGCTGAGTTACACCTTCACGCTGCGCGAGGGGCTTTTGTGGTCGAATGGCACCGTAATTGATGCCGAAGATGTTAAATATTCGTGGGAGCGGGCAGCACAAGAATCAACTGGCTGTAAATATGCTTATCTTTTTGATGTAATTGCACGTGATGACAACGGCAAGATGATGATTACATCAACAGACTCAAGCTTACGCACGTTTATCGTGCAGCTAAAGCGTCCGTGCCCATATTTTATTGATTTATGCGCCACCCCAGCGTTTGCTCTTGTAAATGAATACTGCGTCAAAAGAGCGAAGGGTTATTCAGATATTTACGGAAACGTGCTTGATGCGGGCGCGTGGACGAGAGATGCAGACCCTGTCGTTTCAGGGCCGTATAAGTTTTCGTCTTGGACTTCGGGCAACTCAATTACGCTTGTAAAAAACGAAAAATACTACGATGCCGAAAATGTCCGAATTAGCGAAATAAAGATTTATTTCGGAAACAGGGAAGAAAATACAGCCGCTTTTGCGGCAGGGGGGCTTTCGCTTGTTGATTTTGTACCGACATTTGATGAAGAAACACAAAGCAGCAGCGGGCACCCTCAGATGACAGTTAATGATGGCAAGATTCTTTCATCACATTATCTGTGCTTTAATTTTCACAGCAAAATATTTAGAGGAATGACAGCTGCTCAGGCTGCAAATCTGCGCCGCGCGCTTTCGCTTCTTATTGACCGCAATCAAGTTATAGAAACGGTTGGAGAAGGTGCTGTTGCATCGACGTCTATCATACCTAAGGATACGCCGGATGGCGTTGGTGGATTGTATGGTGTAAGCGATGCTCTTTATGCATATGCTGATGAGAAAGCGCCCGGATACTTTTCTAATAACACAGAAGAAAATTTAGCCGAGGCGAGGCGCATTCTTGCAGAAATTGGACTTGACGCTGATGGCGACGGAATTATAGATAACGCACGCCGCTTTGATATCAAATACCTAACGCTAAACACTCCAAGCGAGATAAAATTGGCACAATGCGTTCAGCAAAATCTTGCAAAGGTCGGAATTATAGTAAAGCTTCGTGCTGTGAGGGAAGAAGGTTACCTTTACGAGCGGATGATATACAGCTATGATATTGTCGCGACGGAGTTTACGGCTGCCTATCCGTCAGCTACCAGCTTTCTTGAGCTTTGGTACACTGGCGGTGCACATAACTGGGCGCAGCTTGGTGCTGAAGCCGTAAAGGAAGAGAATAAAAACGCATATTAAAAGAGTGAATACTGTTGTCAGCGGGGTAGTTTACTATACAATTCATAATATGAAAGTAAAACGCCGCGCGTTAAAAGTATATATCGGCACTGGCAAAACACAACCTGCCGCTGACATTTTCACCGTTTTGTAAGTCATAAGTCCCGCGTTTTAACTATATAAATAAAAAAGAGACAAGTCTAAATTTTTACGACTTGTCTTTTTTTATATAAGCAATGTAATGAAGATGTAATTTCAAAATTGGGTAATTGATACTACAAGAGGAAAACAAAATAGTTCTGTTGCCTGTTTTCTAAGACTTTACTATGTATTATTCTTATCACTTTTTGTAGGTATCGTGAATTCGGCTACAAGTTTAAATGATTTATGCTTATCAACTGAAAATTCTTTCACAATTAGATAGGTTCCTTTTTTAAGATTGCCGCATAACCACTCCAAATTAATTTCAAGTGTGTATTCTGATTCTTTAGGTACTATGGTTTCTATACAAACCGTGACAACATTCCTAAATATAGCGCTTGGTTTATATATAACTCGATATCATTGTCCTAAGATTTTCTTTTCAAGAATATAGTCTTCACCAAATGTTAGTTCTTTGTCGGTATCATTTTTTATAATCAAAGTAATTCCTGTTTTAGATATTCTATTTTCATCTACTGTTATTGTTACGCCATCGTAGTTTTCTTCCGTAAATTCGCTTTTCAATAAAATATTCAATCCAATAAGGATTGCAACACAAATAATTATCATAATTCCAAATATGATATATAAAGCTGTTTTTTCATAGTTTTCTCCTTATTGTTTTACTGCGTTGTATTTTACCAATGTGTGATGACGCCATACTAACTGCTACCACTATATACTTCTTTCGTTACATTTTACATGTATAAGTTTAAAAGCTCTATAATCGGTTAACTTTTTCATAGATTTTATCATCAAGCCTGATAAACAACAGATGGTTTGGATTATTCTCAACGGGGCTTTGTTTTCTTCAATAGAAAAGACGAGACTTTCTTTATTTATGCACGTAATTTCAATATGTATTTCATATACATATATATGAATTCAACAGTTGGGGGGCGCATATGACGCTTTACGACGCGCCTGTTGGCGGATGCTACAGAGTCGTTGCAATATACTCAAAACCATCACTGAAGCTGCGATTGTCCGCCCTCGGGCTCACCAAGGGCGCACAGGTAACGGTGCTTTCGCGTGGAAGGAGTGCTGTTGTGTTTCGTGTAAGGGGAGCGCGTTACGCGGCAGCAAAGGGGGCGGCATCATGCGTAATCCTTTCGCAGACGAGGAGATAATGTAATTTTTATGACAGCAAAAGATATAGTAGCAAAATCGGGAGTTGCAGTTACAGCAGCAAAAATAAAACAGCATACGCTGGTGTCAGATACAAGAGGTGGCACGAAGAAAAATGATAGTAAAGTAATAACCATTGCTTTTGCCGGAAACCCGAACAGCGGAAAGACGACGCTTTATAACGATTACACGGGCGCGCACTTCAAAACGGCGAACTGGCCCGGCGTTACATATGAAGTGAAGGAGGCAACAGTTCACTACAAGGGACGCACTCTACGCCTTGTCGATTTGCCGGGGGCATATGCTCTCTACCCGGGCTCGCCTGAGGAAGTGGAAGCGCTTCGGTTTTTAACAGGCGTTCGTAGTGACGCTGAAAACGCCGGTGAGGGTAGCACTGACTTTTCAGGAGGGGCGATTGGAGCCGATGTTATCATAAACGTCACCGATTCCTGTACGCTTGAGAGAAGCCTTTTTTTCACCACACAGCTGATAGGCGCGGGAACACCTGTTGTCGTTGCGCTTAACATGGCGGATTTGGCAAAAAAAAACGGTATATTTATCAACACGCAGCGATTATCGCGGATGCTTGGCGCCCCGGCTGTTAGTGTTTCCGCTGCCCGCCGCACAGGGCTTGATGAGCTGCTTGATGCTGCAATTACTGAGGCTGAAAAAGCGCGCATTGATGGAAGCGGTAATCGCAGCAGTACATATAAAAATCAAAAACCTCCGGTGCCACAGGGTGCATCGGAGGTGATGAGATATGCTTTTATCAGCGACGTTATCAGTGCCTGCGTTACCGAATGCGCGCCGGCAAGAGGCAGCTTGCGCCGGGCAGCAGCAAGCGACAGAGCAGATGCCGTGCTGACGCACACTGTAGCAGGGCCTATTATATTTCTTGCTATTATGGCAGTCATTTTTTACATCACATTCAGTGCGGGAAATGCTATCGAGGAGTTTATTGGGAGGCTGCTTGATGCAATATCGGTATATATAGCGGGTGTGTTGTCTGACGCCGGTGCTGCCGACTGGGTTTTATCGCTTGTTATTGACGGGGTCATAGCCGGCGTTGGCGGCGTTTTGATGTTTTTACCGAATATACTTTTACTTTTTTTGCTTTTGGCGCTGCTTGAGGACAGCGGTTATATGGCGCGCGCCGCATATCTTGCCGACGGTGTTATGGTGCATCTCGGCCTGACGGGGAAGGCTTTCATCCCTATAATTCTTGGGCTCGGCTGCTCGGTGCCTGCTATCATGGCTACACGAATCCTTGATGGCAAACAACAGCGGCTCCGCACAATTTTAATGATACCGTTTGTGGCGTGCGGCTCGCGCCTTCCTGTATTTATTTTAATATCCGCTTTGTTTTTCGGGCGGTATGCGTGGCTTGTGACATTCGGGGCGTTTTGCTCAGGCATTTTAGCGGCTGTTATCGTTGCTTTTATAGGATCACGGCTTGATGATGAAAAAAGCCGCCCGGGCCCGATGATAATTGAGCTGCCAGATTATAAGCTCCCGTCAGCAAGAACAGTTTTTATCAGTGTATATGAGAAGTTACGTGAGTACCTCGTGCGTGCGGGGACTGTTATTTTCCTATCGGCGGCGGGGCTATGGATATTTTTACATATTGGCGCCGAAGGCTATTCACCAGATATGAGCGGCAGCTTCGGTGCGGCTTTTTGCCGCGCTGCCGAGCCGTTTTTAGCGCCAGCCGGGCTTGGTTCTTGGCAGATAGCGGCGGCGCTGATAGCAGGGATTGCGGCGAAAGAAGCCGTTGTTTCTGCGATGTGCGTCATATATGGTGTCAGCGGGCTTCATACTATCTCCGGTATGTACGCACTGCGCGAAGCTATGACGGCAACGGGGTTTGGAGCGGCAAATGCGCTTGCTTTTCTTGCGTTTACAGCGCTGTACGTTCCGTGCATTGCTTCTCTTGCCGTTATTAAAAGTGAAACCGGAGGATGGCGGCGCGTTATGTTCGCTATATTTGTTCATTTTATCACTGCATATACGGTGTCTTCGCTTGTTTATACGATTGCTTTAATTTTTATGTGATTTTTTGTTCGTGAGCATCTCGCTGCTGTTTAAATTTGCGCTTTCGCATATAAAATCATAATTATCATGAGAAAAATGTGCGATGGTGCATTTCTGTGCTTTATCAGTCAGGTTAAAGCGGTGAAGCGTCTGCGTTGGATTATACTATATGACTAAAAACATTTTATATCAGATAAAATATTATCATGATGACTTATGATTGACACGCGTTATGGCTCGTGGTATAATCATTTCCGTTGACGATAAATATACACCTAATTCGCGGTGTATATATGTATCAGTATGCTTTTTTTGGGGAGCTTGACGGCATAGACACCTATAATTAAGCATACAAAAACTCAATGGGATATAGTGTAAGGGGTAACACACCAGACTTTGACTCTGATATTACAGGTTCGAATCCTGTTATCCCAGCTTACAAAACCCGACTGTAGTGCAATAGCGCTGCAGCCGGGTTTTTTCATAAGAGGGTTGGCTTGAATTAATATATTGAAAGTGCTGATATTATGTGATAATGTATATTTACTACATACCATGACAGCATAAGGGGGCACAGATGAACGTTATAGACTGTATCATGACAAGGCGAAGCGTCAGGGGTTATACTGACAGACCGCTTGATGAAGATACGATAAAGACACTGCTGCAAGCAGCGATTAGCGCACCTTCGGGGAGAAACGGACAGCCGTGGAAGTTTAAAGTTATTACTGACAAAGAGCTGATAAACAAAATTTCAGATTTATCAAGACACGGTACGTGGATGAGAACGGCTCCGTGTTTAGTTGCTGTTTATCTTGATAAAAGCCGCTCGTATGACCGTCTAAAGGACGCTCAGTCTTGTGGCGCGGCTATTCAGAATATAATGCTTGCCGCACATTCGCTTGGCATCGGAAGCTGCTGGATAGGCGAGATTTTACCGAAGGATGATGAGATAAAGGCTATGCTGAATATAAAAAACAGCGATTTGGAGCTGATGGCAATAATTTCACTCGGATACGGTGCGGGGCAACCGTCAAGCTATATAAGGAACAGTTTTGAATCGTTTTTGATATAAACATACCGTAAGATAAAAAAGTTTATTGGCTGTCTTAATGTATGTTGCTCGGTTGTGAAACAGCATAGTGCATGCAAAAGCCACACAAAAGGGGATAACCCTTTTGTGTGGCTTGAATTTTTATTGTTTTTGAGATTTACTTATTGATAGCTCCGTCAGCTATATTAACCTCTCCGTCGCAGTTGACGATGGAACCGCCGGCGTCAGCGTTGATTTTACCGCCCGTCACAGTTATTGAAGTAACAGCCTGCAGTGAATCGTCTCCGGAGTCTATCGAGATAGTGCCACCTTCAATAAAGACATAACCTTTATCTTGCCTTGTTTTGTTTGTTGATTTGATACCGTCATTTTTACATGCGATAGTTATGTTTCCTTCTTTGATTGTCACGCTGTCATTGCCGCGGATTCCGTGATTTTCAGCAGTTACATTGATAGTGCCGCTTATTATCTTCAGGTCATCCTTAGAACCGATGCCGTTATTGTAGTTTGCATAAACTTTAAGCGTGCCTGTCCCATTTATGGTAAGGTCGTCTTTTGAGAAAAGACAGGCGTTAGGTTCACCTTCGGCATTCAAACCGGTGTAGTTGTCGCCATCCTGGAGAGTGGAGGTTGTTCCTTCAACAAGAGTAATTGATGTCTTGTCGCAACTTTTAATCCATATGGGAGCACTTGTTTTACAGATAAGGCTGAGCTTATCGAAGACGAGGTGAACCTTTTCCTCTTTTGTTACTTCGACTATGACCTGACCGTCTTTGCATGAGCCAGTGAGAATATATGTGCCCTCGGCGGATATTGTGACGACAGTGTCATTTGCAGCGGCGCCTTTACCGTCGATTTTAACGGATGAATCCGAAAATGTTATCTTTGCATCGTAGTCGTTGTATGATTCGTTAAGGTCGAACTTTGTATAGCGCACAACCTGGGTGTTATCAGGCTTTTCGCCAATTTCGTCGTCTCCTGTGTTGTCGCCGTCCGAATCATCGGGATCGTTATTTTCTGTGGGAGAACTACTGGGGGCTGTGCTGTTATCTTTTGTGTTGTCTGTATTGTCACCTTTTGATGAGTCACATGAGGCAAGCATTGCAGCACATAAAGCTGTTATAAGTAGAGCCGAAATAATAATTAAAAAAAATTTTTTATAAGCGTACATGGTGTACTCCTTTGGAAAATCAAAGTTGTATTCACACCGGCTACTATTTATTATGGACCGGTTTATTACGTATAAAAATCTATGTATTTTTAGGTTGGTTAAGACTAAAGCGGTTTTTATATTAATGTGATGTCGCTTATCAAGACGGCGCGGCAGGGAGCACCGTCGGAGCCGCCCATGTTTATAGGCGCTGCAAATAAAAAGTATCGACTGTCAGGTGCATTTTTAAGGCGCAGCCCCTCTATTATGGCGACGTTTGAAGACAAAAGAATGAGGTGTGTTTCACGAGGGGACTTGGGATTGCCTACACTTTGTGATTCTACGCCGACAAGGAGAATTCCCCGCTCAACGATAAGGCGTGCGGCGTCCGCAGTTATGTAGTCTGCTCCGCGTATGAGAAGACGCTTGCAGTCGGAGGGAATCAATCGGGCAAGAGCCTCAGCGTTTGCCGCTCCGTGCACGGAAATCACATCGGCTGTGCCCACAAAGCGTTGCAAATCAAGCTGGTCAACAGATGGAGCGCCGTCGATGAAATGACATGGCGCGTCGACGTGCGTGCCGTTGTGAACACACATTGTAACATCTGTTAAGTTTATGGCATCACCGCTTGATATTGACATGACGCGCCGCGGCATAGGAGGTGTGTCGCCAGGGAAAACAACAGAGCTATAAAGCTCTTGAGATATATCAATAATTTTCATTATAATTATATAAAAACACCGAAGTGTTCAATTAGTGAGGGCGGCCGCAATTTCTGTACGCAAGCACAAAAATCGCGCTTGGCACGACCGCTTTTAAATAAGTTACATTATTATATCACGATTATTTTACGATTGCAACAAGCATAATTAAACGAAACGGTAAAAAAATTTGTAGGGTTACAATACAAAAAAATAGCTTGCTATTTATCTTTGAAAATCAAATTCTACCCCTATGCGCCCTCTCGGGTATCTTTCTCCTATCCATTTTCTTGATCATTGACTGTCCAATATGTTTGAAAAACCTACAACGTTATAATAATATTTTCATTAATTACACTTGACAGCGGACGGGCAATGTGCTATCATATTTAGGCTCAAAAAAACCTTGCGCCCTTAGCTCAGTGGATAGAGTGCCCGGCTACGAACCGGTAGGTCAAAGGTTCGAATCCTTTAGGGCGCGCTTAAACACCTCCCTTTGGAAGGTGTTTTTTTTGCCTTTTTTGTTTTTGCGTATTATCAGAAGTGCTTAACATTTAAAATAATATAACCTGCAAGCGAAGATTAAGCGCAAGCACTAACATAGCAATATAAAGACAGACACATAAAATATAAAGCAAAAGTTATAATAATTGCCACACGGTTGCTTTCATGATATAATGTACAAAATAGGTGTAGCATTTTATTAACGGCATTTGTCACATAATCGGACTGGAGGAACTTAATCTGATGGCGAAGCCTCAGTACCTAAGATGCGGTGAGATCATCAACACGCACGGCTTGCGCGGAGCAGTTAAAGTCCGTGCCGAATGTGATTCGCCAAAAATTCTTGCATCTCTGCGGCATATATATCTTGACCCGAATGGTGATGTGGTGTTTGAGATCGTGTCCAGTTCAGTTATGGGGAACTTCGTCTTACTCTCGCTCTCCGGTATCAACACGCTTGATGCTGCTGCCACTCTGAAAAATAAGATTATTTACGCAGGACGCGACGAGCTTGAAGAGCATATAGCCCCGGGAGCACACTTTATTGCCGATTTAATTGGACTTCCGCTTATTCACGCCGATACCGGCGAGAAGCTTGGCATTTTAAAGGATGTATTCAATGTCGGTGCGTCGGATATCTATGTTGTCGATACACCGCGCGGTGAGAGGATGATGCCGGCTGTTGCAGAGTATGTAAAAGAAATTACAGACGATGCAATCTATGTGCGTCCGATTGAAGGAATGCTTGACTAACGACAATATTTTACCGAAACAAAAAAAATATAAAATATAATTTTGTATATAGACAGATGATATTTGATATAATGACGCTTTTCCCGGAGGTAGTTCGCGCTGTACTTGACAGCAGCATAACGGGACGCGCACAAGCGGCGGGACATATTAAAATTAACACGTACAACATAAGAGACTACTCGAAGGACAAGCACCGTCGTGTTGATGATACGCCTTACGGCGGCGGGCGCGGAATGCTGATGACCCCGCAGCCGATATACGATTGTTATCAGGCGATTTTAAAGGAGTGCGCGCCGGGCGAATCACGCAGGGTTATTTATCTTTCGCCGAAGGGAAAAGTCTTCACACAACAAACAGCTAAAAGATTCGCTCAGTATGACAGGCTTATACTTCTGTGCGGTCATTATGAGGGAGTAGACCAGCGTGTGCTTGATCTTATAGTCGATGAGTATGTTTCAATCGGCGATTATGTTTTGACCGGCGGGGAGATTCCGGCTTGCGTCGTTGTCGATTGCGTATCAAGGCTCATTGACGGTGTTCTTCCGTCGTCCGAATGTTATGAAAGCGAAAGCCTTACAGAGGGGCTTCTTGAGTATCCGCAGTACACGCGCCCGCCCGTTTTTATGGGAATACCGGTTCCCGAGGTTTTACTCTCGGGGAATCATGCGAAAATTGATAATTGGCGCCGCGAGAGGGCGATTGAAATAACGCGCCTTATGCGGCCGGATTTACTTTGCGACGGGGAGCGTGTCGGCGATAATAAATGCGGCGGCGAAGATGATAAAACAGCAGTCGGCGACAACAAGTCGAACATTGAATAAGAAACATATGAATTGATGACATAAAGCAAGGAGGGGGAGTGTTATGGGCGACACCGATAAGTCCACATCGACCACCGTGGATACCGGGCGCGTTAAGTCTGGCAGCGGGCGTTGTGGCTCAATCAGTTCGCGAATAAGAGAATCGTTTGACTGCAGCGTCGTCAGACACTTTTTTACCTCATACAATGTCATCGCCGAAAAGTGGCGCTCCTCAGCACTTGCGGGAATATTTAAGCACCGCTTGTTTTTGCGCTGTGAGGCGCGTGTCAGACGCACTGTTGCCGCATCTATTGAAAAAAGCACAAATCTCAGGTTTATTTCCGCTCAGATGAAGCATCTTTTATCGCTGACACTTTCGCATTACGGGCTGGCTTTGTTCTTTTTCGGTGTGTATACATCAATTATATATTTGATATGCCTGATGTTGCCGGCAATTGGCGCTGATATCGACTCGCTTATAACCGGTATATCACTCATGCTTGTTTCCCTGCCGCTTTTGCTCTCAAGAAAAACTCTTGCAGAGGCTATCTCTGAGAGCCGCATAGCGCGCTGGCTTGTTTTTAGTGTGTCCGGGTTCCGTCGTGAGGATTTGGCAACAGTTAAGCGCCGGAGGGGACGTGCCGATGTTGCGTTTATTATTGGAATGATACTTGGGCTTTTAACGTTTTATGTTGATCCTCTTGTTATCACTTCTGTCCTTATTGCAATACCGGCGCTGTATATATTATTTATATCGCCGGAAGCCGGGGTCGTTGTTTTTTTTGCAATAGCCCCCTTAATTAGTGCAAGAGCGGCAGCACAGTTTATTCTTATCCTTTCGGCTTCATATTTTTTAAAGCTCATACGCGGCCGGCGTACATTTTCCCTTGATCCTGCTGATTTTCATGTGTTTTTATTTGGTGTGCTTTTATATTTCGCAGAGAAAATCAATTATGCAGGAAACGGCGCATCAAAAAGCGTCAATATGTACGTCGTTTATATACTGTTTTATTTCATCACCGTAAACTTAATAAAAAGCGAAGCCCAGCGTGAGCGCTGCCGTCGTGCGGCAGCGTATGGAGCCGCCACCGTCGCTGTTTTGTTTTTGGTACGGCGATTTGCATTTGATTTTATACCGGATTTATCTCATATCAACTCAAACGTCATAAAAGGTATATTTTCACTTGTAGAACAAGCAGCCAAAAACGCATCAGGCTGCGTTTTGTATCTTGTTGCTGCGCTACCTCTTTTTACAGCATCTTTCTTGAGAAGGCGGGGAGATTCAAAGCCGCTGCGCATGTTTTTATTTGCCGCCGTGTCAGTTGCTGCTGCCGTTTACACGCTGTCGCGCGGGCTTTGGCTTGGGGCGGCAGGCGGGCTTTTGCTGTTTCTTTTAATTTATAACTTTAAGTATATATATGTCCTTATTGCTTTTGGCTGCATGGTTCCTATTCTTTTGTTTTCACTGCCTGAAAAAACAGCTGGGTACCTTGCAGGCATATTTAATATGTCTGGAAGTCAAACTATTGGGCGCGTTATTGTTCGCCGCACCTCGCTTTCTATCCTAAACGACAACTGGATCTGCGGTGTTGGCCGCGCGGAGGGACTTTTCCCAAAAATATATTCTCTTTATTCAAACGCGCCGTATTTTAGCGAGGACAGCCAAAATCTTTATCTTCAAATAGGTATTGAGCTTGGTATTGCGGGGCTTGTTGTCTTTTCCCTTGCTATGCTTCTTTTGATGATTAAAGCGTTTACAGCGGTTCGCTTTACGCGAGGCGGTATGAGGCTTAACAGCGCTGCCAGCGCCGCCGGTTTTGCCGCTATGCTTATATATGGCATGACCGATTACATTTGGGCTGATCCGCGCGTGTTTTTAATATTCTTTATGTTTGCTGCATTTATTTCCGCGTATAATAGCGAGATGCCAAAGCAAGATTCCGTACACTGGGGTGTTGTGATAGGCAGCAAGCGCGAAGCGTCGATTGATATTTGACACTGCTTGAGCTTCGGTTTTATGTATACGAAACGGAGGAATGACTGTCTGTGAGAAAAAATGGCGTTGGTGTGGCATCAGCAAATAGGGTACGCATATCAGTGGCTGACATTGTCATCATTATAACAGTGGCCGTTTTTGTTGCTATGCTCATTCACTTTACATTTGCAAAAGACGATGGCACCGACGGATATATAATACAGTACGTTGTCAAGGTTACCGGCGTACGAGATGAGCTTTCGGACAGGATTACAGTTGGCGATGCTGTCTACAACATGGAAGACAATCTGCCGATGGGGACGGTGACAGCCTTCAGCCGCGAAGCGTCCGTTGATGAGAAGGGCAGAACAATACCCGGCATGATGGATCTTTATGTGACAATAGAGGCAAGTGCTCGTCCATACGGCGTTGGAAGCGCAGTATCGGGGCATATGATATATGCTGAGGGACATCTTGAGCTTCGAACGAGCAAGTTTTATTTTGCCGGCGTGTGCATCGACGTCAGCAGATGAGGGAAGGTGGCGCGACAGCAATGAGAAAAAGAAGATACGGTGCTGGATCTGGTAGAGAGACTGTGTTAAATGAAAATAAAGCAAACATAAAAAATGGATTCGGTGTGCTCGATGCGTTCGCCGTCGTACTTATTATTGTTTGCTTGGCCTCGGTCGCCGCAAGGTATATTTTAACCAACGAAAAAGGTATTTTGCATAATGAACCTGAATTATCAGATGTCGCAGTATCAATACTAATATCAGATGTTATGTATACAACAGCCGATAATTTCTCGGAAGGCATGGTGTTTTACCTTGACGGGTCATTTGAGGTGGTGGGGGAGCTTGCTGCGAATTTCACCGTTACTCCGGCACAGTATTATACTGAGAATGAAAATGGTGAGCTTGTGCTTGCTTACCGCAGTGAGGAAGGCGGCAATGTTGATATTCGCGCCACGCTAATTACCGAAGGTTATTTCAGTGATGGTACTTATTATTTGAATGGCAAAACACTCCTGACATCAGGAATGACAATCACTATAACAGATAGTAGCGGGTTGATGAAAGTTGTTGCGATGATACTTGACATTGCGCTTGTATCGTAAATAATAAACAAAATGCGCGATATTAAAAATAATAAATGTATAAATATAGCTATTGATTTTAATTATGGTATTGGTTATAATTTATTTGATCAGTATTATATTGGCTTCTGAGTATATGGGGCCGTTTTATGTTTTCTCATGGGAGGAAATATGACTTCTCGCTGTATTAAGATAAAAAACAGTGTTGGCCTTCATGCACGGCCAGCGACGTTTTTTATTCAAAAAGCTAATACGTACTCAAGCTCTATTTGGGTCGAATGTGATGGGGGGAAAGTCAACGCTAAAAGCTTACTTGGCATTCTTTCTCTCGGCATTAATCAAGGCATGGAAATTACTATTTCAGCGGAAGGCAGCGATGAGGTTGAAGCTGTCGAAGGTCTTGTTGCTTTGATAGACGCGGGTTTCAGCGAATAATCGCTCTGCCCGCTATTTTTAATATCAACAAAAGACGGATGCACTTTTTACAATTGCGTCCGTTTGTTTTACGGAGGTTTTTACCGATATGGAGAGTCACAGCGCGCCTGATGCGAAAAGCGAACGCATGGCTCGTTTGCGCGCTGCGGCAGCGGCCCTGCCGCTCCTGCCGGGCGTTTACATTATGAGGGATAAACGCGGGCGGGTTATATACATCGGTAAATCAAGGGCACTGCGTGCGCGTGTGTCGCAATATTTTGTTGAGGGGCGTCATCCACCAAAAACCGAGTGGATGGTATCGCTTGTCGACAGCTTTGACACGATAGTATGTACTACCGAAATAGAAGCTCTGACACTTGAGGCTTCGCTTATAAAGCGCCATTCGCCAAAATACAATGTAAAACTTAAGGATGCAAAAAACTACCCGTATATTAAGGTAACGGTGGGAGAAAAATACCCCCGTCTTATAATAACGCGGCGGCGCGGCGCAGAGCGTCCATCAGAAGCCCGTTATTTTGGCCCTTATTCGAGTGCTGCCGTAGCACGCGATATAATATCGTCTGTCTCTCAAATATTTGGCCTGCCGATTTGCCGGCATGAGTTCCCCCGTGACATTAGAAAAGTCCGTCCGTGCGTATATTATCAAATGGGACGATGCCGCGGTGTTTGCCGTGGCGATGTTTCAGATGATGAATATGCCGCTGCCATTAGCGCCGCACTGACAGTTTTACGCGGGAATATAGGCGAGGCTAAAGCAACGCTTGAAGCGAAGATGATGGAAGCGGCTGAAGAGGAGAATTTTGAGGCGGCTGCTCGCTATCGGGACTCAATTTCTGCACTTGAACGGCTGAGAGCACGTCAACATGTAGTTGCAGCACCTGATGAAGAAAAAGATGTTATTGGATATTATGCTGACGCTGACGGGATATGCTCATGCGCGGCGCTCATTTGTGTGCGTGACGGCGCTGTTGCCGACAAGGAAACATTTGAGTTTGGTGCTGAGCAGCTTATTGATGAAAACGGGATTTCAGGTGAGGGCGGGCTTTCGGGCTTTATAATTTCCCTTTATGAGCACAGAGAGTATATCCCCGCTGAAGTTTTGCTTTCATTCGATCTTGATGAAAATGAAAATACGTTAGTTTCGGAATATTTGACGAAACTTGTCGGCCGTCGTGTTGTTGTGCGAACGCCACAACGCGGTGACGCCAGACGCCTTTGTGAAATAGCTCTTAATAATGCGAAAGAAGCGGCGGAGCTTTATAAAAAGAGGGCGCGCTCGGATGAGCGTATGCTCTCTGATCTTGCATCAATCCTGTCGCTTGAGGTTTTGCCGGAGAGGGTAGAAGCGTTTGATGTATCAAACCTCGGCTCTGAGCATATAACGGCTGGAATGGTTGTTGCTGTAGGTGGGAAACTAAAAAAGTCAGAGTATCGGATGTTTAAAATAGAAGGGGGCAGCGCTCCCGACGATTATGCCGCTATGGCTGAGGCTGTCGTTCGCCGCATGGGACATCCGGAATGGGGTGAGCCTGATCTAATATTACTTGACGGCGGTGCAGGACACGTTGGCGTTGTGAGACGAGCACTATCAGCGCGTGGAATTGACATCCCGGTCTTTGGAATGGTTAAGGATGAGCACCACCGCACCCGCGAAATCGTTGATGAGGAAGGCGTCGCGGGAATTGCAAGAAACCAGTCTGTTTTTCAGTTCGTTTATAGGCTGCAAGAGGAGGTTCACCGATTCACCGTTGCCGGAATGTCAAGGACGAAGCGAAAAACGCTTGTCAAGTCATCGCTGACAGCAGTCGATGGCATAGGCCCGGCAAAGGCAAAGGCCTTACTTGCTCACTTTGGCACGATGACAGCCCTTCGGGCGGCAAGCGAGGATGAAATCGCTGCTGTACGTGGTATCAGTGCAAAAAACGCATCCGATGTGTATGCTTTTTTGCATAAAAATCAAAGCAACAGGAAGAGTTGACACATGAGAATTATAACAGGATCAGCACGTGGCACAAAACTTGAAGCGCTCGAGGGCGAGGCGATGCGCCCGACAGGAGGACGTGTTAAGGAAGCTGTCTTTTCAATGATACAGTTTGATATTGAGGGGCGTAAGGTGCTTGATTTATTTGCAGGATCGGGACAGCTTGCGCTGGAGGCGCTTTCACGCGGAGCTGAGAGCGCTGTAATAATTGATTCATCGGCCGAAGCTGTTGAAATTATAAAAAGAAATGCAAAAAAAACGCATTTATATGATAAATGCACTATCTCTGTTATGGATTATAAGGCGTATCTATCTCGCCGTTCTTATGATAGCGGTAGTGCAAACGAAAGCGGCGGTTTTGATATAATCTTCCTTGATCCGCCGTATAAAACCGATTATCTTAAAAAGTCCTTATCAATGATAGCAAGCGGTAGAATAGCAAAGCCAAACTCTATAATTATATGTGAGTCAGATCATGAGGATGTATTTTCCGGCGATGAAGAGTTGGCGACAAAATATCGGGTGCTGAAAAAGAATCGTTATGGCAGGTTATATATAACCTTGCTCACACCAGCATACAACGCTTGATTTTTACCCGTTGCCCTGTGATGCAAAATAGGTGCATAAAAAACCAAGATACCGGTGTTATGCATGGTAGGCAGGCAAGCAACAAGTTAGTTAATACCTTATTTTGCGATAAGTAAATTGAAATGAATCAAAGTGGAATAGGGATGGGAATATGTCGGAGATGAAATTTGTAAGGGCGCTTGTTACAGGAAGCTTTGATCCTGTGACGGCGGGGCACGTCGATCTTATCCGCCGCGCTGCGGCAATATTTAATGAAGTTCACGCCGTCATTTTCATCAACACGGAAAAAGGCGCTGGCATGTTTTCACCGGAGGTGAGATTATCGCTTCTTCGCGCGGCGACAGCGTCGATTCCAAACGTTGTTACAGGACTGTCGCGTGGGCTTGTTGCCGATTATATAACAGAGCACAATATAAACGTCATTGCGCGCGGTATTCGCGGGCCAGCGGAATATGAATATGAGATGATGCTTAGTGAGATAAACAAAAGGCTGACCGGCGGGCGTGTTGACACTGTTGTTTTTCCGGCATCCCCAGAGTTCGGGCATGTCAGCTCGGCTTTTGCGCGCGACATGGTAATATACGGACGGCCTGAGCTCGCCCTGACAAAAGAAACAATTGTTGAGCTTGAGAGGCTTGGCGGGCATAAGGTGCTCGTCGAAAAAGAAGAAGACGAAGATAAAGATTAAGAGCATAACAGAAAATTAACATAGTATAAAAGCATAAATTTTAAAGTAAAAAAACGCAAAACGACATATAAAGGCGCACACGCCGGCGGGAAATTCCCCGCCGGCGTTTTTTTATTCGGAAGAAGCAGTTATGCGTCTGTATAAAATTTTATCTTCGGCGAAAGCATAATAACCTGAGGCGAAGAACGTCGCGCAGTGTTGCCATTTAGCGGGCATTGACATAACTTGTGGTCGAAATATGCGCAATATCACATAAAATATAGAAAAAAATCATAAAATATTATGAAAATTTTACTATGTGCTATTGACATGATGAAAGAATAGTATGTATAATAACAGTGAAGTGGTGTAATGTGGAGCAAAATGGTGAGGCATATGCTCAATTTGGAGGGGAGGGGTGAATCGTTGTGACATATTTTTTCGGTGAATACCAGCAAGTTATCGATTCTAAAAACCGAATATTCATCCCTGCCAAGTTTCGTGAAATATTAGGTGAAAAGGCATACATCGCACGGAACGTAGACGGATGCCTATCCATTTATACGGAAGAAGGATGGCGCGCTTACTGCGATAAGATACTGTCGCTCCCCTCGGCAGAGGGCAGCGCGCTTGCGCGCTTCATATTCCCGGCAACGCTCGATGCGAAGATCGACTCGCAGGGGCGTATAGTTTTAACACAGCAGATGAAGGAATACGCTGGGCTTGAAAAGGAAATATGTATAATAGGTGTCGGCGATCACGCAGAGATTTGGGATAAAGCCAGACGCCAGGCATATATAAACAATGAAAAAACGGAGGAGCTGATAGCGCTCATGCTCCGCAAACAGTTTTAAGATGCATGGAGAAGAAAGCTTCTCATCGAAAGGATAAGAATATAAAAAATATAAATAAGGATAACAATACCCGCCGGAGCGGTGCGGCACGCGAAGGCGATTCCATTATACGGGGAATGGCTGCCGGGGATGCGCTAACATCGGAGACAGCTCCCGTGTTTTCGCATCTCCCGGTAATGCTCCACAGTGCTGTTGGGGGCCTTGCAATAAAACCCGGCGGTGTTTACGTTGACTGCACAGCAGGCGGAGGAGGTCATTCGGAAGCAATAGCCGAGCACTTATCCGGTGGAGGGTTGCTCATTGCTATTGACCGTGATGCCGACGCAATAGAAGCATGTCAAAAAAGGCTTTCTCGATTTGGCGATACTGTAAAGATTGTCCATGATAATTATGTAAATCTTCCGGCAATACTCGATGATCTTGGGATAAAAGAAATCGATGGCATTTTAATGGATCTTGGTGTGTCGTCGCACCAGCTTGACACAATAGAACGAGGTTTTTCCTACAGCACAGATAAAGACGCGCCGCTTGATATGCGTATGGACAGAAGCTCGCCGCTTGATGCAAGCATAGTTGTAAACAGCTACAGTGAGGACGAGCTTTGCAGAATAATACGCGACTACGGCGAAGAGCGTTATGCAGCAAGAATAGCCAAAAGGATTGTTGAGGAGCGGGAGCGCGAGCCAATTTTAACGACGCGGCGCCTCTCCGAGATAATTAAATCAGCAGTACCGGCAGCTTCTGTTCAGCACGGGTCACATCCGGCAAAAAGGACATTTCAAGCGATACGCATAGAAGTAAACGGTGAGCTTGATGCGATTGAACCGACGCTCAGATTTGCCATCTCCGTGATGAGGAGCGGTGGACGAGCATCGGTGATAACGTTTCATTCGCTTGAAGATAGAATTGTTAAGACTCTTTTTACAGAACTATCGGTTAGATGTACCTGTCCGCCGGATTTTCCGGTTTGTGTGTGCGGCAAGCGGCCGTCACTGAAAATTATCAATAAAAAGCCGATAACTGCAGATGAAGAAGAATTGAAAATGAACCCGCGCAGCCGAAGCGCAAAGCTTCGTATCTCAGAAAAGATATAACTGGATTGCCGACGGAAGGAGGAGGCGTGATGACAAATCAAACTGCCGTTTTATATAACGGTCATGTCGCACGCGGCAACAGGGGGACGCGGTCAAATGCTGTTGCCATGCCGAGTGTCCGCCATTATCCTGCTGCAGATGCCGGGACCGCTAAGCTCGTGAACAAGCTGCGCTCACGCAGCAGTAAAACTTTTTACGCTATCAGCAGGCAAAACTCATCTGATTTAATGAAAATGGCCTATATGATGCCGGCATTTTATCAATCGACACCGGTAGTTAGTAGTGTCAGCGTTAATATAAACGAAAACCGAAATAACATGGTGAGAACAGCACCAGTCCATACAGCAGCTAAGGTTGGCACAGGCACAAGATATTCTGCTTCTATATCAGCTCAGGCAAAAACAAGAGGAGCGGAAGTTCGAAGACAGCCATATACAGCGGCGGTGACCTCATCAAACAGGGTTATAAATAAGCCCGTAAACGGGCGTGTAAACGCACCGGTGAATCAACATTTACACCCGCTTCCGTCATCACAGCAGAAGCAGCTTCGCTCATCAAGTGTAAGCAAAAACAGCGGATATCCGGCTTCTCGCGCTAACAGTGTAAGCGGACAAAGACGCACACACAATGGTAGGAAAGCATATGCAAAAGCGCATGGGAATTATCATGCGGTCATAGCAAAAAAACCGATGCCGCTTATGTCGCTTTCACTTATCGTTCTTTGTGCCGCGCTGTTAATGATGATTATTTACAGCGCAATGCAGAATTATCAGTATAAAAATGAGATAGCGGAACTTCAGTCAAAACTTACCTCTCTTAAGGCGGAAGCAGAAGATTTAAGGCTTTCGCTTGAAGCACGCGATGATCTTGCTGAAATTGAGAAGCGTGCCGTTGAGATTGGAATGGTCAAAACGGGTCAGGTCGAACAGCGGTACATAGATATCGGCGCACCCGATGCTGTTGAGAACTTAAAGACTGAAGGAAATGAACCTGCTACGCTTGCGACGATGTTCAGCGCATTTGGTCGAACGCTCTCAAGATTCTTTTCGAGAAAGTAAAGTTTCCGCTATACAGGGTTAAAAAGCTCGTTCCTTGAGATGTTATTTTAAAACAAGCGGGTTGTGTCATAAGCGAAGCCCGTATTAAGTAAAATTAATATTGATAGCGATAAAAAAGAGTAAGGAGTCAAAAAAACAACTCGTTACTCTTTTCTAATCTATTAGCTCTATTAGCTTATTATGTTTTAGGCCGTGATATTGTTATAAAACTACGAAAAAGCGCCATGGGCATAAATGAAATATTGAGGAGAAGAGTATATGAATATCAGCAAAAGAATAACAAGACGCGCGCTTGTTGTACTCGGCGTTTACATCCTCTTGTGGATTTTGCTGTCCGTTGTGCTCTTCAAACTTCAAATACTTTCTTATGATTATTATCAGAACCTTGTTATCAAGCAGATGACGAAGGAAACAACAGTCACGGCCTCGCGCGGCAGTATTTACGATACAAATATGAATCTTTTGGCCGGCAATAAGACTGTCTGGCTTATAGTCATATCTCCGCAGGACATTATTGACGCTATGGCTGACGCTGAAAAAGCTAAGGCGGCTGCTTCTAATGCAACAGAATCCTCCGATACGACAGAAGACGATAGAAGAATATATGGGGAGTATGAATATACAGGGCCTGATGGGAAAACAGAAGTGCTGCCAATGAATAAACTCATTGCAAGGGCACTTTCCGATATACTTGGCGTTGATTATGACCGTGTTATAGAACTTGCAGCCAAAAACGGGCGATACTATGAAGTTATAAAAAAGAATGTTGAAAAAGAAGAAGCAGATAAAGTTCGTGCTTTCATCGACGAATACGGGCTGGAGGATCAGATATACCTAAAAGCAAGCACAAAGCGTTATTATCCGAATTGTTCGCTTGCCAGTCATGTAATAGGATTTTGCAATGCTGACGGTGTCGGTGTTTATGGTATTGAAGCATACTACAACGACGTACTTGAAGGAAGTTCCGGCACATACATAACGGCACGAAGCGGAACGGGCGGCGATTTGCCATATGAATATGAAACATATATTGATGCTCGGGATGGCTATAGCATCGTAACGACAATAGACAGCTATATACAGTACGAGCTTGAAAACGTCCTCCTTGAAACGATGACCGAGAACAACGCTCAAAACCGCGTTGCTGGTATCGTTATGGATGTAAACACGGGAGCTATACTTGCGATGGCGACGCTTGGCGGCTTTGATTTAAACAAGCCGTACGAGCTGCCGGATTATTATGCAAGTCTTCTTGATGAAAAGGGTCTTGAGGAGGGAACGGACGAATATAATAAAGCTTATTTCGACATTCTTTATGGAATGTGGACGAACAAAGCGGTTACCGAACTTTACGAGCCCGGCTCCACGTTTAAAATTATAACGACATCTATAGCACTTGAGACGAACACGTCTAAGCTTACCGATAAATTTACATGCTCAGGAAGCTTAAAGGTTGGCGGCTTTAATATAAGCTGTCATAAGACAATCGGACATGGCACGCTGAATTTTGCTGAAGCACTGCAGAATTCATGCAACCCTGCCCTGATGACGATAGCGGCACGCGTCGGGCGGGAAGATTTCTATAAATATTTTAAAATATTTGGCTATGGCGAAAAAACCGGCATAGACCTACCGGGTGAAGCTAAAGCTTATTACCACAGCTACAGTAATTTTTCTGATGTTTCACTTGCTGTTTATGCATTTGGTCAGACGTTTAAGGTGACGTCAATACAGCACTTGCTGGCAATAAGCGCGGTTGCTAATGGCGGTTATCTTGTGACGCCTCATGTAATGCGTGAAATTATTGATTCCGACGGAAATGTTATACAGTCATATGAACCGAATGTTGTAAGGCAGGTTATTAGCACGGATGTAAGTAAAAAGATTTCAGCTATTCTTGAGGAAGGTGTATCAGGCAGCGGCGGCGCGAAGAACGCATATGTCGCCGGTTATAGGGTAGCAGCGAAGACAGGTACGTCTCAAAAGCGCGACAAGCTTGATGAGCACGGTCAGGATACGCTTCGCGTAAGCTCCTGCGTCGCTTATGCACCGGTTGATAACCCGCAGGTAGCAGTTTTGATACTTGTCGATGAGCCGTCAAGTGGCGTTGTTTATGGCTCGCTTGTCGCAGCACCGTATGTATCAAAGCTACTGTCGTTCGTACTTCCGTATATAGGCATTGAACCGCAGTATGCGGACAGCGAGGAAGCGTCGATTGAGAAGACAATATCAAATTATGTTGGTATGGACATTGAGGTTGCTAAGGCTGCAGCGGAGGCTGCAGAGCTTGAATATATCATTGTCGGTGACGGAAGTGAAGTCACAGCGCAGTCACCGTCATCAGGAACAATAGTATCGAAGATATCGAAGCTCCTCGTTCTTTATACTGGCTCTGAAAAGCCGAAAAATACAGTTGAGGTTCCCGATGTCGTTGGAAAAACGGCAGAAGCGGCAAACAGACTCATAATAAACAAAAAGCTTAATATAAGAATAGCAGGCGCTGCTAACTATGCGAGCGGCAGCGGAGCAACAGTTATATCACAGAGTCCGGAGGCGGGTACGTTCGTCCCCGAAGGAACTGTCGTAACTGTTGAGTTCATGCACCTCTCAGATATAAGTGACTAAAAATTTCATATGAAATAAACGTTGAAGCGCCAAAACATATAAGCGTTATAGCAGCACGAAAAACACGGACAAAGTAAAAAAAGGACGTTTTTTGAGAAGAATCCAATATAAAATGGAGGCGTCCTTTTGAAACTTTCACGTCTTTTTGCAGCGGCCGGCATACCGTGCCGTTTGCCAGACAGGGAAATTACAGGCATCACATCGGATAGCCGGTGTGTTTATGAGGGATTTATATTTGTCGCTGTGCGCGGAGCGCAAACAGACGGCATACGCTTTGCTGCGGATGCTGTTCGGCGCGGGGCTGCCGTGATTGTAGCGGAGACGGAGCCGGAGGGGCTTCGGGTCGGTGATACTGAAGCATCGGTTGTTATAGTTCCGTCTGCAAGGGAAGCTGTGGCGCGTCTGTGCTCTGCTTGGTATTTTGCCGATGCTGTTGAACGCGGAGGGCGTCGTCCCAGAATCATAGCTGTTACCGGCACGAATGGCAAAACGACGGTAACACACATGATAACGGCGATTTTATCGGCGGCGGGGTATAAAACAGGACTTATAGGTACTGTTGGATGTATTCTTGGCGGAGAGCGCATCATTGCGCCTGACGGGATGACGACGCCGGCGCCGGAAAACTTTTACCGCATAATGTATGAAATGTACTGCGGTGGCGCTGAATTTATTGTATTTGAAGCAAGCTCGCATGGCATAGCGCAAGGGCGTCTTGCGGGGCTTCCGCTTGTCGGGCCACTTGATGTGGCCGTATTTACAAATCTTACGCCGGAACATCTTGACTACCATCGCGACATAGAAGATTATTTCCAAGTTAAGGCGCGGCTTTTTACAGAATTTTCTCCCGCAACCTCGGTTGTAAACGTTGACGATCAGTACGGCGAGCTGATTGCTGCCATGTGCACCGGGCGTCTGATTACGGCAGGTGTGCGAGATGACACAGCCGCCGAGTGGAAAGCCGCTGAGCGTGAGTTTTACGGCACGGGCGGTGTCGGGTATTTGCTTTCATCGCCCGACCTTACGCTTCGTGTGTTTTGTCCGACGCCGGGCGGCTTCACATATATAAACACACTTGAAGCTCTTGCGTGCGCCATAGCTGTCGGAGTTGATCCTCCTGTCGCACAAGAGGCAATACGCGTATTTTATGGCGTAAAGGGGCGTATTGAGCGCGTGAAAACAGATGCGACAAAGTTCGCGGGGGATGTGTTTATTGATTATGCGCACACACCGGCAGCACTTGAGGGACTTTTGCGGACAGTTCGTGCTTTCACTGATGCACGCCATAGAATAGTCCTTCTTTTCGGGTGCGGCGGGGATCGTGACAAAGCAAAACGCCCGCTTATGGGCGAGATTGCATCAAGGCTATCTGATTATGTTATAATTACAAGCGACAACAGGCGTGGGGAATCAGCTTGGCGAATAATTGCCGACATAATGAGCGGCTATAACATCAATACACCGCACATAATCATATCAGACAGGGAAACTGCTATCCGTCACGCAATTTTGGAGGCAAAAGACGGGGATGTTATACTGCTTGTCGGCAAAGGCCATGAAACATACGATGATGCGGGCGGTATAAAGCGACCGTTTGACGAGCGAGAGGTAGTTTTTGCGGCGGTAAACGACAGATACCGTATAATAAGTGGGAGATAATCATTATACCAAGCAAATCTGGGTTGGACTTACTCCGGTATAATGTATAACGTCGCATTTGATATACAAGAAAAAAGAAAAGATAGGAGGCAAGTGGTGGCTTCACGGTAATAAAGATATGGAAATAAAAAATAGAAGCGTTAATATAAATAATATTCAAAATGAAGATATAAAGTCAGCCGAAAATATAAAGGAAAGCAACACAAAGCAAACGGGGGGAGAAAACAGCGCTCTGCTTTCCGTTTGTCCGCTTACAGCGGAGCTGATAGCAAATATAACGGGCGGGGACGTCATACCTGTGAATGGCGGCTTCGGCGGTGAGTCGAGAGTCTTTACAAAGGATTCCCGCGAGGTGTCGGAGGGATGTATTTTTGTTGCAATACGCGGGGAAAAGTATGACGCACATGATTTTATTACGCAGGCTATAGAAGGAGGCGCACGGATAATAATAGCTGAGCGGTGCCCTGCGGCTGATACGCTTCCATGCGGCGCTGATGTTGTAATAGTCCATAATACCGTCGCAGCAATGGGCGCTCTTGCAGCCTATTTCATAGAAAAGAGCGGCGCAAAAACAATAGCTGTGACAGGCAGTGTCGGTAAAACGACGACGAAAGAGTTGATTGCCACTGTTTTATCGGAGCGATACAAAACGCATAAAACGGAAGGCAATAAAAATAATGAGATAGGACTTCCGCTCACAGCGCTTTCTATGCCATCCGACGCTGAATACGGCGTTTTTGAAATGGGGATGAGCGCTCGTGGCGAGATAGGAGCGCTTTCACGCATTGTAAAGCCCAACATTACCGTCATAACAAATATCGGTACCGCGCATATGGAGCGTCTCGGCAGCCGCGAAAACATAGCAAAGGCGAAGCTGGAGGTGCTTTGGGGTATGAGCGAGGGCAGGATCCTTATAATCAACGCGGACGAGCCTCTTCTGACGCATGCTGATGTAAGTCCAGCTAAAGCAGTAACTGTTTCGCTTTACAGCCGATCGGCTGATTATCGTGCAGTTAACATCCGTCAGATAGGCGGCGGCATGATATTTGATCTCATCTATAACAGTAAAGTCTGCACGAACGTCGAAATCCCTATACTTGGCACGCACAATGTTTTGGACGCACTTTACGCCTTCGCCATCGGTATCATCGAGGGAATGACTGAGGAGGAGATTAGGCGCGGGCTTAGGAAATTCCGTGGCGTGTCGATGAGACAGCGTATATATGACATCTCAGGCGTCACGATAATCGAGGACTGCTATAATGCAAGCCCTGAGTCTATGAGAGCTGGGATTGACGTTCTTTGCTCCATGGCAAAGGAGAAAGGAGGGCGTCCCGCCGCTCTTCTTGGCGATATGCTTGAGCTTGGCGAATATTCAAGCCTGCTACATGAACAGCTTGGCATATACGCGGCGCGCGCCGGTGTGAAACTTCTTTTCACATATGGCCCTTTTGCCGAAAATATAGCTCACTCGGCAATTACAAATGGCATACGAGCTGAAAACGTTTATGTTAACCTTAATTACACAGATCCTGCATCAACAGGGGAAATGATACTCAGCGCGCTTCGTCCGGGTGATGTACTGCTTGTAAAAGCAAGCCGTGCAGTCGCAGCAGAGAAGGTTATTGAATATATTAAGGGAAGGAAGTTCGCCGGCGTTTGATTTCGGCGGCGTGATATTTATGACGTCAACGCTGTCATATATTATTATTGCCACAGGCCTTGCGACGTTTATTCTTACATTTATCTTTTCAAAAAAAATAATACCGGTTCTAAAAAGCCATAAAATGGGGCAGAAGATTCTTGATATAGGGCCGAGGTGGCATAAATCGAAGGAAGGCACGCCCACAATGGGCGGAATTATCTTCATTCTTGCGTCGACTTTGTCGCTTATCGGTGCGGAGATAGCCTTTGCCCTTGCCGGATGGGGTGTTCCGAAGCTTCTCACAGCTACGTTTGTCTACGCGCTTGCCAACGCTTTTATCGGCTGTGTTGACGACACGGCAAAGCTTATGCGCCGGCAAAACGAAGGCCTGACAGTGCGTCAGAAAATAGCACTTCAGATTTTCGTTTCACTTTTGTATATTGCAGCTCTTGTGTGGCTTAGCGGGCCTAAAACGGAGCTTTATATACCATTTGCTGACATTACTATCGACCTTGGATGGTATTATTACGCATTTGCCCTCATCCTGCTTGTCGGAATGGTCAACAGCGTCAATTTAGCTGACGGTATAGACGGGCTTGCCTCATCTGAGGTTTTCGTTGTTTCTCTCTTTTATATTGCCGCTGCATATTCCGGAAAAAACGTGAACTCTTCGACCGATGCGGAGATAGCTCTCCTTGGCGCCGTGACAGCCGGTTGTGCCGCGGGGTTCCTTATCTACAATTTTCACCCCGCACGGGTGTTTATGGGTGATACTGGCTCCCTCTTTTTTGGAGCAATCGTTGTCGGCGGCTCCTTTATTATGGATAACCCGCTGCTCTGTGTTGTCTTTGGCTTTATGTTTGTGCTTGAATCGCTGTCGGACATTGTTCAGGTGCTTTATTTCAAGGCAACACGCGGTAAACGCTTCTTTAAAATGGCGCCGCTTCACCACCATTTTGAAAAATGCGGATGGAGCGAGAATAAAATTGTCGCTGTCTTCACACTTGCAACGGCAATTTTATGCGTTCTTTCATATTTCGGACTTGGTTAATCATAAAATCATACAGTAATAAAAGCATTTAAAGTAAGCGTGAGGGAGGTGACGCGAAGATGAATTCAGGGCAAAAGGAAATTCAGCGCCAAAAAGCAGGGCAAAACCAAAGCCATAGACGAGTTAAAATTATAGGTACGACGTCAGCTGCAAAAAATCAGGCGAAATCAAGCTCTGGTGTTGCCGTGAAATCATACGACGCTGCGCCACCCACAAGCGTCGGGTACGGCACTGCCCGCGCGAAAAAGACTAAAGCAAGTACTCCGCTACCAACGCAGGTAAACGCACAACAGGAGAGAGCTGTCGCGCCAACAAACGCAACGGCATCTGAGGGAAGGCGTGAATACATAAGAGTTAAAGTTGCGCCTGACAGGATAATGATAGTGCTGATATTGCTACTTGTATCCATCGGTTCCGTTGTGGTTTTCAGTGCGAGTTATCCATATGCTTTGAGCCGAGGCCTTGACAGCTATTATTATGTCAGACGCCAGATAGTGTTTGTTGCGCTTGGGCTTTTCGTAATGGCGGTTATCATGAGGCTTCCGCATACGCTCATTAAGCGCTGTGCGCCTATTGTCTACGGCGTTGCTTTTGTCCTGCTTATTGTTGTTTTATTCATCGGCGTTTCAGAAGGTGCTGCGAGGCGATGGATATACATAAAAGGTGCTGGCATTACAATCCAACCGTCTGAGATAATGAAAGCGGGACTTGTTATGATGCTTGCTTGGTATATAGACAGGCGGGTAGAGGATATACAAAAAGGAGCGCCTACCAAGCGCAGGCTTATTTACGGAGTTATCGTTCCTGGCGCTTTCATCGTAGCCGCGTGCGGTCTTGTCCTGCTTGAAAAGCATCTCTCTGGAACCTTAATTTTATTTATAATCGGTGCCATTGTTATG
This sequence comes from Clostridiales bacterium, assembly GCA_012522015.1. GTDB lineage: Bacteria > Bacillota > Clostridia > Oscillospirales > CAG-272 > DTU064. The sequence goes on from JAAYLD010000066.1 coordinate 30,391, forward strand.
TTTATAGGCGGCTCAAGTGTCGGCTGGATGTCGGTAATTTTCGGCGCGCTTGGCATATCCAGCGGGACTGCTTATCTTTTGGCAAACCCGTATGCTCTGCAGCGTGTTTTAACATTCCTTGACGAAAATGCCGATAAACTTGATGAGGAGTGGCAGACATATCAAGGGCTGCTTGCTATCGGGTCGGGCGGGCTTTTCGGGCTCGGCCTTGGTGAGAGCCGTCAAAAGTTTAGCTATATATCCCAGCCTCAAAACGACTATATTTTTACAGTTTGGTGTGAGGAGATGGGATATATAGGTGCCATCACCGTCATACTGATATTCATAGTGTTTATCTGGCGCGGTTTCACTATTGCGATGCGTGCGCCTGACACATTTTCATCGCTGACAGTATTCGGCATAATAAGCCATGTCGCGATACAGGCGATACTTAATGTTGCTGTCGTTACGGACACGATACCTAACACGGGCATTTCGCTCCCATTTTTCTCGTACGGCGGCTCATCACTGATTATTTTGCTGGCTGAGATGGGGGTAGTTTTGTCAATATCACGTTATTCACGGCAGCGAAAGCTGTAGCTTTAAACACCGCGTATGTGGGAAACACATACGCGTACGCAATAAAATCCGAAAGGACATGCATTTATCTAAAATGAGAGTACTAATGACGGGCGGCGGGACCGGTGGACATGTTAATCCAGCAATCGCTATCGCTGAAACGATAAAATTAAATATTCCGGGCAGTGTGATTGCTTTTGTCGGTACGCCACGCGGTATAGAAAATAAGCTTGTAAAGGCGGCGGGGTACGAACTTTATCATGTTGATGTCCGCGGGCTGCGCCGTTCGCTTTCTTTTGCAAATTTTAAGGCGGCATACCTTGCCCTGACGTCACCCGGGCAAGCGAAAAAGATTATCCGGAACTTTAAGCCCGATATTGTTATTGGCACAGGAGGTTATGTAAGCTGGCCGGTTCTGCGGGCGGCTGCATCGCTTGGTATACCGTCGATGATACATGAGTCAAACGCTTATCCCGGTGTGACGACGCGTATGCTTGCCCGCCACATTGATACGATACTGCTCAATTTTGAAAAAACAGCCGAATATTTAAAACCTCTGCGGCCGAAGAAGATGGTGCTTGTCGGAAATCCTCTTAGGAGCGGATTTTTTGCGTCGTCAGCAAAGACAGCGTCTGCAAGTGTGAGCGTATCCGACGCTAAGGAAGGTTATCAAAAAATGATACTTTCCTACGGCGGAAGCCTTGGGGCTCAGCACATAAACGAAGCTGTCCTCGCCATGATGCGCGATTATACGAAGCATCACCCCGAAATCCTTCATATATTAGCCGCAGGGTCAATCGAGTGGGAAGATGCGAATAAGATGTTTGACGACTATGGGCTTCGCGGATATCCAAATCTGCGGCTTGTTGAGTATATTTACGATATGCCACATCGCATGGCAGCCGCTGACCTTATCATCTGCCGCGCCGGAGCAATGACGGTGTCTGAAATTGCGGCAATGCGGCGGGCGGCGATTTTTATCCCATCGCCAAACGTCACTGAGAACCATCAATACAAAAATGCCCGCGTACTTGAGGAAGCAGGCGCTGCCGTTATAATCGAGGAAAAGGATCTTACAGGAGAAAGCCTTACGGCGGTAGTGGACGCCCTTCTTAGAGATGATAAGCGGCGTCGTGCAATGGGGGATGCGGCAGGCGCTTTTGCCATTGAGGATGCTAATAAGCGAATATTCAAAGAAATATGTGCTCTCACAGGATATAAAAAACTATAAATAATTATGTTGTTTTAGATAATGAAGTGCGTTATCATCAGATTTGCGGACAAGCATAGGCGAGGCAGGCGCATTTAACAAAACACCTTTAAATTTTTTATGAGGAGGAAACTGATGTGACGGTGCGAAAACACCACTTGGTTCGGGTGCTCTTAGCTCAAGGAAGCGCAGACAAGGTGTGGTGTGTACAAGCATGAGCACGGGCATGACGCGTAATATGCAAGAGCCAAATTCAGCACGAGCAAATCTGCGTATAAAATCCGTCGCACCCTCCGCAGCAGTTTGGTCAAATAAGTACGGAAACATCACCGCTAAAGGGCGGGTGAGTACTGTTCGTCCAGCTTCAACTTCCCTCCCGACAAAGGAATCAATGCGGCAGGAGGATTCACAGCACAAGAGTCTGCAACAAAAGAGAGGTCAACAAGATGTGAAAGCAGAGTCTATATCAGCGAAACGTAAGGAAAGACTTCGCCACGATGAAAAACTAAATCGTGATGCGGAGGTGGCTGAGGCTTATATATGGACGCGCCGCCGACGGGCTCGTGCGCGTTTATATGCAATTATAGTTATCTGTATTGCGCTCATAGCGCTGTCTTCTTATGTCATTTACAAAGGCGTTTTTGTTGTTAAAAGCATATCTGTCGAGTTGCCGGGTGACGAGGCATCTCAATATTCGGAGTTGGATATAATCGCCGCTGCCGGTATTACAGAAGGGGATGGAATGTTTTCCTTTTCTTCTGCAAAGATAAAGCAGGCAGTGATTAGGGTGTGTCCATATATCTCCGATGTTACAATTCGCAGGAAATATCCTGACGGCATTTTGATTTCTGTCACCGAGGAAAAAGCAGTGTTTTACACAGTAATTTCAGGGCAGTATGCGCTTGTTTCACCGACATTTCGCGTCCTTGAGTTTATTGGTGGTGACGACGGTGTTGAAGATGCGGCAAGGGCGGCTGAGTATGTAAAAAACGCAGGGCTGATAAAGCTTAAATTGCCGCGTGTGACGGAGGTAATAGCCGGTTTCCCAATAAAACTTGAGGCAAGTGAAAATAACGGCGAAATGGAAGATATAGTGCTCACTGTTCTTGCAAGAGTGGCACAGGATGATTTTATTGATCGCATCAGTGTTGTCGGAGCTACAAATCGCTTTGCTCTTTATATGGTGTGCGATTGTAAGTATAGATTTGAGCTCGGATCTGTCGACGATCTTGACGTAAAAATGACACTTGCTGATAAAATGCTTCGCGATGAGATCTTTGCGACGGGAAATAAAGGTACGCTTTATTTATCAGATGTAACTCAGCCAAGCGTTATCATTGACAACAGAATTGATCTTGATTAAATATGTTTTATAAATCAAAACGTAATTTTTACATAGAACAATCAATAATTGCGGTATTATTACAATATTTTTTCATAAAACATATTGCAAAAAACAATAAAGTATATTATTCTATAGATAATAGTACACATTTTGTTGAAATAGGCACGCGTCTATCTCAGCAATATTAGACATATGAATAACAAAACGCTGCGGTAACTTGTGAGCATACGATGTGTGCCGCCGTGGTGTCTTTGTTTGTAGCGGAACTAAAGTAAACTAAATTAAAATGTAAAAGAAAAGAAAAAGAAAGGCGCGCCAAAAAAACGCACCGGAGGAGAACCTAATATGGCATTTGAGCTTGACGATAGTTTTGAAAGCGGCGTAAATATAAAAGTCGTCGGCGTTGGTGGAGGCGGCAGTAACGCTGTGAACCGCATGATATCATCGCACATACGCAGCGTCGATTTTATATGTATCAACACAGACAAACAGGCTCTGCAGCAGAGCAGTGCCCAGAATAAAATTGCTATTGGTGAAAAAATAACGAAAGGCCATGGTGCCGGTGCTGATCCCGAAATCGGACGCCAGGCGGCTGAGGAAAGCATTGAGGAAATTAAAAGTGCTCTTTCCGATGCTGACATGGTGTTTATAACGACTGGTATGGGAGGCGGCACTGGAACTGGAGCCGCACCTCTCATCGCAAAAGCGGTGAAGGAAATGAACATACTGACAATTGCCATCGTTACAAAGCCTTTTGCTTTTGAAGGAAAACGCAGAATGATGCAGGCAGAGGAAGGTATAGCAAACCTCAGCCAGTATGTTGACTCACTTGTTGTAATACCTAACGAGCGCTTAGCACAGGTGTCTGATGCGCGTATAACGCTTCTCAATGCGTTTGAAATAGCTGACGACGTGCTTCGTCATGGCGTTCAGAGCATTTCAGAGCTTATAAATGTGCCGGGTCTTGTAAACCTGGACTTTGCTGACGTATCAGCGATAATGAAAGATGCGGGATACGCTCACATGGGCGTTGGCGAAGCGCAGGGCAAAGATAAAGCGGAGCTTGCTGCAAAAGCGGCAATATCATCTCCGCTTCTTGAGACATCCATCTCCGGCGCGCGAGGGATTCTTATCAGCATTACAGGTTCGCCCGATATCGGCCTTGATGACGTTATTCAAGCGTCGACAATGGTTGCGGCAGAAGCCCATCCGGAAGCAAACATCATCTGGGGCGCAAACTTTGATCCTTCGCTTGAAGACAAGATGAAGGTTACAATCATCGCGACCGGATTTGAAAAAAAGGATGATCCACGAGTACAGAAGCGCACAGACTCCGCTTTTGATAAGCGCGGCTCAAGTGCGGTGACTGCTGGCACAAGTGGCAGAGCTTTTGCTCCAAAATCAGAACCGGCGAAGAAGTCTCTTGCAGATATTATAGAAGAAAAACGCACAGGCAGGGATTTACGCGATATTCAAAGCCAGTCAGATATCCCTGGCGACGAGTTTGATTTAGACGAGAGTGATACTGAAACTCCACCTGAAATTGAAGAGGATATTTTAGGTGATGAAGATTTCGACGATCTAATCAGCATACTCAAAAAGCAGAAAAGACAAGAGGGCGGTTCTGCTGGTGTAAATCCGTACAAGAGAAGGTTTTAATATTTTTTGAATTTTAATAAAGCAAAAACCCGGGCAAGCCAAATTGGCTTGCCCGGGTTTTATTTTATGTTGACGATAAAGCTATTTGTTAACTATGGGCTGCTGAACGATACGGAGATGTTATCAATTAGGACGGTACCGTCTCCATATTCAATAACAGTGTAGAAAAGCGGGCGGGATGCATCGCTCTCTATATCATTTCTGAATGTACCGTTGTTTTTGAAGATTTTATATCCGACTTTATAAACATAAGTCGTCTCGTTCGTTTCATTAGAAAAAGACTTAGAGATGTGTTTTATTTCAATGTCATATATTTTTTGAGGTGCAAATATTTCTTTATTTTTATGATTTTTGAAATAATTCTCGGTAAAATATGAATCGTATTCTTCGTATTTACCCTCTATGACTGTCTTAAAATATCGTGCGAAAAAAGCGATCGGCGCGTCATATCTGCTGTAATCATCGTCGGTGATGTAAAACGTGTCCATCCCCTCGGTATATGCAATATACCTATTGAGATTCATGTACTCTTTGTCATCATAAACGTTTTCCTCATAATTAGCTTCATAAAACCGAAGGCTTTTTATGCGATCAAGATAGTCTGATGTTACTTTCTTTTCATTAATCTTTTGTTCGATATAATTATAAAGGCTCTGAGCTGCCGGAACTCCAGCGTACCAGATAACAACAATGGCTAACATCGCGGCAAAGGTTAGTAGTATTGCGCGCTTCTGTTTTTGACGGCTGTTTTTATTGCCACCGGGCAAGGTATGTGCTGCTTCTGTGCCTTTTGTTGTGTGAAGTGTTATGTCATCGGTTGTTTTTACGAGATCGGCAGGCTTTTTATCGTTGTTAGTTTGTTTCATCGCAATATTAAAGCTGTCCCTTCCGTTAAATTTGTATTTTATTCTATGTAATATTCCGTATATATTGGAATATTATAACTATTGAAGTGTATTAAATTATGGACTGTGAACATAGTATACTAATATATGATATTATAACCTTGGTGAGGGATAAAATCAACGAGTTGTTGCCCTTAAGTGATGCCATATATCTACTTTAATGACATAATGTGTTGTCTTTTTTATATAGCAGATTGACAAACTGAGAGAGAAGAAAAATATAATTGCAATGTTAATAAATAACACAAATTGTTAAAGAGGAATTATATATTATAGACACTCACTCAGTTGGCTTTTCTATCTAAAATTGTTATTGACAATCTATAAATATTATAATATAATTAACAAAATTATTGTATATGCCCAATTGGGCACATAACATGTGACAGTGGAGCGAGACATGAAATTTTTAAACACATTACGTGCAGACCCGCCAAAGCAGATAACTGATCTTCGCCACCTTGTTTACAGTAGTGCGGAAAAATTTAAAGATAAAGCGATTTATTTGTATATTGAAGACGGTGTTCAAAAGGAGTTTACGTATACCGACTTAGCTCGTGATATGGACTGCCTTGGCACCGCGTTTTATGCTCTTGGGATCGGCGGTGCGAAGATTGCTGTTATCGGTGATACCCATCCAAAATGGATAACAACATATTATGCAACTGTCAATGGTGGCGGTGTAATCGTACCTCTCGACCGCGAACTGATAATTGAGAGTATAATTGGCTTTTGCTGTGAAGCTGAGGTATCGGCGATTGTATATACGGGTTCTTTCAACAAAACGCTTGTCAGCGTGCGCGATAAAATGCCAACGGTGAAATATTTCATACCGATTCATCCTGATGGCGAAGAAAAGTTAGATTGCGTTCGTCCTTATGACGAGCTTCTTGAACTTGGTCGCAACGAAATTGCTTCTGGAAACAACGCGTTTTTATCACATGAAATTGATATGGACGCTATGTGCGCCATCATATTCACATCGGGCACTACGGGCGCAAGCAAGGGCGCCATGCTTTCGCAGCACAACCTGACGTCGTGTGTTAATGCGGCGTGTCGTGCGACTAAATTCGACTCTAAGAGCACGTTTGTATCTGTACTCCCGCCGCATCACACATATGAGATGGCCTGTGGTCACCTTGCGATGGCAAATATCGGCGGCACGGTGTTTATTAATGACAGCTTAAAGCACACGCTTCGAAATTTTCAAAAATTCGCTCCCAACTCGCTCATTCTTGTCCCACTGTATCTTGAGACAATGCATAAGAAAATATGGGACGAGATACGCAAGAAAAACTTAACCGCAAAAGTTCGTGCCGCTATGCGCTTTTCAAATATGCTTTTGCGTATAGGCATAGACCGTCGGCGCGTGCTTTTCAAAAGTATACTTGATGCCTTCGGCGGAAATCTGAAGTGCATAATCAGCGGCGGAGCGCCTCTCTCACCCCATATAATACGCGATTTTTATTCGTTTGGTATTATGGTGCTCGAAGGATACGGCATCACCGAATGTTCGCCCCTTGTCTCTGTTAACAGAGCGGACGGTGTGCGCCTGCGCAGCGTCGGAAAGCCGGTTGAAAACTGTTATGTGAAAATCGCAAAATTAGATGACAGTGATGATACGGGCGAGATTCTCGTTAAGGGTGATAATGTAATGCTTGGCTATTATAAAAACGAGAAAGCTACGGCAGCCGCATTTACTGAGGATGGATGGTTCCGCACAGGTGATGTTGGACACATAGATAAAGACGGTTATCTTTATATAACCGGCAGACTTAAAAACGTTATAATACTTTCAAATGGGAAGAATATATATCCTGAAGAGATAGAGGAATACTTGAAACCTTATCCGGAGATAAAGGAATGCGTTGTAATAGGCGCTCCGAATGATAAGGGTGAGGTTGTTATAACAGCCGTTGTATATCCGGATCGCGATCTTTTCTCCGGAAAGACTGATGACGAGATACTCCTTGCTATTAAGGATATAATTAATAACGTCAACAGGCAGCTCCCATCCTTTAAGCACATTGTTAATGTGCGTCTTCGTACAGAGGAGTTCGAGAAAAACACCTCACGCAAGATACTTAGATTTAAAATTAAGGGATAAGCATTTTGACGTTCGACAATACGATATTATAATTTTAGTTCTCTCTTAGGTTTCGTTTCAACCTATAATTATTAAAAAATAAATATTATAAGTAAAAAGGAGACATCAAAATGTTTGATGAGATTAAAAAAATTCTCGCTGAGGAGCTGCAGGTTAATGAAGATCTGATAACAATGGACGCGGAGCTTGCAAACGACCTCGGTGTTAATTCCATTGAGCTTGCTGATCTTGTTATGACATGTGAAGATAAATTTAACATTGAGATAAATGAGGACGATATTGGTAAGTTTATTACTGTTGGTGATATCGTCAATTATATGGAAGCTCTCAAAGACGAGAAATAATAGGTTTTACTTTGCGCTTTGACTACGCTACATAGCGCTGTATAGAGTGTGATTATAATATAAAATGATAGATACCGAGAATAGCTTAATTTTAGCTTCTCGGTATTTTTTTGCTTTAATGCCGCGGAGCGAATGTGCAGAATGAAAATTTGCCGGTAAGTTATTATTTAAACATAGCAGTGCTTGACACTACCGAATTATGGCAATATAATAACAATATCGGATATGTAAATGGTAAAAATGAAGTAATGCAACCCACAGTTGACACATTTCAAGCTGTCGTTTGGTAGTCTGTAACTTGGAAATAAGATATATTTGATGCAGATGGATGGCGTGATGTCATCCGAGATAATATCCGGAGGTTTTAATATAACATGATTCTTGCTGATAAAATTATCAGACTGCGAAAAAAGTATGGCTGGTCGCAGGAAGAGCTGGCAGAGAAAATGAATGTGTCCCGTCAGGCGGTATCTAAGTGGGAGGCAACGCAGACTACTCCAGATCTTGAGAAGATTCTTCAGCTGAGTGCGCTATTTGGCGTGACGACGGATTATTTGCTTAAGGATGAAATTGAAGACGAAGAATACACAGACGATGCAAATGATACAAACGTCAAAAGACTTTCACTTTCTGATGCGAATGCGTTTATTGAATGGCGAAAAACTGCGTCTGTTCAAATAGCCATCGCAACAATGCTTTGTATTGTGTCCATAATACCACTGCTTATCCTTACGTCTGCGTCGGCGCTAACGTTTTTTAACATGTCGGAAAATTTGGCAGGCGGAATGGGAATTATATCGCTGTTTTTGTTTGTTTCAGTTGCCGTTGTTATTTTTACTTCTGTTAGATTTAAAAATAAGCCATACGAATTTCTTGATAATGAATACTTTGAAACCGAGTATGGCGTTGTTGGAATGGTTAAGGAAAGGCAAAAAGCATACCGTAACACTTATGCCAGGACAAATATTATTGCTATCTTTTTGTGTATAATCTCTCCGGTTCCTCTTTTATGCAGTTCATTTTTTGATAATGAATTTATAAGCGTTCTTTTATTGTCATTGACAATACTAACAGCAGGCGTAGGCGCTATGCTGCTCATCATTGCCGAGGTCAGATGGGCAAGTATGCAGAAAATATTAAAAGAGGGTGACTACTCACAAAAAGAGAAGAAGAAAAGTAAAGTCAAAGGAACTGTTGCACTTTTATATTGGCTCATTGTAGTAGCAATATACCTTGCTATTATATACCTCTAACGAGAAATATCATAACGGCTGGGTTATATGGCCGTTTTCAGGCGTTTTGTTTGTAGTAGTAATGGTGCTTTGTGATTTTCTTGAAGACAGGTTCGATAGGTGGTAAATTAGCATTTTAATAAGCCTGAGACTGCAGAACATTTGCATATGCTTTGAATAAGTATCTTACAGCAAAAAGCGGCGTAACCTCATTTAATTTAAAGGTTACACCGCAGAGGGGCGCAATAATTTTATAACTTTAGGCTTCCTTTGATGAGGAAGCCTTTATATTTGTGTATTACTAACTATTAGCCGCGCATGATGGACTCTATTTCGTCAATAGAACGCGGTGTGCATGCGGACAGGTTTTCACAGCCATCTTCTGTGATAAGGCAGTTGTCCTCAAGGCGGAAGCCGATACCCCATTCCTCGACGTAAATGCCTACATCAACGCAGAACACCATACCCGGGCGAAGCTCGCCTTTTGCGTCAACCATATCATGTGTATCAAAGCCTACATGGTGTGCACCACCATGCCACATGTAACGGCCTTTGTTTTCAGGTTTATCGAGCAGGCCTATATCACAAAGAAGTTGAGCACAATAACGGTGAATTTCCTCATCGACGAAATTCATCGGGAGCCCCGGTTTTAAAATTTCAAACATATGATTTGATGTTTCATAAGCACACTCATAAAGAGCACGCTGACGGGGCGAATATTTGCCATTACACGGCCAGCCGCGTGAAACATCGGTGTGCATGTGGTCATATTTAGCGCCGACATCGTTTAAAATCATGTCGCCGTCGTTTGCACGGCCCATATAACCGTAATAATGGATGCAGAAGTTGTTCGCACCCGCCGATATTATCGAAGGGAATGCGGGGTAAACGCAACCGCGTTTGGCGAGGGCATAATCAAACTCCGCTCTGTATTCATATTCATACATACCGGGCTTTGACGCGCGCATCATGGCAATAATGCCGTCCCGTGTTATAGTTTCGGCAACTCGCATTGCTTCTATCTCACACGGTGCTTTAATTGTGCGCTGTGCGCGAAGCTGCGGGCGAATGTCGTGGATGTTATTGGCTATGTTTGGTAAAAGCGAACGCATACGTGCCTGAAACTCAAGCTGCGATGCGTTGTTCGCTTTCATATCATCTATGTCAAGGGCAAGAGTATTACAGCCAAGAGCTGCTGTTTTTACGTAATCATCAAGTTCAGATGTGCTCTTTATATCCTTGCAGCCGGAGATATCGTATGCTTCATTTGTCGTTAAGCGGCGGCCTGTCCAGCGTTCCGCTATCAGGTCGGACGGCAGAAGGAAAAGGGTTTCCGAGACATCACCTGCACTGCGTTTGACGGCGATGAGGACGGAATTAACCTGTTCAATGCCTGTTAAGTATAAAAAGTTTGTGTCGGCGTAGAAAATATAATCTTCATCAGCGGTTTTTCTTATGTGCGATCCGGAAAATACGGCAAGCAGTGTGCCGTCAGGAAGAGAATCATATAGCCGCGATCTGTTTGCAGAATAAAAAGACGAATGCATAACAGTAAAATCCCCCGTCGGGCTGATAAACAGCCGGTATTTTATGAAATAATTTTATAGTTATTATACCACTGATGAAAAGAAAAGCAATGTTATTGTAGAAATGTGCTGCAATAAATACATAAAGCAAAATTATGACGCCTGACGTAAAAAGACAGGGTGCATCCGCTTTAATTATTTTATGTAATTAACTGTTTTTGTGTTTAAAGATAGGACTTTGTATGATATAATTATACTAAAGATGGCCAGATAGAGCCATGTTGAATTAGTTATGCAAAAGCATAACATAATTCGACAATATAATACAATTGTAAAAAATCAAAATGGCGAGGCTTGTCTCATGAGAAAGATTGCATACGAAAAAGGACGCCTTCCACATGGCTTTAATCTTGATGCGCTCCCGCGCACACCGCTGCCTGAATTCGACCGGATTTGCCGGCGTGCTGCAGCGGAAGGGATAGTACTGTTGCGCAACGAGAATAATACGCTGCCTTTGCGCCGTGGCGAGACAGTTTCGCTGTTCGGACGCGCTCAACTTGATTATGTCAAATCCGGCACAGGCTCCGGTGGGCTTGTGCATCCGCCGTATGTGATTAATATTGTCGATGGTTTAATTGAGAACGGCAGTGTAAAGCTTAACGAGGAGCTTTTATCAAAATACCGCGAGTGGATTCGGGAGAACCCGTACGACAACGGTCATGGCTGGGCAACTGAACCGTGGAGTCAGAAGGAATATGTTCCTGACGAGGAGCTTGTCAGGCGGGCGGCAGCATCATCCGACGCAGCCGTTATCGTAATAGGGCGTACGGCGGGCGAGGACCGCGATATCACAGGTGACAAGGGTAGCTATAACCTCTCAGATGAAGAGCGTGAGCTACTTCGCCTTGTCACAAGCCATTTTAAGCGCGTTGTCGTCGCGCTTAACGTGGGCGGTATTATTGATATGAAGTGGGTCGATGAATACAAAATCGGCGCTGTTATTTACCTCTGGCAGGGCGGTCAGGAAGGTGGACGTGCCGCGGCTGATGTTCTGACGGGCGTTGTATCTCCATGCGGCAAGCTTGCGGACACAATAGCTTACGATATAACGGATTATCCGTCCCACAAAAATTTCGGTGGGGATAATTACAACCTTTATGAAGAAGATATTTACGTCGGTTACAGGTATTTTGAGACATTTGCGCCCGATCGCGTGATGTTCCCATTCGGCTTTGGTCTGTCTTACACGACGTTTAAGCTGTCATGTGATAAAGTTACTGTTAGGGGCGGCAAGCGCGGCGGCAGAATATATGCAGACATAACGGTCGTAAACACTGGTAGTATGCCCGGGCGTGAGGTTGTTCAGATATATTTCGAAGCGCCGCAGGGGGTGCTTGGCAAGCCGGCGCGTGTACTTTGCGCTTTCGGAAAGACGAAAACGATTCTCCCGGGCGGAAGTCAAAAAATACAGCTTTCGTTTCCGATATCATCAATGGCGTCATATGATGACGGAGGTTTTACAGGCTATAAATCGTCTTACGTTCTTGAAGCGGGCGATTATCACATTTACGCAGGTGCCGATGTCCGCTCGGCGGAGCGTATTTTCACATATAATGTGCCGAAAACTATTGTCACACAGCGCCTGACGGAAGCAATGTCACCGTCGCGCGAGTTTTATAGAATAAAGCCGGGTGAAAAAATAACTACTGAGGGAACAGATAAGCCCATACGTTATAGCCTTGTACGCGAACGTGTGCCGATGCGCTCGTATGATGTTTGTGCGCGCATTGAAAAGGCACGGGAATCGATACTGGAGCATAAATATACGGGCGACGTGGGAATTAAACTTCGTGACGTATATTTAGGCAACAGTACAATTGATGAGTTTATTGCGCAGCTTACGAACGAAGAGCTTGCCGCGCTGTCACGTGGTGAGGGCATAAACAGCAAAAGGCGTAGCGATGTATGGACGACAGCAGTTATAGGTGGTGTCACCGATTCGCTTGTCGAAAAAGGGATACCTGTATCAACAAATACAGATGGGCCGTCGGGCATTCGCAGCGATTCGGGAGAGCAGGCGACGCTCATGCCGTGCGGCACGCTTATCGGCTGCACATGGGACACAGCTCTTGCCGAAGAAATGTTCATCTATGAAGGTCTTGAGCTTCGGGCGCGCGGTCTTGATGCGCTGCTCGGGCCGGGAATGAACATACACCGGCATCCGTATAACGGGCGCAACTTTGAATATTTCTCGGAGGATCCGCTTCTGACAGGGAAAATGGCTGCGGCGGAGACGCGCGGCGCGGAACGGTGCGGTGTGTCGACAACGCTGAAGCATTTTGCCGCCAACAATCAGGAAAAACGCCGCCACGACTGCGATTCTGTTATGAGCGAGCGTGCGGCACGCGAGATATACCTTCGTGGTTTTGAGATAGCAGTAAGGGAAGGTAACGCCCGCGCCATAATGACGTCATATAACCCCATAAACGGCATATACAGCGCCGGAAACTACGATCTTTTGACGACAATTCTGCGTGGCGAATGGGGATTTACCGGTTTTGTTATGACAGACTGGTGGGCAAAGGTTAATTATGTCGGCTGTGTCGGCTCACAAAAAGCGCGAGGCGCTATGGTGCGGGCACAAAACGATGTTTATATGGTAGTATCAAACGCCGAAGCGGAAAATGACAGTGAAAATGGAGACGACATTCTGTCGTGCCTTTCGGCGGGGATTATTACACGCGGGGAGCTTGAGAGAAACGCTAAAAACATTCTTAATTATATAATGAAGACACCGACGTTTGAAAAAACTCTCATAAGATGAATTTTATCAATCACAAAACCAAATAATATTTAAACATAAGAAAAAACCGCTTTGGCACGGCTGCCAAAGCGGTTTTTTATTTTAATACATATTGAGTTGTGTTGTTAAATTATGCTGAATACTTGTATATCGGCTCTCCAATGCCACGCATTGCGGCGTCGGTAATGACAACGCTGACGACGCCTGTGAGTGATGGCGCGTCAAACATAACTGGTTCCATCACCTTCTCAAGAATGTTGCGAAGACCGCGGGCACCGGTGTTTCGTTCAATGGCAAGCGATGCTGCTGTACGAAGCGCCGATTTCTCAAACTCAAGCTTAATTCCGTCCATCTCAAAGAGCTTCTTGTACTGCTTTACAAGGCTGTTTTTCGGCTCCGACAGAATGCGGATGAGAGCTTCCTCATCAAGATCGTCAAGGGCAACAATAACCGGCAAGCGTCCAACAAGCTCAGGTATCAAACCGTATTTAATAAGATCGTGCGGTATAACGTCATGAAAAGTACCCTTGCCTTTCTTGCTCTTTATATCGCTGCAGAATCCGATACTATTGCTACCGAGACGCTTACCAATAACATCGGCAAGTCCGTCGAAAGCACCTCCGCATATAAACAGAATGTTTTCTGTGTTTATTTGTATGAATTCCTGATTCGGGTGTTTTCGTCCGCCCTGAGGGGGAACGTTAGATATTGTGCCCTCAAGTATTTTTAGCAGCGCCTGCTGTACACCCTCACCCGATACATCGCGTGTTATGCTGCGGTTTTCGCTGCGCCTTGAAATCTTGTCAATTTCATCAATATATATGATGCCGCGCTCAGCCTTTTCAATATCGTAATCGGCAGCTTGTATGAGGCGCAGGAGGATGTTTTCAACGTCCTCACCAACATAACCAGCCTCCGTGAGTGTTGTAGCATCGGCAATGGCAAAGGGAACCTGAAGTATTTTAGCGAGCGTCTGTGCAAGATAAGTCTTGCCGACACCGGTTGGGCCGAGGAGCAAAACATTGCTTTTTTGAATTTCAACAGTATCGTCCTCATCTTCAACCCGCCTGCTTCGTGGACGATGGCTAAGTATGCGTTTATAGTGATTGTAAACGGCGACTGACAGCGCACGTTTAGCAGCATCCTGACCGATGACATATTCGTCAAGCGTTGCCTTGATCTCGTGCGGTTTTGGCAGCGTTTCATAGGTTATCCCATCAACTGACGGATTGTACCTTAGTTGGCTGTCTATTATGTCGTTACAGAGTTCAACGCACCGGTCGCATATATAAAGTCCCGTTGACGATGGTATTAGAAAAAGAACCTGGCTTTCCGGGCGTTCGCAGAATGAGCATTTTCGCTCAATACGCCGTGTCGTGATTCCGTTGTTAGCGGGCATATTAAAGATACCTCCGGTGCCGCCGCGGGCGGCTTATTAATTGTTGCGTTATTTTTTGTTTGTTTTACATCAAGGACTTAGAAACTATAATCCTGTCGATAAGGCCGTATTCAAGAGCTTCTTCAGCGGTCATGAAGTTGTCGCGGTCGGTGTCGCGCTCGATAGTTTTAAGCGGCTTACCGGTGTTTTGTGAAAGGATGCGGTTAAGTCTTGCGCGTGTCTTAAGAATGTGATCGGCGTGTATTTTTATATCGGTTGCCTGACCCTGCATACCGCCAAGCGGCTGATGGATGAGCATTTCACTGTTCGGAAGTGCAAAGCGCTTTCCCTTTGTACCGGAAGAGAGCAGGAAAGCACCCATGCTTGCAGCCATACCCATACAGATTGTAGAAACATCGCACTTGATAAAGTTCATTGTGTCATAAATCGCAAGGCCGGCTGATACTGAACCGCCGGGTGAATTTATATAAAGCGAAATATCCTTGTCCGGATCCTGGGCTTCAAGGAAAAGAAGCTGTGCGATTACAAGTGATGATGTTACATCGTTGATTTCATCGGTGAGGAATATAATGCGTTCATTTAAAAGACGAGAATATATATCATAAGCGCGTTCTCCTCGGTTTGTCTGCTCTATTACTGTTGGGACCAGTGGCATATTGATACCTCCATCTGTTAGTATTATTTTTCTTTTTATTTAAGCCCCGTTGTTATTATATTATTATATCATAGAAAAAGTCTTCGGTGACGATGTCATTGTCACACAAAAAGAAAAATAAGCCGCCGTAAAGAAAGGCGGCATTTGTTTTGTTATCCGGTGCCGCCCTTTTATTCTGCGGCATCAGTGCCGTCGCCGGACGCTTCATTGTTGTCCTCAGGCTGCTTTTCGGTCACAACAGCGGCCGCTTTGACAAGCTCGATCGCCTTTTTTAAACGGAGATCGGCTTTAATGTCCTCTGCGGAAAGGGCTTCTTTGACCTTTTCAAGCTCCACCGAATAAAGCGACGCCATACGTGAAAACTCGGCTTCAACTTCCTCGTCTGATACCTCGATATTCTCAATTTCGGCTATCTTCTCAAGAGCTAAGCGCGTCTTGACCTGACGGATTGCCGTTGGCCTCATCTGTGCGCGAAGCTGGACGAGCGTCTGCCCGGTATATTTGAGATAGGTGTTTAAATCAAGGCCCTGGCTTCGCATACGCAAGTCGTAGTCGCGCAGGATGTTTTCCGTTTCAGCTTCATAATAAGGTTCCGGAATATCTCCCTTGACTATTTCAACAAGGCGGTCAATCAGTTGGGCTTCAACAGCCGCGTCGGCAGATTTTTCTTTCCGCTCTGTGATTTTTGCCTTCATATCGGCACGATATTCATCAAGAGTATCAAATTCCGAAACATCTTTTGCAAATTCGTCGTCAAGCGCGGGAAGTTCCTCGTGTTTTATACTGTTAAGCTTAACTTTAAATACCGCTGATTTACCAGCAAGCTTATTATCATGATATTTTTCGGGGAACGTGACGTTTACATCAAACTCATCGCATATGGAGTGACCGACAATTTGATCCTCAAAACCAGGGATGAAGTAACCCGAGCCAAGTTTTAAAATATGACTCTTATCAGCACCGCCATCAAAAGGAACACCGTCAATTAAACCTTCGTAGTCAATGTTGACGATATCACCATTTTCTGCGGGGCGGTCAGTTATATCGATTTCGCGGGCGTTGCGCTCGCGGACATGTTCTATTTCGTGATCAACCTCGTCGTCGGTTACAACGACAGGAACTTTAGTTGCTTCGATACCCTTATATCCTTCTATTTCGATTTCAGGTTTAACATATACAACGGCTTTGAGTACAAGCCCGTTTTCATCGATTGATACTACGTCAAATTCAGGGCGACCGACAGGCTCAATACCAGCGGTACGAACAGCTTCCTCGTAATTTTCTGGCAAAAGCTCATTGATGGCATCTTCATAGAAGAAGCCCTTTCCATACATCTTCTCGACAATGGAACGTGGAGCCTTACCAAGGCGGAAGCCGGGAACGTTTATTTTACCGATATTTTTACGATAAGAACGGTTTATGGCCGCTTCAAAAACGTCCGGTTCAATTTTAAACTGCAGCTCGTATTTACTGCCCTCGATTTTCTCTGATTTTGTCAGCGTCATTATGCGGCAATTCCTCCAAATATGATCCTATTTTTACGACATCCGCTATATTATATTACTTAAAAAAATACTTGTCAACACAAAAGCATAATAAACATTAGTGAATATATACCTTAATTATTGTCTAATAGGATGATTTTTCGTATGTGGGCATTAGGTGACTATGACGGGCGTGAAATTTAAATAATCGGCGGAAATAATTGAAAAGGTAATTCCCTGCAATTCAAATGAGCGCGGGATAGCTGTGTTGCCGTGGATATGCCCGTAATATACACGGCGAATGCCGGTTTCCTTAAGCACTGAAAGTATCGGCTCACACACTTCACCAAAAAGCACAGCGGGGAAATGCAGAAAAACGCGGAGAGGAGTCGGATCGCCGCCGGATATTCTAAGACCGGATGCAATGCTCGACCTTAAGCGGGATGCTTCACGAAGGACAATTTTTTCGCAGTCGGTATCAAATATCTCCGGCTGGTCATTTGATGAAAAAAACCATCCTCGGGCCCCGCAAATGACAATACCACCTGCATCAAAAGCATTCCCATGCAAAAAGCGGATAGTCTTTATACCGGACGACTCAAGTGCTTTATTCATTTTCGTTATTGTTGTCCACCAAAAGTCATGATTGCCCTTGCCGATGATTTTTAACCCGGGGAGAGAATCAATTATGGATAAGTCTGCGATTGCATCATCGAGCGTCATTGCCCAGGAAATATCACCGGGAATTACGACGGTGTCGGAGTCAGTGACAACGGAGCGCCATGTTTTTATGATTTTTGATGTGTGGTCACACCATCGTGAGCCGAATATGTCCATTGATTTGTTAATTGTGTTCCCGCCTGACAAATGAAGATCAGATATTGCAAATACTGACACTATTAACTCCAGTTTTAATCAAATTTTAGATTTATTTTTATAGAGACAAGCGGCAAGCATATGATGTTTTCCGATATACACTTCATTTATATAGGGTTGTAAACGAATAAACTTATTAAGCGAAGGCAAAAATAAATGTGTACGAATGAATATAGAGATAAGTCTAAACAGTACTACTTTGCAAATGGAGGGACAGAAGAAATGGCTCTTTTTGAACCAACCGAATACTTCAACGTGAATATTAAGGACAAACCGCCAAAGCACATACGCGGGATCGTCTGTGATGTGAAAAACTGCGTTTACCACGATGGCGATAATTTCTGTACAGCAAACAGAATATCAATAGGGCCAAGCTATGCGACAAGTAGCAGGGATACATTATGCGCGACGTTCCGTCAGCGGACGTTGTAAAGGCATCTTTACGACGGTTTTTGCGAAAACATAAGCAAAAGCTAAAGTGCCTTTCATAAGAAAAATGGGCGGCGGAGCCGCTCTTTTTTTATAACATAATGCTTGCATCACAAATCCGCCACGCACATCACAAAGCACTCAGTACACAGCTTATTTTGCCCCTGAAAACTTAAAAACAAAAACTTATATCAATTCCAAAGCCCTTTTTCGTTGATAAAAAGGGCTTTGGCAAACTTATCACAACTAAAAAAACGAAGCTTCCTTAAGCATTATAAACCTACGAAAATTTCATCGGCCATATCTTTTGTTGGCACAACACGCGTATGACGAAGCGGAAGCGTCAAAGTGCGTGACAGGGGCTGTGGAATTTGTTTGCCTGTTAGCTCAGACAGCTCACCCAGCGCCGATACATCGTCAGATGGGTCACGCCCGGTGAGCGAACGATAAACGTCGGCGGCAAACTTGAACGGGCTTGCTGTACTACATATTATTATCGGTGCAGACTCATCGCTTGTCTGACCGTGTAGGTGTTTCTCGGCACCGCCTATGCCGACGGCTGTATGTGGGTCGACAAGGTAGGCGGATGTTTCACATATACGTTTTATTGTGGCTGCCGTGCCCGGCTCATCGACGTAAAATCCGGAGAAATCGCTCTTTATTTTGGCATGTGTTTCGGGGATAACTGTGTATCGACCCGTGTTGGCAAGCGATTTCATGTAAGCAGCAGTTTCGGTGGGCCCTGCTGCGAAATACAAAAGGCGCTCAAGGTTGCTTGATATCAGTATGTCCATTGAAGGTGACATTGTTGTATAAAAGGTGCGGTTCCGGTCATAAGTGCCGGTTGCGATGAAATCAGTCAGGACGTTGTTTGCGTTTGATGCGCAGATAAGACGCCTGATCGGTACCCCCATCCTCTTTGCTATATAAGCGGCAAGGATATTGCCGAAGTTTCCAGTAGGGACGCATATGTCGGCAACATCGCCCATGCTGATGACGCCGCCCGACACAAGATCACAGTATGCAGATACGTAATAAGCGATCTGCGGCGCAAGACGCCCCCAGTTTATGGAGTTTGCGCTTGAGAGGAAGTAACCTTTATCATTTAGGCGGCATTTGATGTCAGCGTCGGCGAAAATACGCTTGACGCCGCTTTGCGCGTCGTCAAAGTTACCGTCGATAGCGCAAACGGAGACATTATCACCCTCCTGCGTCATCATTTGAAGCTTCTGGACGCGGCTCACGCCGTTTGTCGGGTAAAAAACCTTGATACGGACGCCCGGCACATCGCGATAACCTTCAAGCGCAGCCTTGCCGGTGTCGCCGGATGTTGCAACGAGGATGTAAGCAGTGCGTTTCTCACCAGTTTCGCGAAGGGAAGCGGTGAAAAGATGCGGCATTATCTGCAGCGCCATGTCCTTGAAGGCGCATGTAGGCCCATGCCAAAGCTCAAGCGAGTACATGGGGCCGTTTATATGAACGAGCGGCGCAGCACCACCGGGGAAGCGGTCGTTTGAATACGCCGTCCGGCACATTGAAAGAAGCTCCTCATACGCCATCCCGTCGAAAAACAGCGACAGAATATATGCGGCGCGGGAGGGGTAGTCATCATTTAACAAAGAACGCAGCGTATCAGCTGACAGGGTGGGGATATATTCGGGCACATAAAGCCCGCCGTCCGGCGCGATGCCGCGGCAAACAGCAACTTCAGATGTTACCTTTTCTTTTTTTTCTGATATATCACGTGTACTTATATAAAGCATAGTAGTTGCTTATCCTATTTGTAATATTTATTAGATGTTTTTATATCGGCGCTTGCTTTGATTATTTTGTGCTGAAGTGCCATCATTTATTGTACCCCGGCTTGACAATAACGGCATTGCGAAGGTGAGTTATGCGCGGGGATGAAGAATCGTCCGGCGCGTACACTTCAATAATGTCAATGCGGACGGGCTTGCCTTCACATATATCCGGGTGCGTGCGTATGTACTGTTCCGCCGCGGCAATAAGGTGACGCTGTTTTTCGCGTCCGACGGCGGCAGCCGGCCGCCCGAAACGAGAAAAAGCTGAAAAATTCGAGCGCATCTTAACTTCAACGAAGACAACAGCGCCGTCTTGTTCTTGTGCCACAATATCAAGCTCACAGTGACCGGCATAATAGTTGCGTTCGATTATTTCATAACCATGTGACTTCAAAAAATTAGAGGCGATATCCTCGCCGGTTTTGCCTGCCGCACGCGTGCCGCCCCTGTCTTTTCTCATAAAGCGGTCTCCCTCGTATTTATTGAGTTATTATTTGTTGATTTGCTTTTTACTGCTGTTCGCGATATAAAAACGAAAGAAATGTTTTTCTGTGGCACGGAGAGGGGCCAAGGCGGCGCAGCGCTTCTACGTGCTCTTTTGTGCAGTAGGATTTATTTTTCGCAAAGCCGTACCCCGGGTATTCTTTGTCAAGAGCAACAAGCAGATCATCACGGTATACCTTAGCTAAAATTGATGCTGCCGCTATCGACGGCGAAATCAAGTCTCCTTTGATAACGGGTACTGCATGTATGGGGAAATCCCGAGCGATGTTTCCGTCGACAAGTATTAAATTAGGTTGTGGGTTAAGACCAGCGACGGCTCGCCTCATGGCAAGCTGGGCAGCGTTTAGAATGTTCATTTCGTCTATTTCATCGACAGTTGCAAATGAAATAGCATATGATATAGCTTGCTTTTTTATTATATCGGAAAATGCTTGGCGCCGGGCGGGGGAGAGCTTTTTCGAGTCGTTGAGACCATCGATTATAAGCCCACGGGGCAATATACATGCCGCCGCGACGACAGGGCCCGCAAGACATCCTCGCCCTGCTTCATCTGTTCCAGCAATTATAGCGTATCCGCGCTTTTCGTATTCATACTCAAGTGTGTATTGAAGCATTTGTATATTGTCTTTCGCTTATGTGTCGATTGTGTCAGCTGTGCCTGTATTATCTGCCGTGCTTGTTGTGCCGCTGCTCTCGCTCTTAATGACGCTGCTTTCATTGGTACAGGGGCACGTCGCATGGAACCTCAAGCGTTATCCTGCCAATTTTAGCTGCGCGGAATTCGTCAAGGAATACGCTTGCTGTCCGCTCAGAATCAATTTCGCCCCCGCGAAGAAGGAAGCCGCGTCTGCGTCCTATCTCAAGCAAAAGCTCATAGTCGGTTAGGTCAGCAAAGGTGGATATTTCTCGGAGCCCGTATCTTGCGCACAGAGCATCGGGGTACATGGCGCGCAGCCGTCCGCATAGTACAGTAGCTATTGATTCTAAGTCTAAAACGCTGTCGCGTATAGCGCCCGTAATGGCAAGGTTTTCGCCTGTGGTTCTATCTTCAAACTTTGGCCAGAGAACGCCGGGGGTATCAAGGAGTAAAAGCCCCGTCCCCTTCTTTTCAACCTCAACCCACTGGATGTCGCGTGTGACGCCGGGGCGGTCTTCAGTCTTTGCTTTGCGGGCACCGGCAAGTTTATTTATAAATGTCGATTTTCCCACATTCGGTATTCCGACCACCATCACCTTTATTTTGCGCCCGATCATGCCGCGCTCACGCCAGCGCGATAATTTATCGCTGAGCATAGAAGTGAGAGTAGGAACTATCTTACTAAAACTTTCACCTGTTATGGAGTCAACTGCTGCCGCCCAGCCGCTTTCTTGGCGAATGGCAGCTATCCACATCTCAGTGACAACAGGATCTGCAAGTGACGCTTTATTGAGCAGCGTTAATGTTGGTTTTGTGCCAAGTATTGATTTAATATCAGGGTTTCTTGAAGATAGCGGAATGCGGGCGTCTAAAAGCTCAACGACGGCGTCGACGAGCTTTAAATCTTCGCGTATACGCCGTCGTGTTTTGGCCATATGACCTGGGAACCATTGTATAAGACTGCCTTCCATTATTTCATGAAAACCTTTCAAAAACCTTGATTTTAGATATTGGAGCTATACGGCATATAACGCGGCCGATAATACGGCGAGTGTCAACAGGACCTACGCGCGTGTCTCGGCTGTCAGTCGAATGGTTGCGATTGTCTCCCATAACAAAGACATAACCAGCCGGAACAGTAAAGGGGTACTCGACATCTGAAAATGCACGCGAGTTTGGATCAATATAGATATAATCACTCTCATCAATGAGAACACCGTCGACGGTGACGGCCCATGTCTCAAAATCAATATCGACAACTTGCCCTTCTGTTGCGATGACGCGTTTGACAAGAGGCTTATCAAAATTGTCACTTGTAAATACGACTATATCGCCATATTTCGGCTCGAAAAATAAATTAGAAACGAGTAAAGCATCACTATTTTCAAGTGTGTGCCGCATCGATGGCCCGTCTACGATAGCAAGGCGGACAATTATGGTAAAAACAAGCACGACAGCGCATGTTGATATGGCAAGCGTCTCGACAATATCGAAAAGAAATTTTATCAGGCTGACTTTTTCTTCACCGTTGTCATCAGAGCTGTCTGTGCTGCCATCGGACGGTAAATCTTGCGGCTTCTCTTCATAAGAGGTTTCTTCCGTACCGCTTGTCGTCGCGTTTTCGGAAGAATTATCTTTACTCTCATCTATATTTATTTTCTTATCGTTTGGGCCATCATCGTCTGGCGTTATAAATATTTCGTTTAAATCAGGCTTATTGTTATTAACGCCAACACTGTTTTCATCCATACTTGTGTATAAATCCGTCCTTTTAGATTATAATTAGCAAAAACGCATTTGATAAGCTCATCAGTGCACATGATGGTGCTGCCGGACGTTATGAGGACATCCAGCCTGCAAGAGATACTCCATCAAGCGGTAGCCGTCCGGTATGTAAAGCGGCTGGCTCGCGCAAAAGGCCTCGGTGAATGATGTGACACCTTCGTGCTCAACTTTGCTGTCGTAAATGAAAAATGGCACAGGATCAATTGTATGTGTGCGGGCAGCGATTGGCGTCGGATGATCCGGAAGAACCATTATACGGAAATGCTCACCACGACGCGAGAGATAATCGTACACAGGGCCAAGAATGTCTTTATCAATATATTCGATGGCTTTTATCTTGCCTTCCGTATCACCATGGTGACCGCATTCATCTGGCGCCTCGACGTGAACGTAAACGAAATCGCAGTCTCTCTCAAAAGCATCGATAGCGGCTTGAGCTTTGCCTTTATAATTAGTTTTTATGTTGCCGGTAGCGCCTTCAACTGTAGGCGTTTCCATCCCAGCGCATATGCTGATACCGCGAATGAGGTCGACAGCGCTAACGGCACATCCGCGAAGCCCCCATTTTTCATAAAATGACGGCAGCGAAGGCTTTTTTCCGGGGCTCCAGAGCCACGTGGAGTTTGCCGGGAGAAGCCCTCGGCGGCGTCTTGCTTCATTTACGGGGTGATGTTTGAGAAAACGAGCGCTTTCTATCATAAAATTAAGATATTTTTGACCACGTTCGCCACAGGGCAGAAAACCCTTTATCTTTTGCCCTAAAATGTCGTGCGGCCGCATAAAAGGGTATGAGTCGTCGTCATCGCGCAGGACAAGACAATGGCGATAACTGATACCGGGATATAAACGGCGGACATCATTTGCAAGCGCTTCGTTCAGCGCGGAGATAAGCTCACGAGCCTCATCAGTTGTGATTTCATCCGCGCTGTGATCAATCATAGTCCGCTCTGTGTAATCATCTTCCTCTGAGAGGGTTACAAGATTGCAGCGTATTGCAACTTCGTCGGGGCGCAAATTTATACCCATGCTGACGGCTTCAAGCGGCGAGCGCCCTTTTGAATATACTCTCGGATCATAGGATAAAACTGAAAGATTTGCTGTATCGCTTTCAGGCACCATTCCCTCCGGTACATTTGATACGGTGCCACAAATCGCGCGGGCGGCAAGCTTGTCCATATTAGGCTTCACAGCGGCGCCCATAGGAGTTTTGCCACCAAGTGATGACAATGGGGTGTCAGCCATACCATCCGGTACAAGAACAAAATAAATCAAGACAAATGCTGCTCCGTATTTAAAAGGATTATACATTTTTTCGTATTATTATAACATGACAATATCTATGTTACAATAATATAATGTAAAAAATACGCCTGTTCGGAGATGGCGGTGCTATTAGAACAATCGAAAAAGTTCACAAAATATTAACAAAAACAATCTTCACTTTATTGCACGAACGAATTAATTGTGATATAATCTCTTTTACGTGTGGTCCGGTGTACCGCCGGCGAAGCAGTCCTCTGCCGCTCTGTATGAATGCTTCGATATTTAAAGGGAAGGATGTTGGTTGGTCATGAATAAAAAGATCGACGCACTTGTGAATGAGCAGCTTAAGACCGTCGTGCCGCAGTTTAAGATTGGCGACACGGTTAGAGTCTATAATAGGATTAAAGAGGGTGCGAAGGAACGTATCCAGATATTTGAGGGAACAGTAATAGCCCGTCACGGCGGTGGAATATCCGAAACCTTTAAGGTTCGCCGTATTGCATATGGCTGCGGAGTTGAGAAGACATTCCCGCTCCATTCTCCTGCTGTCGAAAAAGTAGAAGTTGTCCGTCAAGGTAAGGTTCGCCGCGCGAAGCTTTACTATCTGCGTGGCCGTAAGGGTAAAAGGAGTAAGGTAAGAGAATACATCGACCTTGGCAAACAGGATAATGGATGATTGATGGCTGATACTTAATCGGCTCATTCAAAAGAGTAATTATTGCATATATAAAGGGCACGGCGGATGCAGGTTTTATCTGCGTCTGGCGTGCTCTTTATTTTGACGGGATAAGGCTTATTGCCTTTTCTTTTTTCTGGTGATATCATCTTATCATGTTATAATATTAGTAAAATCTGAGGAGTTATTATGGAGTTTACAGTCCAGTTTAAAGTCAGAGGCGACAGATATACTGGGCATTATGCGAACGGGATGACAATGGCGTGCAGTGAAAGTGTTGAAAAATGCAAGCTTATTCATTCCGACGAGAATAAGAGCGTATATGAGTCAAGTGACGGCTATAAAATCACCTGTCTTCATATAAAAAAAGAAAATGTATATGAATGTTATACTGTTTTTGAAAACTGCTCGGGATCAACTGTAACTCTTGATATGATATCTTCTTTTGCACTTACCGGAATTTTTGCTGATATTTTGCATAGAGCAACATCATTCTGGAGCGCAGAGGGAAAAATTCTTTCACAAAAGCTTACAAGCCTTAATATGGAGCGGTCGTGGAGCGGCAATGGCATGAGAATTGAAAAATTCGGCCAGTTAGGCTCGATGCCCGTTAGAAAATGGTTTTCATTTGCCGCGCTTGAGGACAGCAAAACTGGCAGTTTTATAGGTGTTCAGCTTTATTGCCCCTCAAGCTGGCAAATTGAGCTGTTCAGACTGCGTGAGCCGCTTACACTTACCGGCGGGCTTGCGGACTTTGATTACGGACACTGGTGTAAGGATATAGCGCCGGGCGAGAAATTTACAACACCAAAAGCTGTCGTGGCTACGGGAAAAACTCTGCTTGAAGTATGTGATTCACTTGTAAAGGCACAAAAGCCAAGAATAGCACCAAATGACGCCGACTTGCCTGTGATTTTCAATGAATACTGCACCACATGGGGAAATCCGACAATTAAAAACCTTGAAAGAATTGCGAAAAAACTTCAGGAGAGTGGCGTAAAATATCTTGTTATTGACTGCGGATGGTATAAGGAAGAAGGGAAGAACTGGTGGGATTCCATCGGTGACTGGAATGTCAGCAAGGTTCTTTTCCCAAACGGACTGAAAGAAGTCTGTGACATGATCAAATCATACGGGCTTATACCGGGGATATGGTTTGAGTTTGAAAATGCAGCTCCCGGAGCAGAAATATATATAAAAACGGAGCACCTGCTTTCTCGTCACGGATATCCATTAACTGTCGGGGGACGCCGGTTCCTTGATATGCGTGACGAGTGGTGCGTTAAATATCTTGATGAAAAGGTTATAAATCTATTGTCCGAGTGCGGCTTCGGGTACTTGAAAATTGATTATAATGAAACTATCGGTGTCGGATGTGACGGTGCCGAAAGCTTAGGAGAAGGTCTTCGTCAGGCGGTACTTGCAAGCCAGAAATACATCAGGCGGATTTCAGAAAAATTACCCGACCTTGTTATTGAAAATTGCTCAAGCGGCGGTCACAGGCTTGAGCCGTCAATGATGGAGCTTGTTTCACAGGCGAGCTTTTCCGATGCACACGAGTGCGTCAGCATACCGATTATTGCGGCAAACGTCCAGCGCTTCATACAGCCGCGTCAAAGTCAGATTTGGGCTGTTTTGCGCAGCCGCGACGACATTCACCGAGTGAATTACAGCCTCACAGCCGGATTTTTAGGCAGGCTTTGTCTGAGCGGATCAATTTTCGATATACCCGATGAAAACTGGGAAGCTGTTTTAGCTGGGATAGCATTCTACGGTGAAATAAAAGATATAATCAAAGACGGTTATACAAGCGTCATTGAATGTACGGCCGAGGATTATAATAATCCTGTTGGTTATCAGGCTGTACTTCGTGAGCTTGGCAACATGGAGCTTCTTATTGTTCATACGTTCAAAGACGGTGCAAATCCGCCGATTGAAAAATTTTTAAGTAATCGACAGATTGTTAAGACTTTCGGCAACGACCTTGATGGAGATTTTAGAGGCAAAGCATTTTTGTTGAAGAAGTAATAATAAAGACTGTATAGATAAAAAGAAGCACGCAGGCGCGTATAAAATCAGCGCCTGACGCGCTTTTTTATATTTTGATAAATTACAGCGCTCACTCATTGTCAAATCGTATCGTTACGCTCATACCGTCACGGCCACATATAGCGTCCGGGAATATAGCTTTTGCTTCACCGATATACGCCTCGGGATCGGGCATTGATGGGCTGTAGTGCGTCAGCCACATACGCCGTGGTTTTATGGGCGCTGCGGCGGCAAGGTTTGCTGCTTCCGAAAACGTCATGTGCCGTGATTCGCGGGCACGTCCCGCTTTGTCCTCATCACCGTACATCCCCTCGCAGATGAAAAGGTCGGAGCCAGATGCTTGATCAGTTATGATAGGCATAGGTCGGGTGTCGGTGCAGTACGTAACTTTGATTCCGCGGCGTGGCGGGCCCATAACCATATCTTGAGTGTAGATGACGCCTTCATACTCCGCCGTTAGATTCTTCTGCAGCTTGTTCCATACGCGCAGCGGCACGCTGTTTCGACGGGCGCGCTCGGGGTCGAATTTCCCGGCTCGAGGGATTTCGATTGTATATCCGTAACAAGTTATTGTATGGTTGACGTGGAAAGCGGTAATATAAAATCCGTCAAAAACAAACGTTTCAACTTTTTCGTTTATCGGAACGCAAATGACCTCAAATGGCAGCTCAGGCGCTATGATAAGAAGCGACGAAATATACTTTTGCACATTTCCAGGGCCGATTATAACGACGGGGTCAGTTCTCCCCTCACCACCCATTGATAGAAGAAGCCCCGGTAGTCCGCTTATGTGGTCGGCATGAAAATGTGTTAAGCAAATAACGCTGAGCGGCTTAAATGGAAGGGAGGCTTCCTTCATGGCAATTTGTGTGCCCTCGCCGCAGTCAATGAGCAGGCACTTCCCGTTATAACGCATCATGCAGGCTGTAAGCCACCTTTTTTTTAGCGGGATTGTGCCGCCGCATCCGACGAGAGTTACGTCAAGCATTGAAAAAACCACACCTCCCTTTAACATAATATCCATAACAATATAATACAACATAATATCATATTAACGCCGTCTTTTCAACTGATATGTGTAAAGGAAAAGCTCTGACGCGTACGCGTCAGAGCTTTTCTTTGCTTTCATCTGTCACGCGGTCAAGGAAGGCGACCCATTTTATTGCCGCGCGGCCGTCGGGGATGGGATAAATATAATAAAGCCTGCCATTATAGTAAAAATCAAATTCCTCACCGAGCGTTATCGGAAATGCTATTATTTTTTCTGTCGGTATGGATAGCGTAATATTCTCCCCGAAGACACAGCCGTCAAAATAAAGAGCATGTCTGTCAAGCTTCACTTCTGCAACACCTGCGTTTTTGTCCATATTGCCCTCACTGTTAACGCAGCCAACGCGAGCATGGCACTCAAGCGGAGAGTTAAGATTAATTTTATCGCACTGCCACTCGTACCAGTCTGATATTGTATCAAACGGGGCGCCGGATAAGCGGTAGTACTCGTCAAGCGTTGCATCAAGCCCGCAGGGGCAGCGTATGT
Source organism: Clostridiales bacterium (assembly GCA_012522015.1). Classification (GTDB taxonomy): domain Bacteria; phylum Bacillota; class Clostridia; order Oscillospirales; family CAG-272; genus DTU064. The sequence continues at coordinate 59,176 of JAAYLD010000066.1, forward strand.
GACCCTCCGATGTGTCAAGCGTAAATTCACTCTCACACAAAGGACATTTATAAAGGATTCTGTCGAGTCCAAGCGTTGTGTCGCGGCATCGATAGCGGACACCAGCCATTGCTACCTCATCGTCGTGACGGATAGCGTCCGCTATTTTCTTGTGAAGCTCATCCGCTGTCATCGAGCGGACTTCCTCACCTGTCATTAGCTTTTCTGTGCGGATGTGAATTCTTCCGCGGCGCTTTGATTTCGCCCACTTCGGGAATGTCAGCCCGGCGCCATTGCTTGTGACGATGTAAATATCAAGCCCAAGCCTCCGCGCAAGCTCGGCGGTGCCGTTGGTGATTCGCAGAGAACGTGCGTACCACGTAAGCCGCCCCTCTGGAAAGAGCACGATTATTCGCCCCGATCTTGCTGCACGTATTATATTAATGACTGTCTGCGCGTCAGGGTAAAACATTTTTTTCGTTATTACGTTCAGTTTGCGAAGAACCGGACGGAGCTTCGGTGATGTGAAAAAATGCTCACTGATAACATATGTGACGCGATGAGGTAAAAGAGCCATACCGGTTAAGAGAGGGTCATAATTGCTTACGTGCGGCGCTAAAACGAGGGCAGGGCTGCGCATACCGCGAATTGCACGTTTATCAATAGTAATTCTGTATTTCAGCCGAAGGTATGGCACTACAAATACAGCCGCGATGATGTATAAAAACAGCGACGGCGGTTTTATTTGATTTTTAGCTTTGTTTTTTCCCTTAGATTTTGCTTTTTTATCGCTTTTTCGGGCAATTTGAGTGGAGGAAACATCAGATTTTTTGCTGTTATCTTTCATGTTGCGCACAACTCCCCCGCTATAGTCATAGCGGCGCCCCAAAAGGCACCGCATATTCTGTCTATCTCAACTAATATTTATTACTTACTTTTAAAGCACCAGAATTATATGTTTGCGTCGTCAGTATCGTCGCTTCCTAATCCTACACGGCTTATTTTGCGGGATGTTGTCTTTTCAAACTCAGTCTTACGCAGTTTGATTTTTGCTATACGTTTGTAGGAGGGCAGCTCGCGGTTGATTTTTGCAACTTCCTTGATCATTAACTCAAGGCGTTCCCTTGCGCTCATACCTTTTGTTAATTGCTCATCAAGGAACATTTCGGCGTAAAGACCCGTTTCGTCACCATCCTCGTTTTTAAGCGCGTAAACGACAACTTCGCGAATATATGGTATGAATTAAGGTAACCTTCGATTTCTTCGGGATAAACATTTTTACCGTTTTTGAGGACGATGAGGTTTTTCTTGCGTCCGGTTATAGTAAGGCGGCCGTCTTCACCAATACGGCCATAGTCACCGGTGTAAAAAGCGCCGTCGCGGAGAACTTCTGCCGTTGCTTCGGGATTTTTATAATATCCCATCATAACGACATCGCCCGAAACCGTTATCTCGCCCTCGCCGTTTTCGTTCGGGTTATCAATTCCGATTTTAACGCACGGAAGTGGAACGCCGACTGTATGGTAGTCATTACAAAAGTCGCGGTTTGCAGAGACAAGCGGCGAGCATTCGTTATACCATAGCCGTTGATGAGCGTTATGCCGATTGCATCGAAAATTCCGCAAGCTCCGGACGAATCGGCGCGCCGCCGCAAACGATTTTAATAAGCCTGCCGCCGAAGACCTTGTGGACACTCTCGAAAAGTTCGCGCCGGCGGTCAATGCCTATTTTTCTTAACCTTGCGCTTATCTTTATGAGTTTACGCAGGCCGTCAGCCTTACCGGCGGCCTCTGCGCTGCTCCAAATCTTTTTATAAAAGTTATCGACGTATGCCGGAACGAGCATTATATAGTCAGGCTTATAAAGTTTTAAATTTTCGGCAATGGAGCGAAGATTTTCGTTAATACAGAGTGTTGCGTGCTTTTGAATCGACACAAGAATGTCGCATACGGCTTCGTATGTGTGGTTATAGGGTAAAACAGAAAGCCCGGTTGTGTAGACTGTAGAAATCTGCATTCCATAATAAACGGAGGATACAAGGTTGTGCTCCGATAACATTACGCCCTTTGCAACGCCCGTTGTGCCGGATGTATATACGAGCATTTTAAGCTCGTATTCACCGCGGCGGGCGTCAAGATATGAGCGGTCGCAACAGTCAGCGCCGAGCCGCCATAACGGATAAGATCCTCTGCCCGGACGGCTTTGTCGTTTTGCAGATTTCTATGTTCATTTTCGGGAAGCCCGAATACGATAAACTTACGTATAGCGGGTATTTCATCGGCATACGGGAGAAGCTTGCCCGCAAAATTCTTTGTTAAAAACAGCGCTTCACAGTCACTGTGATGAACAATGTTTATTATTTCGCGAACAGGAAGCTCACGGTCGATCGGGACAAAAACGTTATCGCTGCACAGTGTCGTCAGATATGCAAGATCCAGCCGTAGCAGTTTTCACCTATCATATGATGTGTATATTCCTAAGGCCAAGAAGCGCCATTCCTGTTCCAAGCGCGTCAACAGCGTCGCGGAAGCGTGAATATGTGACCTCAGTAACAGTGCCTTCTTCGCCTTTGAATTTATAAGCCACGGTGTCCGGTGCTTCTTCTGCGGCAAGGTCGAGCATTTCGCGTATTGAGGAAAAAGGCTTTACTTCGTAAAGCGGGTAATTATGTTTCAAATTCGTTCCCCTGGGATACATTGTTTCCATAAAAGTTTTGTGTCCTTTCTTTATGCGGTATCAGCCTTTTACGCTTCACGCACTGTTAGCAGCGGTTGTGTACGGTGTCCGCTTTTATTTTTCAATTCTATAAATTGTTCCCTCGGGGATATCAATGAGTATTATGCCGCGCGCGGCAAGCTCTGCTCTTATTCTGTCAGCCTCGGCATAATTTTTTGCTTTTTTTGCCTCAGCACGGGCGGCAATAGCTGCCATAATCTCAGGATCGCCTTCAGTTGTATTTTCAGTTGCGCGTTCGGCATACTTTTTAGCAGCTTCAATTAAGTCAAGAGCAAGTACACTGTCAAAATCAGCAATCGCCGCAAGTTTTGTCGCGTCAGAAGAATCGGATTTTAAAGTGTCATAAAGGACTGTTATGGCAAGTGATGTATTTAGGTCGTTGTCAAGCGCCTCACGGAAAGAGGCTTTGTGCGCATCAAGCGCATCGGGGTCGGGGTTGCCAACAGGTTTTAGCTGTGATATACGCGCGATGAGCTTTTCATATGCGGATGCCGCATTGTTAAGCGTTTCCCACGAGAAGGCGAGTGATTTCCTGTAGTGAGACTGCAGGCAGAAGAATCTATATGCAAGCGGGCTGTATCCTTTTTCTTTGAGAAGCGAAAGCGTAAGAAACTCGCCCGTTGATTTGCTCATTTTACCGCCCGGTGTATTTAAGTGCATTATATGGAACCAGTGACGGCACCACGGGTGGCCAAGATAAGCTTCGCTCTGCGCGATTTCATTTGTGTGATGGGGGAAAGCGTTGTCAATCCCGCCGCAGTGTATGTCGACTGTTTCACCGAGATGCTTCATACATATTGTGGAGCACTCTATGTGCCAACCAGGATAACCCATCCCCCAAGGGCTTGGCCACTTTAATTCCTGATCTTCAAATTTGCTTTTAGTAAACCAAAGCACAAAGTCGGTTTTATTGCGTTTGTTTTTATCTTCGCCAACGCCCTCACGGACGCCGACATCAAGGTCTTCGGCGTTGTGACGGCTGAAAACATAGTATTCACTAAGCTTAGATGTGTCAAAGTATATGTTGCCGCCAGCTTCATATGCATAACCTGTTTCAATTAGGCGCGATATAATCTTAATGCAATCGTCAATACATGCTGTTGCCGGCTCTACAACATCGGGCCAGCGTATATTGAGAGCGTCGCAGTCGGCACGAAAAGCCTTTGTGTAAAAATCAGCTATTTCAAGCACTGTTTTACGTTCGCGGCGCGCCCCGCTGACCATCTTGTCTTCGCCTGTATCGGCGTCGCTTGAGAGATGGCCGACGTCCGTTATATTCATCACGCGCTTCACATCATAACCGAGGTAACGGAGATAGCGATCAAGCACATCCTCCATGATGTATGAGCGCAGGTTTCCTATGTGAGCGTAATGATAGACAGTGGGCCCGCATGTGTACATGCCGACATGATTACCGTTTGCGGGAGTAAACGGCTCCTTTTTCCGAGTGAGGGAGTTATATAGATAAAGCATATATTTTTTGCTCTCCTTGTATTGCTTTGTGCTTTTTACTTAAGGCTATTTATTTCTACTTACAGCTTTCAGTTTTGTGTGCCGGAGGTCAGATTGTTGTGTTATCTGAGCCGTCGCCGCCGTTTATACTATTTTTTACTTTGTTTTCACTATTCCTTGAGCGAAGTATGAAAAAAGCGCTCGCAGCGAATATGACAAAGCTTATGGCAACGGTAATCATTATCTCGACGGTGGACGAATCCTCACGTAGAAAAGGCAGATAATTTGCAGTATTGAAGCCTATGTGCAATAGAATTGGCGCCCAAAGTGAGCGGAAGCGCTCCATCAAGAAGCATAGAATTAGGCCAATGATGAAAGCGTACATTGTGGCAATGATATGACCGTGTGCAAGCGCAAAGATAGCGGCACACAGCCCGGCCGCGATGGGGGCGCTCATCGCGCGGCGAAGGCGCGTGTAAA
>JAAYLD010000067.1 GCA_012522015.1 Clostridiales bacterium
ATTCATTCTTACGAGTATTATACCTCACTTACTTAATTTTGTCAATACCTTCCACAAAAATATATTTGAATTATTTTTTTTATATGATATACTATATAAGTCAGACTTAATGTCTGTGGATTGAAATGTAAGCATGAATATCCGAATAAGAATCGGGAATATACCTTAAATGTCTTTCACTGAAGCATTTAAGGTATATTTTTTAGTAAATATCGAATGAATGTCCAACCGGTTCTTCCGAAACACCAGTTTCTGTGCTGTAAAATTCTTTTCTCAGTACATAAACCCCCGCGTCATCAAGAGTTACAATCGCTCCACGGTCACATAGCTCATTAAATACATTTCTGTAAATCGAGACACTATAATACGCCGCTCTACGCAAAAGTTTTGTTTTTTCGCTTATGTTCATCTCTTTGCAAAGCTGCAGATAAATATTTTCACCTTCCCCAAAGCATGTTAAGACGCTGATTGTATCTTCATCTATAACCTTGAAGTGCTCGCCGGCTGTACGATAAGCGCCGGTTAAAACGAACTTTTGCCTTGCGTTATCATTGTCTGAGTCTTTATTTCTCCCTAAAAGATCTACAATTGTTGTGCTCTTAATATCTTTTACCGGATATTTTAAAATGCTATTGAACTTTACCTTTTCATTTTCAAAATAGTCGCTGATTGCTTCCATTGAATCAGCATTGCAAGCGTATTTTGCTAAAATCCCGTGTGATATTCCCTGTGCTGTTTCAATCTCTTTTAATTTCTTAAGACTTTCATCTGCAAGCTTCCATATATAAACCTGCCCATATTGCCCGTCAGGTAACTCAGCATTTCGGTTACATCTGCCGGCAGCTTGAATTATGCTGCTCAGACCTGCAAGGCTGCGTATTACACATGGGAAGCTAATGTTGATACCCGCTTCAATGAGTGCCGTTGATACGCAAAAAAGCGGCTTGTCCCCTTTATAATTCTTTATTTCATTAAGAACCTCAAGCCTATGCGCCGGACACATATCGGTACTCAGATAACACGCCTTCACATCGGTATTTTTAATACCGTCATATATTGCTTTAGCCATCTTTTTGGTATTGACAACAAACAGCACTGAGCCATGTCTGTCAAGCAAGTCTTTGCTTTTTATAATCGCAGCTTCGGTTGATATTGCAACTTGTGATTCGTTTATCAGCTGCGTTCTCCGTAGCGTACTAAATAAGCGTGCCGGGTTCGGCATTATTTCTTTAGGCTCAAATTTAAACAGCAGCTTCGGCTGCGTTGCCGTACACAATACAACTGTACAACCGCAGACTATAGTCAAGAAATTAATTACACTTTCAAAGAGAGCTATACATTTTTTTGGCAGGGCTTGTATTTCATCGAAAATTATTACGGAATTCGACAGGCGGCACATACGTCGGGCATCGGTGTTTTTGTTAGTATAAATGCTGTTTAAAAATTGCACCATTGAGGTCAGAATAATATCGCAGCCAAACCACCGCTCTGTCAGAATACGGTAATTTTCAATTTCACCTTTGCTTCTATCTTCTTCAAAAACGACATTGGAATGATGCTCAAGAATCCTCACTGTATTGCCAAGAGCATCGCGCATATCAGCCGCATTTTGGTCTAGTATCGTATTATAAGGAATGATATAAAATATACTCTCTAATTGATGCATCTTTGCATAATTGAGTGCAAAACGCAAGCTTGAAAATGTTTTACCTCCGCCTGTAGGGACTGTAAGCCTAAATATGCGCCCCGGTAATGATGAAGCAGAAAAACATGCGTCTGATATTTCCCTGCGTATATCTGATAATTTGCTTTTTGGTATATTGGATAGTTTTTCGTCCAAGGCTTTGATGGCTGCTTCCCAATTTGTTTTGGGTTCTGTTTGAAACGGATTCTC
>JAAYLD010000068.1 GCA_012522015.1 Clostridiales bacterium
AACATAAGAAACATCTTCCTTTCCTGCTGGAAGAATTTTGCCGACACCTTCCAAGTAGAGCTTATTTCCCCTTCCGGCAACTCCTCAGGAATTGTTTCCCCACTAAACCGGATAACTCGTGTTGTGCTTGACGGTGTCCGGGTAACAATGCTTTACGGACAGCCCAACCATTACAACATAAATCAAGAAATATATATAGGTCTTGAAGCCATTACCGGTGCAATCCGTTCGGACATATGGAAACTGATTTTAAGGGGCACACAAGTTGTTGACGGCAGATTCGACATCTGGCTTCCCATGACGGATATGGTAACCGAACGGACTTCTTTTCTTGAACCGAGTCCCCTAACCACCGTAACAATCCCCTCAACGGCATATTCTGTCATATGTGTGGGAGGATATGATGCTATACAGAATTCCGTTGCCTTTTTTTCCGGCCTCGGGTTTACATATATGACCTACGGGCAAAAACCGGATATTGTTGCTCCCGCCGTAGATATAATTACTACTGCGCCCGGCGGAGGTTACGATTCCTTTACCGGAACAAGTCTTGCCGCCCCCTTTGTTACGGGCGCAGCGGCTTTGATGATGGAATGGGGGCATGTTAAACGCAATGACCCATTTCTTTTCGGACAAAGAGTAAAAGCCTTTCTTTGCAGAAATGCATCAAGAAATTTCCCTGTTAGCTTTCCCAACGAAGCCTGGGGTTACGGGGTGCTTAATCTTATAGCGACAATGAACGATTTACGGGAACTAATACAAACTTAATAGAGGTGTTTTGATGGATATTCAAGAATTTATAAACTCCGAGGAGAATCAGGCACTGTTAAAACGGCTTATAAACGATCCCGCTGCGCTTGATTTTATTGTGCGGAGGAATGCCTTTACCGAAAATCTGATACAAACTTATGAAATTGCCGTAGCAATTGTCGTAGATGGAAGGTATCTTATTTGCTATACCACACCGGATGTTTTTGACGATTTTTCCAAAGTTTTGGGGGCTGGTGCCACATCCTCCATTTCAATTGTATTAGGTCCACTTGACCGTCCTGCCCTTGAAGCCTCAGGCATAACTCAGGTTCACCGACAGCCTTTTCTCGATCTGCGGGGGCAAGGAGTTATCGTGGGCATTGTTGATACGGGAATTGACTACACCCTTGATACTTTCCGTTATGAAGACGGTACCAGCAAAATTATTAGCATATATGACCAAACTGCGGAGGGCGAGCCACCTCCCGGCTATTATTTGGGGGTGGAATACACCAACGAGCAGATAAACGCAGCTCTCGCCAGCGATAATCCTTTGGAAATTGTTCCGGTTTCCGATCCTTCTGGGCATGGCACCTTTCTTGCGTCGATTGCCGCAGGACGGGAAGATAACGGTTTTGTGGGCGCCGCTCCCGATGCCGAGTTGATTGTGGTAAAACTCCGTAAAGCAAGGCCATATTACCTTGATCTGTTTTCGGTTCCCGCGGAACAGGAAAACGCCTTTGAATCAAACGCCATAATCCTAGGAATCGATTACATATTAAACCGAGCGTTTGCCTTAGGCAAGCCTGTGGCTATCTGCATTGGCCTCGGTTCCAATTTTGGCACACACACCTCCTTTTCTATTTTTGAAGAATATCTTACAGACATATCCAACCTTGCTGGGGTGTGTCTTTGCATTGCTGCTGGAAACGAAAGCCAGGCAAGACACCACACCATGGGGCAGGTTTCTGCGCAAGCGGAAACCTATGATATTGACATAAAAGCCGGGGAGAATGCGGGAGATATTCTTGTTTCAATATGGACGGGGGTTTCGGACAGAGTTTCTGTGTCTATCCGGTCCCCAACTGGGGAGCTTGTGCCCCGGATTCCGCCCCGGTCGGGGGTTACCACTGAAACACAGCTGCTTCTTGAGCGGTCGTCATTAAAAGTAACATATTTCTACCCCATTGAGGGGCTTGGCGGACAGCTGACCGCAGTTAAAATTGTAGACGCCACATCGGGAATATGGACTATAACCATTCATGGAGATATTATTCTTGACGGGCAGTTTCACGCCTGGCTGCCCATGACTGGATTTGTCAGCCCCACGGTAGAGTTTCTTGCTGCCAACCCTAATTACACAATCACAGTGCCGGCGGCCTTGCGCGGAGGAATTGTCTGCGGCGCTTACAACTACCGTACCGCTTCCCTTTATGCCTTGTCTTCATGGGGACCTACACGGACGGAGGTTTTAGCTCCCGACCTTGTGGCTCCCGGTGTAGACGTTGTCGGGTATTCCCCCGGTGGGAAAGGCGTGATGTCCGGCACCAGTGTGGCGGCGGCCATTACAACAGGGGCATCGGCTCTAATGCTGCAATGGGGTATTCTTAAGGGGAATGACCCCGCCATGTCCACATATCAGATACGGGCATACCTTATCCGGGGCTGCAACCGGGACGAAAACCAGACCTATCCAAACAACCGCTGGGGATATGGTATTTTGAACCTATTCAGAGCGTTCGAGCTAATGAGAGAGCTATAATATTTTTTAGGCTATACCTATTAAGATGAAATACTAACAATAAAGCAGGGAGCATATGGGCCGAACCCGATATGTTCCCTGCTGGGGTTTATGGGGGTAGGCAGACTTTCTTTTTTCACTATTTGTTAAAGCCATATTTCTCAACAAGCTCTGCAAACGTCATTTTAGGCGTTAATGTCCCGATTATTTCCCCTTGTTGAGAGTGAATTCTCCGATAATGAATCTTGATCGGTTTACATACATAAACTTGTTTGTATACATTTCTTTTATCACAAGAAGTTTCGCAAGGTACAACAATTTTTTCGAGATTTCCTTTTAGTACTTTTATATTCCAACAAGTCGAACCATCAATCACTTTTCCACAAGGCATAGTATATAATACTTCAATTATAATAGTATTTGTATTTCTATACTCATACATTTCATCCGTAACTTCGCTTATGAATTCAATCAATTGAATAACGTCCATTATAATATAATTTATATTTTCATATGGGTGGTTCGGAAATATATAATCACTTTGGGGTTCAATTTTCCCATCAATGAGCCTATGAAAAACATAAGGTGAGGTAGGATCTACAGAATGAGTAAAGGAATGTCTTAAATTATTTCTAACCATTTGATGGTTAGAACTATTTAAATATTCTAATATTCTTTTTACTTTGACTTCACCAATTTTCGTTTCACTATTTTCTAAAAATTTAAATATTTTTATACCACTCTTTTCGGAATACCCACACTTATAAAATTCATTAAGTAGTTGCTTAAACATATCCCAAAGAACTATATTCCGATAAGCAGCATCTTCAAGATAATACGAATATAATCTTTTATTTTCAGTTTCTTCCAACGGCCATAATATAGCTTCAGCAAATTCTAAACATTTTTTAAGTGCATATTTTATGTTAACGATTACTTCATTTATACGTATAACCCATTCTATGCAGTTTCTAAACCATAATACTTCTTCTGATGTTTGATACTGTTCTTCTTTATGTAGTCTACATTCATCTAAGGTATGGATATTGTCTATTTGCTCTTTTAAACATTTAACAACTTGTTCATCATCTTCAAACTTATTTAAATCCATAAATATCTCCTTAGCCTAATTCGGTATAAAAACCTTTATTCCCCTCATCTTTCACCATAATAACACAAAATCCCTTGTAATTCAAGGCATTTTTACATATATGCGCCAGACAGGTTGAGCATAACTTTGCTTCGAAAAATAAAAGCTGCTGCAGATACCATCATATGCGGGATGAAAACTGCAGCGGTTTTTCTGTTTTGATTTTTACTATTTTTATTAATTTTTTCGCGGAACTCTAAATGTGCAAGTCCTTTTTTGAAAAAACAACAATCGCTGTTCCGAACAGGATGATGGCACCTACGAAAAGGATAACTATTCCCCAGATTGCCCCTGATTCCCCCGCTATAATGCCGTCTGAATCAAACAGAGTGAAGAAGGTAGCGTATTTAGCTTTTTCAAGTTTTTCTCCGGCGTTGGCCATCATTTGAATAATAAATTCAAGCGCAGGAATACCGGCACCAACCCCGACGGCATACTTACTGTCGTTGAAAATGCAGGAGCATAAAAAGCAGATGCCTCCGATAAAAAGATGCAGACACAACACCCCGACATTGAGCATAATAAACTTCACTATATCAAGCTCGCCCGGAAAAGAAATTTCACAATCAACAATCCCCAATAAAGTGGCATATAAAACTAACACGAACAACCCAGTAACCAAAACTTTCATCTGAGTAAAGACAACCGTTTCGCGCTTGACCGGAGCCGACAAGAGATAAGTCATAGACCCGCGGTCAACATGTCGGGATATTAGCTTATTTGCACTTAAAATGCAAAATACCATGGGGAATACAAGCATGATAAACCCATACAGATAAGCTTCCATAAAACTGACAAGCTCAGCTGACGCAGGAGTCATACCAACAATAGCCATCAGTTCCGGCATGGCTTTAGCAAGCTCGTCGAGTGCGCTTCCAAATGCCGGGTCAAACATGGAGATGATAACGGTAAAATACATGGTAAGCACAGCGGCGAATATTAAAAGCGTCTTCCAGCTTCCCTTTATACCGCGTTTATATAAAGTCCAGTTTATCATGACTTGTCCTCCCCGTAGTATTGCATAAAAATATCTTCAAGGCTCTGATTCGGTGTGATAATGTTTTTCACGGGATAACGGTTCATCACGGATATTAGCTCTTTTAAGTTGTTCTTAACAATCACAGTAACCTGGTTGTGTGAAATCTCATATACTTGAAGCCCCTCACCTGCAAACGCAGCGGCGGCATTTTCATCCTCCAGTGTGATTATATATTTTTTTGTTTGTGCTGCCTTTAACGTTTCCACATCATTCAATGCCACAAGCTTACCGTTTTTAATAATGGCCACACGGCTGCAAGTCCGCTCGACTTCCTCAAACATATGAGAAGACATCAGAATAGTCTTCCCCCGCGCTTTCTCTTCAAGTATCAGCTCTACGAACCTGTTTTGCATCAAGGGATCAAGACCGCTTGTCGGTTCGTCAAGGATTAAAACTTCCGGATCATGCATGAAGGCTACCACAATGCCTACCTTTTGCCTCATACCTTTGCTCATTTTTTTAAGCTTAACCCGCGGGTCAAGCTCAAATCGGTCGAGCAGCTCTTTAGTGCGCTCGTTTGTTTTTTTCTTGCGATATTTTGCCATGAAGGATAAGAATTCTGCCCCGGTCATATCATCAAAAAACACCATTTCCCCCGGGATATATCCCAAATTTTTCTGTATATCAGCGCGATTTTTCCAGCAATCCTTCCCTCCAATGGTGCAATATCCTTGCTCCGGCTTTAATAATCCCATCAGATGGCGAATCGTTGTTGTTTTCCCCGCGCCATTTGGCCCAAGAAAGCCAAACACCTCACCTTGATTAATCGAAAATGATAAATCAAATACCCCGCGTCCTTTGCCATAATCACGAGTCAGGCCTTGAATCTCGCACACAACCATATATACCTCCGTAGGCTCTTATCGACATAGACTTAAAATATATATTACCTTTATCCATGTGAATATTTCGGATAGTCTCTTCATATTATAGCACCTCAATTAATAACCACCAACATTTACACAAAAATAATAGCATTTTATCACATATTTTCAGCCTAACTATTCCACTGTAATAATTATTTCTCATCAGAGCTGTTGTCATTTACCTGCTTTAAATGAACTACAACAACCGCCGCAGCAAAACAAAATAAAGGGCTTGCCGCCTGCTTTTCACAGGCGACAGGCCCTTAATGTGCAATTTTTCGGAAAACTGAAATTCACTGTTTAATTTCTTTTAAATGTTGCAAGTGGATACCAATATGGCCAATTCCCAAAAAAACGACGGAAACCATAAGCCAAATTACTTTACCATAAACCCCAAGAAGAAAGAAGGCAATAACCGGCAATGTCGCGCCTGCAACAGGTATACCCCAAAGACTGCTGTAAAAATCCTTCAGCGACTTTTCACTTTTAAAGTAGCGTATCCACCAATACTCATACATTACCATGAGTAAGGCTGTAGCAATCAGCCAGAAACACCAAGCTGACCAACCGTGAATATTAAAGTCGGAGAATACAAGAGCCGTGCATGTCACACAAACTTGCCCAACCCTTTCAAAAATGAGCAATACTTTATTTTCTTTTAGATTGGTATATCCTTTTGGTTTGTGCTTCGCCCATATTATGTTTGGAACTGATAACATTATGAGAAAAATTAATACAACATAAGAAAACCCAAAATGCCCCATATGTATCTTTTATTAATAATCCTTCCCGTGCAGGCAGACAATATTTTAATAATTTATGCCTAATTTCTAAATTGACATAGGTTCATTTTAATTCTTGTTTACAGGAACATCGCAATAGAATCCGGCATATGGGAATTTATATAGCATAACCGGTGCGCCAAATATATCGATAACCTTTCCTTCCACCGTCCCATTGATAATCTGCTCTGCGCCTTCAGCAAGTTTTGCAATCAAATCCGGGCTGACGGGGAACGAGCCATGTGATGGATATATTACGTCAAACTCATCGGTATACATAGACAACTTCTTCATGCTCTCGGCGTACAGAGGCAGATTTCTGCCTTCCTTGAACATAAAAATGTTCCCACCCTGAACTGAGTCTCCTGATATAAGCACCCTGTTTTTTATATCCAGCACAGCTATGCTGCCGGGCGTATGACCGGGTATGAAAATAATTTTCAGTGGCCTGTCACCAAGATCAATGATTTCATTATCATTTACAGGCAGAATAGTTCCTTGCCCGCTACGTGCTCTGTAATAATCTTCTTCATCAGGGTGCATATAAAAACAATCAAAACTGCCGTTTCCAGAAATATGATCCGGGTCGGCATGTGTATTTAAAAGCATTATCGGCAGTTTTGTTACACTTTCTGCGATTTGCTTTGCATTTTGTGTTCTCATACCGCTGTCAACAAGCAGCGCCTTTTCTGTTCCGAGGAGTAAGAAAAACCGTACGCCGCCATCCTCAATCCGCCATGTGGTATCGTTAATTTGAATAATTTCAGCCATCAGCATTCCTCCCAGTTATTTTTTGTTTTATATTGTGATATCAATACCACGCACACAACGCGATCATTTTTGTCCTTTAAAATGGTCAATTTTCGTACCCATCATAAAAACGTGAAGGAAAAATGAATTTCTTAAGCTTTTGCCCTGAAGCAAGAGACTTTATTAAAAAATCTTAGCTTTTTTATAAAAGTCTTTCTTAAACCCTTCCTTCTAAATCTATCATACATTATACCATATTATTGCAGAAAAACGGATATTATCGCTGTTATTTATTACACATTAATGTTCTGAATGCGCGCCAAAACCGCTGAGATATTCTGTTCAACATCTCCAATCTGATTATTTAAACATAGGCATATATTCAAGCTGAAGCTGACAGAATTATATGAATCTAAATCTTCCTTTTTTAAGTCGCTCATCTCGTTTGAAAGCCAATAAGCATCACCGACAGTATCGATAATATTAAATAATGACTAAAGATATTTCACAGGTTCCTAAAATTATTCTAATATTGGATTATTTATTTAACAATAAACAAACCGTATTAGCTTTAACTAACACATTCAACGTTTAATAATGATAATAATTTAACGCTCAAATGTTATCTTAAACGCTGTTTTTTAGTAATGTGTTCAACAAATTACCCAAAATTTATCAATGATGAAACGCTTTTATCGTGCACATTTCTACATTTATATTATATATATACTATATAAAGGCCGCTGAGTTAGTGACTCAGCGGCCCATATTCTATGTTTTATAATAACTACGTATTTATAATAATTACATATTCAACTGGCTATCTTAAAATTCTTTGTCTTCAGTCTGAGGGGATATAGCTATGGCCTACACTCCCTCCCCTATTCATTTTAGTTATATGTCCATACATCCGAAGTGCTCGTCGCAGATTCACTTGTTGCGCTTTCATAATTATTTGCAATTTCGCCAAGTGTAGTAAAAACAAAAGGTGTACTTGAGATAATATCTTTAAAAGAATTGATCCACTCTGAAGTAATCTCTTCAGAGTGACGTTCAGAATACAAGTTTATTAGTATGAAGTAATCTTTGTATTTATAAATATACATACAAGACTGATTCTAAGCAGAAGCTTTTGTTCTGCAAAAAACAATATTATCAATTACAATATTGCCTTCTGTAATCACATCAATATTATTAAAATTATTTTGAGTACTTTTTAATAATGGTGAATCAGGTAGATATAATATTATCCGCATAAGTTTTTTGTCTATAGTATATACAGTATCAATACAACCGCGTCCAATAGCATATTCAATACAACAGAATTTAAGATCAGTGTCGTATTCTGCATATATCGCAGGTGCTTCGCTCATTGTACTGATAATTTCCTCTAATTCATCTTTGTCATATATGTGATAATACCGGGTGGTGTTTTTGTTAGTATCGTCATCACTATTTATTAATTCAAAAAATTCCCTCATTTCTTCCCTTGAAAAAATCTAAACATACGAAGGTCATCGTCCGCATACACTATATTTTCTGTAACTTGTATATCATTTGTTTCATCAGTAGTCGTTGCTATGCTATCGGTATCGTTTTGACTTGCCTCATTTGTACATGCGGTAATTGAAAGCGTCAATGCTGCTATTAATAAAATAGCAAGCAGCTTCATTTTTTAATCATGACTTAAATCCTCCTGCTGCTAAACTTAATATATCGGGATAGCGCTTGCCCTGTATCATAACCATAATTGTAATACTAAGGATTACTAAACATTTTCATTTTAATTATAGTAATAAATATCTTTACTGATAATTAATAGTTTAATTATATTGTTGTTAATTTTATATTGTTTAACATAATGAATATTAATTTAAAAAAAGTAGATTGAAATAAAAAAGCCTTCCTGTTTTTAAGTAAGGCTTTGTAATTTACCTGAGTATCCTTTAGTTTGATGATAAAGATAACTGCAAAAGCAAGAAGCTTACAATTAGAAATAAAACTAAAAAAACTATTACACAAATAATATTACGCAGATAACAGATGTGTTGTTTTTAAAATGTTTTAATCTTTATTAAAATTATGAAAACCTTTCGGTTTTGAAATCATTATTTAATTTACATTAATACTTACGCTTATTTTTTTAGCTTTGACGCTTCGAGAATTTTCTCAAACTGCTCATCAGCATATGAATCTTTTAGCATGGCTTCCCGCCCGGCATCAGCAAGTATCTTTCGTGCTTGTAAAGACCGGAATTTCTCAAAGCCCGCATCACCGAAAGTGAAACCCTGACTCCATAAAAAGCCGCCAGTGGCTCATCAAAACCGGGAAACCTCTGTCAATAGAGGATACAAAATCACCTCTTATCTACAGGGCGTCTGTATTCAAAAAGCCGCCGTCTTTTCCCCGCTCTACGGTTATGTATTTTGCTTTCCAGCCAAGGGCAGATAACACTCGTCTTTCAGTCTCAAACAGTGTTTCGTTTATACTATCTGTGAGCTCATTACCGAATACCCATTCGCCATCTGTCCAGCAAAAGCGGTTGCCTTCGCCGCTTAAGGCAGTCAGCTTTGCTTTGTCGCAATCCTCACCGAGACCTTTTAGGATAGCTTCAAGCAGTGTAATGAAAAACGTTACGTTATTGCCGTCTTATTGTAATTCCGGTATATTGGGAATCAATTTTCTCCGCATGACAAATCCTCCTCTGATGTCGATGTTGATTAAGAGGGGTTCGAAAGTTTTTGGAGTGGACTTTTTTCGTCTTACAGCAGATAGGGTTGCATTGTGAAAACGAGTAAATGCTTTTGTGAAACTTTCGGCTGTTTCGTATCCGTATTTTATGGCGATATCAATTATCTTATAGTTTGTTTCTATTAAATCTTTTGCAGCCAGTGATAACCGTCGATACCGGATATAATCGCCAACCGTCACACCTGCGACAATACTGAAGATTCTTTTAAAATTGGCACTTGATGTGTTAGCACTGCAGGAGATTTCCTCGATACTAATATCTTCAGTTATTCTGCCCTCAATAAATGCAATAGTGTTTTGCATTTCTTTAACCCAATACACATCTCCCCCTCCTCTCTTGAAGTTATATTAACAGAAAGAACAACACCAATCAATCCACGCTCCCCTCGCGGGGGATGACAAAACCCTCCTCCCTCGCAGGACGAGCTCCTGAATTTCAATCCACATCCCCCGTGCGGGGGATGACTTTTGTCGCAGGGGTTCTCTGCACAGTATTGGTAATTTCAATCCACATCCCCCGTGCGGGGGATGACGTATTGATATCATGCGAGCCTGTCGTTCTTATGCAATTTCAATCCACATCCCCCGTGCGGGGGATGACTATACTGCTGTAACGTTCTGGGCACTGTCCACCTTATTTCAATCCACATCCCCCGTGCGGGGGATGACACGTCATAAGAGAGCTAAAAGACTTGACTTATAAATTTCAATCCACATCCCCCGTGCGGGGGATGACTATCTGCGGCCGGGGATAATGCCGGCAAGGCTTAATTTCAATCCACATCCCCCGTGCGGGGGATGACCGCGCCGTCAGGTGCGCATGTATATATCTCTTTAATTTCAATCCACATCCCCCGTGCGGGGGATGACGACGGGATTAATAATGACATTACCACGATTTTTATTTCAATCCACATCCCCCGTGCGGGGGATGACTCAGGTAGTTGTAAACATCGATTTTGACAATGCAATTTCAATCCACATCCCCCGTGCGGGGAGCGACTTGCCAATTAGTGTAATGCTGCGGTCCATCTCATGAATTTTAATACACGGTGTATTAAAAGTTATAAAACCGGTCGCAGGATCACCCCTCATATACCTCATAATCGAGGTCGGGCAGTTTTTCAACTTCAATGTCGTAATCATCCACAGATGTCGGAGCATCAACGCCCTCTTTGCGATTGACCTTAAGAAGTCTATGTACTTTTGCGGGCGGATACTGTCCTATCTCGCAGTTATGTTTCCACCAGACAAGTTTTACAACCTCCATGCTGCC
>JAAYLD010000008.1 GCA_012522015.1 Clostridiales bacterium
CACCATTATCATAAAAGCTGTCAACTATTCCGAAAAGCCTGATGACATAACGATAACTCTCGACTGCCCTGTTGAGAGCAAATATAAGATTCATCGCATATCCGGCACGGCTGATGACAAAAACTCATTTGACAATCCAACAAATATATCGGACGTTGAGCTTGAAGCTGACGGAGCTTCTCAATGCTTTGTTTATTCCGCTCCTTCTTATTCGGTAAGCATTTTGATATTGAAAAAAGCATAATATATTTTAAAAATTAAAGAAAAACACGTCGGAACTGCATGGTTCCGGCGTGTTTTTTCATAAATTTGGTAATTATGTTCGCAAAGCCGAATAAACCGTCAAAATCTCGCCGATAATCTAACTGTAAGAACATAATAAAGCGCTGTATAACTTATGACCGGCAAAGGAGATTTTGACATATGAAGAAAATCCTTGTTATATGTATTGCCATATTGGCGGCATTGGCTTTATACTCATTTATACCTACTCCCGGCGATTTTAATCTTTACGATAACGTCATACGACTGCATATCATTGCAAATTCAAACACAGATGCCGATCAGGTGCTAAAGCTTGATGTGCGCGACGCTGTGCTTGACACCGTTGCCGATCTCGTCGCCGACGCCGCGACAAAAGAAGAAGCGGAAAAAGCTCTTCTCTTGTCGCTTGATATAATAAACGACGTAGCATCGGGTGTTGCAGGCGCAAGTGGTTATAAAAATTATAAAACGGAAACATCGCTGACAACAGAATATTACTCTGAGAAAAGATATGAAAACATAGCGCTTCCAGCAGGCAACTACACATCGCTGCGAGTTGTCATAGGCGAAGGCGATGGCGAGAACTGGTGGTGCGTTCTTTTCCCGAAAATATGCACGAAACCGGCAATTGCTAAGGGCTCTGTTTCAGAGAAAGCATTGTTTATTGAGGCGGGCTTTACGCCATCGCAGTATAAAATCATCACAGAAACAAACAATGCCCGCTATGTTGTGAAATTTAAGCTTATTGAAATATTGACAAATTTATTTAAGAAAAAGTAAGCATATAAAATCTGAAAAGCGCCTGATGGATACCCATCAGGCGCTTCTTATGGCGTTCAGCTTTTTTGTTAATGCCGCTTTGTTGACGATTATGTATTGTTTGTACTATCCTTCATCTCACGGAGAAAACGCATATACATTGTGCCGTCGTCACGCTTTATCAGCATTGCATCATATTTTGGTGACGTCTGTCCGTCATACGAAAGCCGAAAGCGAACACGGTATGTATTTTCAGTTTCATAGCAGAGTATAACGTCGACATCGGCAAGCTTAGTTGGAATGGCACCGGTCGTTGTGTATGCACCAACTTTTGGCAGGTAAGTAAAACGCACGCCACTTTTATTCTTAACGCTTTCGTCGCCGCCAAAGTATTTGTAAACGACGCCTTCAAAATCTTCAACCGGTATAAGCGTCGTTATATTGTACTGCGGATACGTTTCCTTCGCCTTTGAAAGAAGCTCTAAGTTGCCCGTATATGCGGAGTAATTCTCGCTTAACATATAACTAAGTATCGCGTCCGCATTGCCGGATGCTGCTTCCCGCGGAGATTCAAATGTAGCTATTGACGCGGAATCGGAAACAAGTATGCGCACGATAGAAACTATGGCGTCATATTTCTCATCACTTGAAGAAATCGGGGTGCCTTGTACTTCGTTTTCATAATCGTGCATATCAAACCCTAAAAATGTCATTAGTTTATATGATAAACTGCTACTATCTTTTGTGTCGCAAGATGCGGTAAACGGGATGACGGCGAGCACAATAAGCACAATAATTATGTATAAATACTTTTGTGGTCTGTGTATTTTCATTGCAGCGTCGTCTCCGTATAATTCAAACCGTTATATATTTTAAAATAATTAATGTCCTTTGCGTCTTGTGGTCACATTTTTTGAAATTTAAATTTTACAGTGTCGGGCACACAGCATCAAGCTCTCGCAGCACTTCCTCATAGAGGAATAGTGAACCGCTTATGATAAGCGGTCGGTTATTTGCAACTGCGTCCGCTATGGCAGCACGCACACCGTCGCCAACAGTTTCACAAGGGGTTGCCAGCACTCCATACTTTTTGAATTTCGCCACATATTCGGCAGCCGGCAGCGAGCGAGCGTTTGCCGGTGTCACGGTATAGATTGACGCCGCCATCTTTGATATTATGGACGCCGCCATGTCCGTATCTTTATCGGCCATAATACCGGTCAGAACCGTTACACATCGTCCTGTGCCAAAATATGCCGCCACACTGTCGGCGCAGGCGCGCACACCCTGAGGATTGTGACCGCCGTCGAAAATTATGATCGGATTTTCACGCAGCAGCTCAAATCTTGCCGGCCAACTGACAGATGAAAGCCCAGCTCTTATTGTTTCATCTGTTATGTTCCACCCTTTTGCGGCAAGCATTTGCGCAGCTTCGATGACAGCAGCGGCATTTTTCGGCTGATAAAGCCCGGCAAGCGGAATTTTAACGTCCCGCATCTCTTTATAATCGAATGTAGAGCCGTGCGGAGATGAATTTTTTACAAAGAGCGCATCGTAATCAGGTGTACGAAACTCACAGCCATGTTTGGTCGCCGCCTTTTTTATCACCGCATACGCTTCTTTGTCTGTGCCGTAAAAAAGCACAGGCGAACCATCTTTTATTATGCCCGCCTTTTCGCTGGCAATAGCTTTTATAGTCGATCCTAAAAATTCGGTGTGATCAAGAGATATTTCGCCTATTGCCGAAAGTTCAGGCGGATCAATTATATTCGTTGAATCAAGCCGCCCGCCCATGCCGACCTCAAGGACGATAATATCGCAACGGTTACGGCGGAAATATTCAAATATAACCGCCGTTATCAGCTCAAATTCCGTCGGTGGGTCAGCCATCGAGTCTGCGTAAGGCTTTATGAATTCTATAATGGAGGTTAGTTCTTCTTCTGTTATGTTTTCGCCGCCTACTCTCATCCGTTCGCAAAATGCTTTGACATAAGGCGATGTGAAAAGCCCTGTTTTATACCCCAATGCGCGTAAAACAGATTCAAGCATTGCGCAAAAAGAACCTTTGCCGTTTGTACCTGCGACGTGCACGAAGCGGAGATTTTTTTGCGGATTACCGATTGCGGCGCAAAGTTCGCGAATGCGCGAAAGCCCAGGGTAGCTTCCGCGCCATGTGGTGGAGTGAATATACTCCAGCGCTTCTTTATATGTCATTTTTTTGCCTTTTAAATTTGCTTTTTGCTTTATTATGCCAAATAATTTGCCACTATGCCGCCATATTTAGGATGTATTATTTCATTTGCCTGCGGATATCTGCCACACGCAAAACAATGGGGTTTTTAAGTAGAATAGCAATTAAAGTAGATTCGACCGCCCATATGAAAATATACAGCGGAACGCGCCAAATGATCGTCTCAAACGGGTAATTATATAATATCATAAGCCCCGCTGATTTAATTATCATTGAACCAAGAATATGTGACGCAAGAGTTGATATAAATATGTGGGCGGTGCTGTATTTTTTGAAAATATAATGTGAAAAAACACCGGATACAGCACCAATCATAGCGGCGCCTACAGTTATAATCGGGTTTATTGGGTTTGCTGCAATAATACAGCTTATTATGTCCGCCGTCACACCAGTCGCAGCCCCGACAAGCGGCCCGAAAAGGACGCTGGACAAAAGTATCGGCAGATTTTCAAATGTTATGCGGATAGCGCCAAATGACAAATAAACCTTGCAAAAAGCTGCTATCGCAATTGAAAGCGCGACAAACATGGCGGCAAAGCACAAAACGCGAATGTCGCCAAAAAGTGAAAGTTCTTTTTTTACACCTGTTCCATTCATTAAAACACTCCTCCCCATACAGTCCTTGCCGCATAGGGAGGCAATAGAATATTAACAGCCTTCATCATGCAACAGCGGGATGCGGCGTGCGCACCGCGAATTCTTGTAAATTCTTCGTTCGGCGGGCAACTCCCCGTCCCGCCGACACTTTACGCGCGCGCGCCTACTCTGTAACGGGTATTTTTTATTATTTTACACACTATTTTTTTGTGTGGTATGATTATAATACCATCAGACCTACAACAAGTCAAGTTCCGAAATAGCTAAATTTAATAATAAAAACACTACAAATAATAGTGTACTAAATAAAACGCGACAGCATCAAGCTACAATAAAAATAATAGTTAAAAGAGATATATTTTGCATATTTTATTTGATAATATGCACATCGCCCTCAGTCAGCGAGCCAAATCAGCGGTTAAAATGAATAACACATAGTAAAACGCACGTTTTGTCGAAAGTCAGCCCCAAGGTAGGTAAAGCCAAAATCTAACACACAAATACCGTCAGATATCCGCTTTAAATAGCATTAACAGAATAGTATTGGCTATGAATTATATGCTTATTTATTTTTAGGGCGCTTATCAAAAAGTTATATCTGTACCTTTTGTGTATAAATCCCCACTGCCACTGCCCGCCAGTTCCATAAGCCGCCGGTTGAAATCCTCAGGTGTGTTGTAGCCCATCTTCTTTTGGCGGTTGTTCATCGCCGCTATCTCAATGATAATGGCAAGGTTGCGTCCTGGCTTGACAGGTACCGTAGTCGTCGGTACTTTTATCCCAAGAATATCAGTATATTCCGTATCAAGCCCGAATCGGTCGTAAGTTTTACCCTCAACCCACGTTTCAAGCTTAATAATCATATCGATTTTTTCTGTCTCTTTTACGGCGCCCATGCCAAAAATGCGACGAACATCGACAATTCCAATGCCGCGAAGCTCAATATAGTGGCGTATCAGCTCAGGTGCAGACCCGACAAGCGTTACAGCGGATACGCGTTTTATCTCAACAGCGTCGTCGGCGATAAGGCGGTGACCGCGCTTGACAAGTTCAATCGCTGTTTCACTTTTGCCTATGCCGCTGTCTCCTAAAATTAAAACACCTTCTCCATATGCCTCAACCAAGACGCCATGTATCGTTATCCTTGGGGCAAGATACACATTCAGCGATGCGATTAGCGCCGCCATAAACTCGCTTGTCCTGCTTTTTGTTATAAGAAGCGGCACCTCGTAATATGAGGCGATCTCAAGCATGTCCGGAAGTGGCTGATTTCCTCTTGTTATTATGACAGCGACGGGATGACGTGAGAAAAACTCAATTAAATTCGTTTTTCGCTGTGCAGGATCCATTCCTTGGAGGAATTTCTGTTCAACATTGCCTACAAGCTGAATGCGAGCAGGCTCAAAACTCTCAAAATAGCCGGCAAACGGCAGCCCGGGTCTGTTGACTTCCGCAATCGTAACCTCTCTTTTTTCGCCGTCTTCCGGCATATAAGCGATGTCGAGCGAAAAATCCTTTATTAGCTTTCCAAGCTCGACCATCACATAATTCTCTTGCACAAAAAATCCCCCCACAACATAGCACTTAGGTTAATATTTTTTATAATTTCATTGCTATTGCAACACCACATTGCCGATTATACCACTATATTAATTAGTTTGCAAGAAACGCGGTTCACATCAAATTACTTAAGATAAATTATAAACAGTGGCATCTTATTTATTTTTTATCAAAGTTTTCAAGTAAACACTTGTTATTATTTGTTTCTGCTTCTATAATTGTCATAGTGTAGATGGCTAACTACTGTATATTTAAAAAAATAATTCTTAAGCTAATACTTATATTTCATAAATATAAATTTTATTTTAGCATTCCATTCACAGTTTTTATGTAGTATTATTAGTGTAGAAAAGTCGGCAGTTAACGCTGGCTACCTATGGAGAGATATAGAAACATGTATTTAAAAAATAACACCTTTCGTCATATAAAAGATGTATCGCCTTTTATGAAGGTTGCGTGCGTCACATTTGCTTTTTTGCTTTTAATATGTACACTGTCGCTGCTGCTTTGCTCCTGTGGTGATAAATATGAAAAAGTAATCCCCAAAAGCACAAGTGACGACCTTCGCGTCGTTATGACAATTGGCGATTATGAGATTCCATTAGATCTTTACTATTATTATTTCATGAATTATAAAAACCAGTATGATGGTGGCGATAATTCGTACTGGGATGACATTGAAACAAACGCAAATAAAGCAGCGGAGCTTGAGGAAATACGCGCATCCGTCGTTGAGTCGATAAAAGACTGCGCAGCAACATTTGACCTCTGCCTAAAGTATGATATTGACCCGGATGGTAAAAGCGTTAAGAGTGCTGTGAATGATGTTGTCACCGACTACATTGAAAACCAGTTCGGCGGAGTTGAGGAATATTTAGAAAATATCGAGTCCGCGTATATGAACGACAGTGTTTTCCGCTATATAATGAAATATTTTGAGTGCCAGACACGCCTTTACCAAGCGATAATTGAGGCTGGCACAATCCCATCTGACGATGAAACTGTTTTTAATTACATAATAAACGGAGGTTTTTGCCACGCAAAGCAAATCTTAATTAAAAATGATGAAGGCGAAAACCCCGCCGATAATTTCGCGAAGGCAAAAGAGGCTCTCAATAGTGTTTCAACAGGCATCGATTTTGATACACTTGTTGCAAAATATGGTGAAGACATGAACATGATAACCAGTCCCGACGGATATTATTTTACACACGGGGAGCTTATTGAGGCGTTTGAGGAAGCAGCATTCGCGCTTGATGTCGGCGAGATAAGCGGTATTGTCGAAAGCCACTTAGGTTACCATATAATTATGCGCTGCGAGATTGACCCTGAACATGTCGTCAACAATTTCGACGAGTTGAAGGAATCATACCTTGTTTCTAAATTCAGAGAGAAGGTAAGCTCACATGCCAAAGAATTACCGGTCACAACAAAACCCCTTTACGATGAGCTGACACTTGATTATTTGACAAGCTACAAAAAGTAATGTTTTTGACGTTATAACTACTGCTCACTGCATATTTTTCGCGAGGAGGTGAGTTCTCTATTGTATCACATGCCCGTACAGTTTAACGGACGACGGCGGCCCAGACATCGCCCAAGACATGGCAAGCGCTACAAAAGGTTAAATTCCGCAGTAGTCATTATCATAATATTTGTCATCGTCTGTATTGCTGGCACGATAATGCTTGGCAATTACTTAAAAGAAAAGGCCGACTCTGTCTCCGGCACCAATTATTTCTCAGGTGATACAACAGCTGACACCGAGCGAGAAGGTAACAGTCTTTCTGACATAGCGCGCGGCGCTCCAAATTTACGTTCAGGCTGTCTTGACATCGGGTATATAATCAATGCCGGCTCAACTCCCGATATAATCGACGCAGAAATGGAGCGTTTATTCGCGTCCGGTTATAACTCTATTACCGTTACGCTGCTTACAAGCGATGGTACGCTCAATTATCTCTCAGATGCTGCCATCAAGCTTTCGCGTATTAGCGCTACCGACAATTTGCCGAAGCTTGAAGATATAATTACGTTAACCGACCGCATCGGCAAACGATATTGTAAAAACCCGAAAGTTACGGCAGTTTTTTATCTGACGTCATACTACATAGACGATCCGATTCTTGCCGAAGCAACACTTTCAATGGAAATGGCGCTGATTACAGAAGCATGCATGCTTGGTGTTGATGAAGTTTTACTCATCGGAATACCCTCTTCAAACGGTGTGATTGACGACGAAGCTGCCTTGCTTGAGTTTCTTGATAAGCTTGACGGGCTTTGCGGCTCACTACATATCGGTGTTGCGCTTCCCGCTTCCGTGTATGCAAACAACGACATGTCAAAAACTCTTGCGTCGGTTGCGAAGCTTACAGGATTTATGGCTGTTGACACAGAAGACATAATGTGGACGCAGCCAATAGATGAAAAACAAGAAGCAAGCAGCAACGGAACAAAAACTAATCCTGTCACAGCCGATGCAGACAAAAGCGGCAATGTAACTCTTCAAACATCGATTTATGACTTGATATACACCTCTGCCTCCTCAATCAAGGGCAGTATTTCTCTCTATGGACTTCGCTATTTAATATCCGGCACCTCGCTTGATGAGCAAAATGACGCGATCGACGCCCTCTTCGCATGCGGAGTTTACGGATATCATGTAATAACACCGCCTGATCGTTCTGTTTATAAGGATGGCAGCGAAGATGAGGGTGACACCGCAGACATAAGTGAACCCACAAAAGATAAGGATAGTGAAACAACAAAACCTAAAGACAAAGATACAGATAAACCCAAAGAAACAACATCAGCTCCGCCCGAAACAACAGCACCTGATACAATAGAGACAACTCAAGTAGAGGAGATGACGACTGAGCCAACACCTGAAGAAACAACCGGCCCTGTTGACACCGAAACAGAAACGACAGACCAAGAGGAGTCTGACACCACAGCGGAGACAGATTCCACAGCAGATACAGATTCTACAAATGAAGAAACAGAACTTTTATCAAGCGACAACTTAGAATGACAGGCGTGTGGCATAAGACAGCATGTATAATATATTAATTTAAAAATGTATTAGCAATACGATTGAAAGCAAATGAGATTTATAAAAGACATAAATGACCGCCTGCCGCTTATCCTTACTGATGAAAACGGCACAATCATACATATGAATGAGGCGGCGCAACAAAAATGCACCGCCTCAATAGGCAACAATATTACCACATATATGGATAAACCAGGAATAGAAGAATATCATCGCGCCCGCAACTCAGGTGCACCGTCAGCTATGCTGCCTGTCTCTCTTGACAACTGTAAGTATGCGCTTTTTAACTTTATATCGATTGCCGAGATAGGGTTATACCGTATTTATCCTTTATTCGGTGATATTCCAGATATGAAAAAAGAAAATATTACATATTCTAAAATTTTAGAATGCTTTTATGAGGTTTTCTGCACCGGTATAACATCTGCAAACTCACGGCGCTTCACATCGCTTTATGAGAAGTTAGTGAATGTTAATACCATCCCCCCTCAGTTCCGTGAGAAGATACTACATCCGCTTATTCCGTCTATAACATGCTTCCGTGATTTGGTTCTTCCCTGTTTTCGACGTTTTAATTGTCCCCTGACGCTTGAATATGATGAGTCTGTAACAGAGACAAGTTTAGTCTATACGGAAATTAACTGCTTTTATCTTCTCTTGTGCGCAATTTTAGCAGCGTGCGGACATCATGCCGATGAAAAAACTATTATGCGAATATACGACTCCTATGATCGTGTTATTATAACCACATCTTGTATAACAGAACGACGCCTGCCCCTCGTTCACAGAACAACGTCGCTTTTACATTTTTTAGACATATTCGGTTACACTGCAGCGGATGTATTGTTCGCCGAATACATATGCCGGATGACTGAAAACAGTCTGTCACTTGAAATAACCCCTGACGCCTCAGGCTGCCGCGTAATATTCACGCTTGAGATAAGCAGAGACGATTATTACCCGACAGGACTGAAATCAAAACCGGAACTATTATATAAATATTATCATACAGGCGCATTCTGTGTATAAGATGTCAGCAGAAGAGTATAGCCGCCAGCATAATTATAAGATCTATGTCAGCGCCGTTCCAGAGTAAAAGCAATATAATTCCCACAATGATTAGCTCTTCTGTGCCGATATTGAGGTGCTTTAAAAATCCCGGACGCCCAGGATGCGGATGAGGATGATGTGTATGTACTGGTTTTGATGGCGGAGGAGGCGGCTTATGCCCCCGCATGGCGGCAATTGTTTCCCCGCCTGAACTGCTGCCAACATCCTCTGATGACAGCGCCTTTGATACAGCTTCCTGCGTGGTATCATCTTCTCTGTCGCTGCCAATGTCGAAGTTATGTAATAATTTTTCCGGGGACTCCGGACGACGCATATCCTCGAACACATATCCGCGGCGAAATGATTCCTCTGCCGTGCGCAGTGCTTCTTCATCCGTCATCTGCGCTATATTTGTTCTTGGAATGGCATTCCCACTGTATGCGTCGGGGATGCGAACATCCCCTACCCGCCTGCTATTTTGATTTCTGACGTACATGACTCTCCCTCCTATGAACTCCCACCGAATAAATCAGCGATACGAGAGACTTGAATCATTGTATCCGCCGCTGCCTGCCGCGACGGAGAAAGGTACGGTTTTATTGCTTCGATAAGCTTTTCACGTCGCAGCTGACGCTCGTCGCGATTATGTCCGTCAAATATCGACATTGTTGGCTGCGCTTCAGGGAGCGCGCTTAATTGTACTGACCGGCCCTCTGTATTTGACTCCTCTGTTCCTTTGCTTGGCGCAAATGCGGCCAATATATCATCATTATTCAAATCATCTCCACCGCTTGTGCTAACATCGCTCAGGCTGTCATTATCGACCGCTCCGGATGATGCAGCAAGTGCTCCGTCGTGTTTTTCTTCCCCTGATGCGTTGCCGGACACCATCTTCATTAGTATTGGCAGAATCTGCGGAAGTGAGCTGATAATTGATGAGAAATCTGCCTTTCCTAAGAACCCCAGTTTTCCTGGGTCCTTTGATTTATACGAGCTTAAAAGCGCAGCGCCGGCAGCTAATAATCCCCGGAGCAATACGGGGTTTGAAAATATCCCACTAAAAAACCCCGTGGTGGCAACGCCTTCACTTGCCGGATTAATATCGTTCATTTTCCGCTTTTCCTATACGACTCAAGAATCTCGACGGCTCTGCCTATATCATTGTCCGTAAGGTTTGAAAGAATTGAGCGCAGCTTCGACATGTTCGTAGGGCGCGACACCTTAGACATGTCTATGCCATTGAGAGACGCTATCATCTGCAGCGTGCGCCAAAGCTGATCATCGCTTTGTTTTAACAGCTTATTAATTGCATTTTTGTCAATTCTCATAATTTGTCTCCTTGTATTGTATTTTCGCACTGAAACCGTCATTCAATCTCAGTATATGAGAATAACGCAGAAATGTACTTATATTTTATGAGGGGCACCTAATATGAAAATCATTGTTTTTTCGGATTCGCATGGCAACAGCCGCGTGATAAACCGGGTTTTGTCAATGCACGCCGACACAAGCGGCTATGCTATACACCTCGGAGACGGCGCGTATGATTTTCTTGCTATTGCCCCGCTTTATAAGAATCTCCGTTTCGCCGCTGTTGCCGGAAACTGTGATAGGGCGTCGTCCATGACAGCTCCCACAGAACTTTTGCTTAGTATTGATAACTTTCGTCTGTCCTTGTGCCACGGTCATAAATATGGTGTCAAGTTCGGCACCGCGCGCCTTATAAAATATGCGGCAGACGCAGGCGCTGACATTGCGCTGTTTGGCCACACACATAAGGCGTATGAAGCGTTCATACCTGATGCGGGAGGTGGGCGTCCTATTAGGCTTTTTAACCCCGGCGCCGCCGTCGCCGGTTCATTCGGCCTTATTGAAATAAAAGATGGCTCTATGCTCATGTCGCACGGAGTTATATAGTTATATCAATAAGGGAGTGACAATCATATAAAATGGACATACGCGATTGTTTAAAGTACCATTTCGATCGATACCCCGCTATGATGCCGAAAGACGCTGTTAAACTCGTCTATCAGAGTGCATTCGGTGGCGGTCACCTTGTGCGCGACGAAGCATCAGCTCTTGAACTATTAAAAGAGGAAATAGAACACACACAGCACTCCGACACCGTGCCAACGATTGAATATATAGGCGACAGCGCGTGCCGAGTCAACCTTGCTGCGCTACCCCGTGGACTTACAGCTCACACACTAATGCGCATATTCGTTGAAAGCTCAAAAATGAGTTATGGCGGTGAAGCTGCTTTCCGTGAAGGTATTGCCGCTATTCTTGCCCTCATTGAAGAGGGAGCTGCTCCCCCCGCTATCACATGTGAAGAAATGGTACGCTGGCTCGATTTGTATTATTCAGAAGGGGGCGGTATGACGCGTCATTCACTTGAGTACTCAACCGCATATGCGCCAGCTTACCGCGTAATACATGAAAATATTGCTCCTTTCCTTGGAGTTTTCGCCGCTATTGATACGCTTCTTGCAAATAAAAATGATAATTACGTTCCTGTTGTCACAATCGACGGACGATGTGGCTCAGGCAAGTCAACGCTTGCCGACCTACTCTTCAGCGTATATCGCTGCGGTGTAGTACATACAGACGACTTCTTCCTGCCTACATCTCTCCGCACAAAAGAACGCCTCTCAACGCCGGGTAAAAACATACATTACGAGCGATTTAACAGTGAAATTTCGGAGTCTGCCGCTACCATGCGTCCAGGCGATACAATAAAATACGGTGTTTTCGACTGCCAGTGTGGCACAATTACATCATCGCGTGAGGTGGTGACAGAACCGTTCTTACTTATCGAGGGCAGCTATTCAAGCAGCCCCGATATAACGATAAAGCGCGATCTATGTATATTCCTCACAGTTTCAGATGAAGAGCAGCTCCGGCGCATAGCGGAGCGAAGTCAAGATAAATACAAATACGCTGATTTCATAAATAAATGGATACCGATGGAGGAGGAGTATTTTAAGTCATATAACATAAAAGAATCTTCTGACATCGTTATAAATACCGAAAAGCCAAAATCACTTTTCTATATCATAAAATAACATTTCATCTTCCGTATTCATCAACACAAAAACGAAGGTACGGTTTTTGCGATAAACGGAAAATTTAAAAATATGATTGCATAAAAAATCTCCGGTGCGCGTCGCCGGAGATTTTCAATTATAAAAATTAGTAATCAGTCGGTAATCAATAGTCAACGAAAATATCATCAAGACGGTAAAGGAGTGTGGCAAGCTGAGCTCTTGTCAGGCCGCCATTCGGATCGATTTTACCGCCACCGACGCCGATCATAAGGCCATGGCTGCATGCCCATGAAAGTGGCTCCACAGCCCATTCAGCAATGCCTTCTATATCCGTAAATGTATCGAGTGTTGCAACACTGCCCATATCTATGTCATATCCGGTGAAGTCTCCGTAGCGGTATAAAAATGCCGCAGCTTCAGCGCGGGTTATTGTGTCTCCGACGCCAAACGTGCCGTCACCGCGCCCGCGGGCAATGCCATGCTGCTGCGCCCAGCGAAGAGCCGTATAATAATACGCCTCCGGGTCCGCATCGGTAAAACTGCATATGCCAATCGCTGCAGGCTCATCTGCAAACCTATAAAGAACGCAAATGAACATTTCGCGCGTTACAGCAGCGTTTGCATTAAAGATGAGCTCACTCTCGTCGGTTGAACCCATCAACTCTTCGTTTATGGCATAGCGTATGTATTCGTCAGCCCAACCCCATGTGTCCGCATCGACATAAAGGTCGGCTGTAGACGTTGCCAAAAGCGTCAGTGTAAAGAGGGATACCATAAAAACAATGGCTGCCGCTTTGGATATTTTCTTAATTTTTTTTGACATGATATTTACTCCACCTTTATATTAATTGCGGCGTATGTTATATACACCGCTTTGTCACTATCATGATAACATATCGGTGTCTTTATTGCAACATGAATAAATTTCTAAAATAGTAATGGCTAAAATGTGATAATTTTCACCAAAAAGCCACATTCTGCCTGTTATTAAGCGACACAGTATAATTATTTTTTTATATAATTTTAAAATATTTTTATTTTTATATTATGCGGGGTAACTTCATATAAAGCGCTACATTATTAACATATATTTCACATTTACAGTAACATAAATTTTACATAAGCGCGATAACGTACATATGGTCTAATTAAATCTAATGCGGGCAGTTTTTATGGGAATAGCTAATATTATAACGCTTTTTGGCGGTATAGCACTCTTTCTTTTCGGTATGTTCGAAATGGGTAACGGATTAAAGAAAGTCGCTGGTACTAAGCTTGAGCTAATATTATACAGGCTGTCCAGCACACCGCTAAGAGGCGTGCTTCTTGGAACTGGCGTAACAGGCATCATTCAATCGTCATCCGCAACCTCAGTTATGGTTGTTGGCTTCGTCAACTCTAAAATGATGAATGTTCGCCAGGCAATAGGCGTCATTCTTGGTTCTATTCTTGGGACAAGCGTCACCGGATGGATTATATGCCTTTCAGACATTGGAGGCAACTCCGACTGGATTGAATTATTTTCTTCTGCTACCCTGACTGGTTTTATAGCTTCTGTCGGAATCATTTTACGAATGTTCTGTAAAAACGCAACAAAAAGGCATGTTGGCGATATATTGCTTGGATTTTCAATCATTATGTACGGGATGCAGCAGATAAGCTCATCCGTTTCATCAATAAAAGACAGCGATATGTTTATAAAAATGCTTACAATGTTTGAAAATCCCGTACTTGGCATATTAATCGGAATTGTAATAACAGCCATAATTCAAAGCTCATCAGCCGCAGTTGGCATGCTTCAGGCGTTATCCGTATCAGGCGAAATCAGCTTTTCCATGGCATTCCCTCTTATTTTAGGTATTGCAATAGGAGCGTCTGTGCCGGTCCTTATCTCAGCTATCGGTGCAAGCGTCAACGGTAAACGCACAGCGCTTGAATATCTTATTATCAATGCTGTCGGTGTTGTGATTATAGCGCCAATCTTTTACCTCGCCAACTTTATATTAAAATTTAATTTCATGAACGTGCAAATGACGATGGTGAGTATCGCCACGCTCAATTCCGCCTTTAGGCTTGCTACGCTTATTATCCTTATGCCATTGATAGGTTTTCTTGTAAAGCTGGCATGCTTTATAGTACCCGACCGTAACGGGAATGGCTCTGAAAAGACAGATGGCATTGATACCCTTGAAGAACGCTTTATTGAACACCCGACACTTGCTATTGAACAAAGCCGTAAAGCCATTTGTGAAATGGCAGAGAAAGCGGAGTTAAACTTCAAATCTTCACTTGAGCTTCTACATAAGTATTCAGACGAACTTTATCAAGACATACAGTTACGCGAAGACATCGTTGACCGATATGAAGACAAGCTCGGTTCATATATTGTCAAGCTGACGGGAAAAGAGCTGTCGCACAACCAAAGCAAAGAAGTATCGAAATTTTTACATACGATATCGGATGTTGAACGCATCAGCGACCACGCCGTCAACATAGCGGATGTTGCGCGCGAAATGTACGAAAAAAAGCTTGTGTTTTCTTTTGAAGCAGAACGTGAAATAAACATCCTCGTATCCGCAGTAACAGAAATCGTAAACATATGCGTTAATCTTTTCACAAAAGGCGACATCGATTTTGCATACCGTGTCGAACCTCTTGAAGAAATGATTGACGGGCTGTGCGACGAGCTTAAACTTCATCATGTAGCGCGTATCTCATCAGGAAACTGCTCTCTTGCTCAAGGTTTTGTATTCAATGATTTAATTACAAACCTTGAGCGCACGGCTGACCACTGCTCTAATATCGCCGTTGCCGTCATCGAACTTGAATCTGATTCTTTCGATACACACGAATATTTATCAAGCCTTAAAGCGATGAAAACAAGCGCATTTGAACGCTATTATAATGAATATAAAGAGAAGTATTCATTAAATAAAATAGTCAACTGAAAAAACGCCCTGCAGGGCGTTTTTTTATTAGAGTTTTATAGACATTATTTTAAAAATCGCGTGACGGTATGCTTCTTTATGTTTTGTTTTTGCATTATTGTTTATTATTAAAGTGTAAAATATAACTATTTTTTTACTCTCTAATATTGACTTTCTTTTACGAAAGTTTTAACTTTAATCTATAGTAACTTTATATCACACGAAGTGTTGTTTTTGCTAAACGCTGCGTCGGATATGTATTATAGGAGAATTAAATGCAAACAAAAAGGCTATTATCACTATTACTCGCAGCCTTAATTATCATTAGCTCTGTCGCTTTTAGCTCCATTTACGCGGCTGATGAAGGCATATTGACAGGCGAAAAGCTGACGGGTGAAGACTTCACCGGCGTCAGGGCCGCAATCAAAGCTCTTGCCGATTCGGTAAACGACACCGCATACAAGAAGAATGACCGCGTTGTAGCTATAATCGAACTTGAAGACGATACCCTCATCGATATAGCAAAAGGAGCCGATATATCGGACTTTGCCACAACTGATAAAGGAAAGGCGGCGTACAACGCAATAGTAGGATCGCATAATAGCATAAAAGCTGCAGTTAAAGCTGTTGTTCCGGACGTATCGTTTAGCGAAAGTTATGACTACACAACCGTTATTAACGGGTTTTCCGCTGTCGTTGACTTTGGCAGTATTGAAAAAATAGAAAAGCTTGATGGTGTTAAAAATGTTTTCGTATCCGGTACATACGCACTTCCCGAAATAAAAACCACAAAGTCAAGCTCCACGGTAACAGGCGCTGATATGATAGGTGTGCAATTTGCAAGCAGCCTTGGATACACCGGTAAAGGCTTTGTCGTCGCCGTGCTCGACACCGGCCTTGATTATACTCACGAGGCTTTTTCCCAAGCGCCCTCTGATACGAAATATATAGACACCGCAAGAGAAATGAATTATAAAATCAAAAACCTTGCAAACACCCTTAACAGCGGCTCAGCCGGCAAAGCCATAAGCGACAAGGTGATATTTGCTTATGACTATGCCGACGGCGACCCCGATGTTTATCCGACTAATTCACATGGCACGCATGTAGCTGGCATTATTGCCGGAAATAACGGAGATGGCTTTTTCGGCATAGCACCCCAGGCTCAAATTATGGCAATGAAGGTGTTTGGTGATGATAACAAAGGCGCAGAAGCGACAGACATACTTGCCGCACTTGAGGATGCCATCATACTTGGCGCCGATGTCATAAATATGAGCCTTAGCTCTCCCGCAGGCTTCACGTCGTCAAGCGTCGAAGCAATTAACGACGTTTATAACCGCATTGCAGAAGCCGGTATTGTCCTGTGCACTTCTGCAGGCAACCAATATTATCAGGGATTTTATCTTAACGAATATAACCTTCCTTATGCCGACACACCTGACTATGGCGTTGTCGGAGACCCTTCAACATATGCCTCCGCTCTTTCGGTTGCAAGCGTTGAAGCAAAGATAATAAAAGAGCTCTACATTGAGGTAGGTAAAGACCGGTTCACTTACATCGACCTCGCGCCAGAAGAAATGCTTTTTTCGACTATCGGTAGGCAATCATACAAATATGTTTTTTGTGGCTTCGGCTCACAAGAGGAGTTTGAGGCTGTTGATTGCGAGGGCAAGATAGCGCTCATATCGCGTGGCAACCTGACCTTCCAGGAGAAGATGGAGAACGCTTACGCTGCCGGCGCTATTGCCTGCATCATCTTCAACAACACAAAAGGCGAATTATATATGAGTATAGATCCGTATTTAATACCAACGGTTTCTATAACTCAGGATAATGGCACTGCAATGGTTGAAGCTGATGAACACATCGTTTACATAGCCGATGAACCCGGGGGTGTCGTAAGCACTGTCGGCGGCAAAATGTCCGACTTCTCAAGCTGGGGGCCGGCGCCCGATCTGACACTTAAACCGGAGGTTTCGGCTGTTGGTGGTTATATATACTCATCAGTCATCGGCGGATATACAAACATGAGCGGTACATCAATGTCATCACCGCAAACGGCAGGTGCTGCGGCTGTTCTGCTTCAATACCTTGATGAGACTGTAAACCTTTCACCGAAAAACAGGTTAAACCGTGTTTACGCTCTTCTTATGTCAACGGCAAACCCGATTGCGGAAACATATAATAGCGACGGTACAGTTGATTATTATTCGCCAAGAAAGCAGGGAGCGGGACTTATAGACCTCTCCGGTGCGCTGAAAACATATACATACCTGACAGTTGACGACGGGCGTCCGAAGGTCAACCTCGGCAGCAGCAAAAACGGCGTTTACACCTTCACTTTTGCCGTAACAAACACAGCTTATAAGAACGCAACATACGAGCTGACACCCGTTGTCCAGACAGAATACCCAACATATGACGGATCTGACTACTATTCATCGCTTACTGCCTTCACCCTCACCGAAGGCGAAGGCTTTGATTATACCGTCAGCTATTCTGCGGACGGCGGCATTCTCAGCGGCTCGGCAAAGTCAACTCTTACGGTTCCGATGCGTTCTACGGTCAATGTAATAGTTAAAATAACCGTATCAAAAGACACACTTTCACTCCTTGATGAGTACTTTGCAAACGGAACGTACATAGAAGGTTACCTGTTGCTTAACTCATCATCCGCTGAGGATTTAACGCTTCCCTTCCTCGGTTTCTACGGAGACTGGGATTCGCTTAACATCTTTGACAGTACAATCTACGATGACGATTATTATTACTACCCCTCACAGCTTCTTGGTATGTATTATTACGATGAAAGCTATTATAACTATGATGTTCTCGGCCAAAACTATTTCACAGGCGAATTTGACCCCTCAAACATCGCCTACAGTCCCAAGAGAGCCTACAATATGTTAGGAATAGATGCTGAATATCCAACAATGCTTTCATCCGATGTAGGGCTGCTCCGCAATGCAAAGAATATCATATACACGATAACAGATGCAAACGGGGAGATTGTTGCTCAGTACGACTACTATTATGGCCCGGACGAGATAAAATCTCTTTACTACATAAACGGTAATTATACGACTTCCCTTTTCGACTACGGTTACATCACAGGTCAGTTTGACAGCACAACACTTCCCGATGGCGATTATACATACACCGTAAGCGCGAAAACCACAGGCGGCGTCACCCAAAGGATCAGCTTTGACTTTTATGTAGACACAGCCGCGCCTGAGCTTGATAGTGCTTACTACAAGCCTTATGAAGGCAGAGTATATTTAATAGTGGTATCTTCTGACGATAACGCTGCTATGGGTGCAAGCCTTTACACTGTAATTACAGACGGCGAGTCGTACGGTCTTGCCCTTGACGTAGCCACCCTCGAATATTTCATCTCTTTACTCTACTACGCGGGAATCGTCGACGAGAGAGCATATAATAATATCATGGAAGTTGCCCCGTTCTATGTTGACACTGTTATAGAAGATGGATACACCTACACGATTTATGACATGACGAACTACTCACAATTTATATGGCGGTTTAATAAATACTGCATGGCACCTCTCTTAGGAAGTGACTATACGCTTGTAGCCAATATGGCCGCGCTTGGCGCTGTCGACTACGCATGGAACACAAGCGACTACTACGCAATCGTCACCCCGTAAAATCACGCTAAAATAAAATCAATCAAATCAAAAACCGGCTTCCGGATTTCACCGGAAGCCGGTTTTTGCTGATGCAGTGTAAATCACAGCGTTCGGATTGCGGCATTTTATTTGCTCGCACTCTATCTTACGCTTAATTTATTTGTTACACCAAAGTAACTACACGACCTGAAAAATATAAAACTTTAGATGTTCCGTTTTCGGTACACCCCAAAGAATAGGGTGATCCGGCGACTGGCGCCGTGCCTCCACTTCGCGGAGCGACACGGCAGCATCGCAATCGCCTCGCGGAACAGCGTATCAGTCATGAAATGTGAGCACGAGCATGTCGCAAGAATCCGCCGCGCGGCAGTATCTTCATAGCAAGACGGTTGATTTCACGATAGCCGCGTTGTGCGTTTTTGGCGGTAGAGCTGCTTTTTGCAAACGCAGGTGGATCAAGAATAATTAAATCATATGCACCGCGTGACTTTGCAAGCTCCGTAAGATAATCGAAAACATCCGCTCTGACGAAGTTAATTTTATTTGAAAGACCGTTCAGTTCAGCATTTTTTCGCGCAAGCGCAATAGCATCTTCTGATATATCGACTGCTGTAACTGACACAGCTCCTGCTGCCGCGGCGTTGAGCGCGAAAGCTCCCGTATGAGTAAAACAGTCCAAAACGCGCCTTCCTTTAGCTATACACGCGACAGAGGCGCGGTTATATTTCTGATCGAGGTAAAATCCCGTCTTTTGCCCGGTTTTATAATCAATCTCGTAACGTATGTCGTTCTCCGTTATAATAAGCCGCCCGTCATCTTCAGGTGGTACCGTCAGCCCGGGAAAACCGTCGGCCTCGCCAAAAATAAGCCTGCATGCACCAAAATCCGCGCCCATGACGGCGCGGCGGTAATCTATGGCATAACAATGCGTCGCTCCCAAAAAGCCCTGTCAAAAGTATCGTTTGCGTTGCGAGACAAAAGGCGGACTCTGATTTTTGAGTTTTCGCTTAGAAAACCGGCGCCAAGCCAGCTCCCTTTTCGTGAAAATACGTCTACGATGCCCCCGTTTTCCGGATTTCCCAAGACATCAATTATTTCCTCAGTGTAAACCCACACATGCCCCCGCCTGATTGAGTTAGCAGCTTTGTCAGTAACGGTAAATTTGGGGTAATTCCTTGTCTTTTTATATGGCTCCGATTATTTGTTAAAGTAAAATAGCATGCCCTCATACGCCCTCACAGTTAAACGGCGGTATAAAGCTTTCTGCTACCGTCCCACCCTCTTGAATAAAGCCGTTTTTGACGCCAATCGATACCGCAAAATCAACGACTTCACTGTATTCATAGTTAAAAAGCGCACGTCCGAGGTCTTCATAATCCCGGACCCTTGGCATAGGCGTGTATTGGTTCATAATGCTGATATAAATATCATTACCATATCGCTCATGAAGATATGATATAACCCGGCGGCTGTCGTCCGTATGGCCCGGCAGCACAAGATGGCGTACTATCATTCCGCGCAGCATAATCCCCTCATCAACTTGACAACCGGGGTCGGCAAAGACCGGTGTGCCTGTCTGGTGTACCATTTCATCTATTGCCCGGGATGCAACATCAAAATAATCGGGAGCACCGGAGTGTTTAGCGGCTACTGTAGGATCATTGTATTTTAGGTCAGGCAGATAAACATCAATCAGCCCGTCGAGCATACGCAGTGTATCATACGATTCATAGCCGCTTGAATTATAAACAACTGGTATTGTAAGACCCTGAGATTTAGCCCTTTTGATTGCATCTGCAACATGCGGGGTAAAATGTCCTGCCGTCACAAGATTTATATTATTGGCGCCCTTTTCCTGAAGCTCAAGGAAGATAGCTGTAAGTCGTGCCGTGTCAACAGCTTTTCCGGCACCCGCCGCCTCACATGATATTTCAGCGTTTTGACAATAAACACAATGTAGCGGACATCCTGTGAAAAATACAGTCCCCGACCCTCTTTCCCCTGATATACACGGCTCCTCCCACATGTGAAGTGCCGCCCGGGCAACGGTCAGCTCATCTGTCATCCCGCAGACACCGCGCTCACCCCTTGTACGGTTGACGCGGCAGCGTCGAGGGCACAGCGTACATGATTTATACTCATCGTAATGCGCTACATTATCACCGGCACATCCGCCGACAGGTATTCCCATGCTTATTGCAACATTTGTATTATCAAATTTAGCGTCAGACATTGTTAGTCAATTGTATTACTATTGTCGATATTATGCTGTTGTCTAATCTTGTCAAAAACCAAGCTCCTCATTTACAAGTATAATTTTGATTCGCCCGGCAGGTCTGCACATTCTTGTTTCGACTATATGCGAGCATATGCTATCGGGCGATCTACAGTCTTCACATGAACCTGTTGCCACACACGGCGTCCCCCCGCCAAAGCGCGCTGCGTTAACTGGCGCCGCATATCCTCTTGCGCGCGCATAAGCATCTTCTTTTGTCGGGCAAACTTTGTTCATGCCAACAATGGCAACAACCATCCGCGGCCCGTATATTATCGCCGCTATGCGATTCCCTATCCCGTCTATGTTATATAATATTCCATCCTCGCTTACGGCATTGAAGCTTGTGAGAAAAACATCAGCCGAGAGCGCCTTAATCATCATTTCCCATCTTTTCTCAGGCGTCGCCGTAGCGTCACGATCAAGGACGCGATAATTCCCACTCCGAATTTTATCGACAAGCCCTATTTCCTGAATTGAATACGAACCACCCCATGAAACGGATGACCCCTCCGGTATAATCGAAAGCGCTAAAGAAGCGGCTTCGTCGCCTGTGTCGCATATGTACGCATCAAATCCCCGCGAACGCAGAGCTGACGCAACTTTTTCAGAAAGGGCTTTATTCCGTTTAAATATGATATCTTTTTTATTTGTTGCTTTCATAAGAGAATCATCTCCTTTTTTGTATTCTTTTTTTATGCTCATTTGTTTCTTATAGGCTCGTGCTGCTGTTCCAGTCTGTGACGAATATAAAACTGCCTAAAACAAAATGCTACATCAATGGGCTCGTTAAGTTTTTCTTTTTTTTATGTTTATATAACCGAGGAAAACAGCTCTCATACCTCGGCTTTTTTCTCTCTGATATGCGCAAGACCAGTTTCTAAAAGCTGGCATACATGGTCGTCGGCGAGTGAGTAGTAAACAATCTTCCCCTCACGGCGGTTTTTCACAAGGTTAGCTTCACGCAGCGTGCGAAGCTGATGTGAAATTGCCGATTTTGTCATATTCAAAAGCACGGCAAGATCGCAAACACACATTTCATGCTCATCAAGCGCCCACATTATTTTTGTGCGCGTGTTATCGCCAATCACTTTGAAAAAATCGGAAAGCTCATACAGTTCATTTATGTCTGGCATCCTATTTTTCACGTCTTGGACAACGTCAGCATGAATAACGTCGCAATCACATAACAGCTCGTCGTTTTTCATAATAAAAACCTCCGCGGTGCTTTTTAAACACATTTATATTTTACCACATTTAATATTATCTTTCCGCATTTGCATCACATAAACTACCACTAAAAAATAAATTTATGCGTAAATTCTTTATAAAACCATTGACAGTTGAGCAGCCTTTCAACTATAATAATAATAACAGTTGAGCACACATTCAATTGTACCGCATTCGTTGAAGACAAGGAGGCATAATAATGAAGAAAACATTTAAGCTTGACGGACTCAATTGCGCAAACTGCGCATTAAAAATAGAAAGGGCAATAAAAAGCATTGACGGCGTTTCAACCGCTACGGTTAATTTCATGACGGCTAAGATAATCGTAGAAGGTGATGAATCGAAGTTTGATAACATCACTGCAAAGATGAAAGAGATTGTAAAAAAGCATGAACCGGATGTCGTTGTAAAGGCAGTTTAGGTCAGTTATGGCACACCACCGTAAATATATAATAAAAATTGCCTCCGGCACTGTCATATATGCGCTCGGTATAGTCTGGCATCCAAACAATGTTTATATATCGCTTGCTGTATTCCTTTTAGCATATATTATTGTCGGCGGAGATGTGCTTCTCCGTGCCGTAAGGAATATCTTTCACGGTGAAGTGTTCGATGAAAACTTTCTTATGAGCATAGCAACCATCGGCGCTTTTGCCATCGGCGAATATACAGAGGGCGTCGCCGTAATGCTGTTTTATCAGATAGGCAGGTTGCTTCAAAACTATGCAGTAAGCAAATCCCGTGAATCGATTGCCGCCCTCATGGACATACGGCCAGACTACGCCAATGTCCGCCGG
This sequence comes from Clostridiales bacterium, assembly GCA_012522015.1. Lineage (GTDB taxonomy): Bacteria > Bacillota > Clostridia > Oscillospirales > CAG-272 > DTU064. Next base: position 23,463 of record JAAYLD010000008.1, read on the forward strand.
GATAACGGTGATATTGAGCGTGTCGCCCCGGATAGCATAGCTGTAGGTGACATAATCGTAATAAAGCCGGGTGAGAAAATACCACTTGACAGCACGGTTATTGAAGGCACATCCACCATCGACACATCAGCCCTGACAGGCGAATCGCTTCCGCGGGATGTTGGTGTCGGTGATGAGCTGCTTTCGGGGTGCATTAACATAAATGGCGTTATAACCGCACGTGTTATAAAAGAATTCGGTGAATCGACGGTTAGCAAAGTTTTAGATCTTGTTGAAAACGCAAGTACAAAAAAGTCAAACTCCGAAAACTTCATTACAAAGTTTGCCCGCTATTACACGCCCGCTGTCGTTATCACAGCCGCTCTGCTTGCTCTTTTGCCGCCTATTTTCATAGCGGGCGAATCATTTAGCGAATGGGTTTATCGCGCCCTAATATTCCTTGTCATATCGTGTCCATGCGCTCTTGTCATTTCAATCCCGCTTAGCTTTTTCGGAGGTATTGGCGGCGCGTCAAGGCAGGGGATTCTTGTAAAAGGCAGCAACTACCTTGAGGCTCTTGCTTATGCCGAAACTGTTGTCTTTGACAAAACCGGAACTCTTACAAAGGGCGAATTCAACGTGACAAGCGTCACACCGCATGGCATATCAGAAAATGAGCTTCTTGAGCTTGTGGCTCACGCCGAAGGTTATTCATCACACCCCATTTCACAGTCGCTTATAAAAGTATACGGTGGTCAGGTTGACCTTTCCCGCGTAAGTGACGTCGAGTCGGTACCCGGCCGCGGCATTATAGCCCGTGTTGACGGGATGCAAATAGCCGCAGGAAACGAAAGTTTAATGGAAATGCTCGGCATTTCGTATCATGCGCACCCCGGCGGCAGCGTCGGTACTGTTGTATATGTTGCCATTGATATGGTTTACGCCGGCAGTATTTTGATTTCCGATGAAATAAAAAATGATGCAAAGAAAGCTATAAACGAGCTTCGGGGGGCTGGGGTGCGTGAAACTGTCATGCTGACAGGCGACACTGATGTTATCGGTGGGCGCGTTGCCGGGGAGCTTGGCATCGACAAGGTTTACACCGGGCTTCTCCCTGATGGAAAAGTAGCCCGCCTTGAGGAGCTTATAAAAGAAAAATCGCCGCGTGGTAAGCTAATATTTATCGGTGACGGCATAAACGACGCGCCCGTCCTTGCCCGCGCCGACATTGGAATTGCAATGGGCGGACTTGGCTCGGACGCGGCGATTGAAGCAGCGGATATTGTCATAATGACTGACGAACCGTCAAAAGTAGGGGCAGCAATAAAAATATCAAAGAAAACGCTTCGGATAGTAAAAGTAAACATCGCCATAGCGCTCGGCACAAAGGGAGCCGTGCTGATTTTTGGTGCCGCAGGCTTTGCATCAATGTGGGCGGCTGTTTTTGCCGACGTAGGAGTAGCTATAATAACCATTCTAAATGCTTCCCGTATGCTCCTCGTCAAAGCCAAGAGATAAGCTTTTTATTTATAAATGTCATCATAACAAATGGCCAAAAGGAAGCTATCAGCTGTCTTTTGGCTGTCTTTTTATACGAATTTTGTCCAGTTTAATATAATTTCATAAAGCTTTAATACTACTTGTATTATTAACAAGATAAAATTTCCTGTCGCTCGGTAACAAAAACAAAATTAACGTTAATAACATTAATATTGATAAGAAGTCAGGCTTTTTATAAAAAGTCAGACTCAGACTGAAGACAAAGTCCACCGAATTGGTGGATTTTGTTGTTTTTGGGGGAGGATGTAATAGAATAGAGAAGAAAGAGCGTATACAAAGGATAAGTAAGGTAAGTTAAGTAGAGACAGGAAAGAAAAGAACACGCAATATGAAATAGTAAGCATAGAAGACTTGGTACCGAAGGATCACATATTGCGCGAAATAGACAGGGCGATTGACTTCAGC
>JAAYLD010000069.1 GCA_012522015.1 Clostridiales bacterium
ACAGGCAATCGTTCATGCCGCCATACTCAATGCTGATAACAGTCCTGTGCGTATTCTCATCCCAGCCGGATGCTCGTCTGTATGCCCAGTCGCCAAGGCCTGATGCTACGGCAAGCGCGTCCTCGTTACCCGTTAATTTATACGCGTCAACAAGTCCCGCTATAATTTTGTGCATTGTGTACCACGGAACCCACGCTTCTTTTATGATGTCTGTCTTGCGCGCCTCGACATAATCAAACTGAAGCTCAACGTTATCTGGGTCGGTGATAACAGCTCCGAAAATAAAGCCGGGCTTACAATTTTTTGCTGTATAGCTTGCCTCTTGGCATTCTCTAAGCGAGCGGCAGATGTATGAAAGCTTCTCATAAAGCGCCGCTTGGTCGCTTTCGTTTATATCGGCTGATACGCAGGCTTGCGCGACGGCGGTCAGATAATGCCCCAGCGTATGTCCGCCGATGAGCATGTTTTCCCATCCGTCATAGCGGCGGGCACCGCGCATATCAAGTCCTGCTGTCTCTCGGAAGCCTGCAAGAAGCCTGTCGGCATCAAGCTCTAAAAGATATGCGACCTCAAGGGAAAAAGCGTTTTTCATGTAGTCGTCGCCAAGAGCAACAGCCCCCATCGGGAAGGCGCGGTACATCATTTTCTCTTTCATGTCCATTCAAATCTCCTGCCCTAAGTTTATGTTGTGTTGCTATATTTTATCATAGATTTAAAGCGAAAGTAAAATAGATGTGTACAAGATAAAGTAAGATAGATAAGCAAATATTTATTCCCAAATTGCGCGCCAGTCATCAGCGCCTTCCCAGAGGAATACCTGCCCCTTTATAAGACGGCAATTCCTGTCTGCAGCAGCTATTTTCTTCATTTCCTCATCCGTCAGCGGATCTTCACACACATAGGCAAGGTTTGCCTTGTACTGTTCCGGTTTTACGGAGAATGGAATTGGTATAGCTCCTCTCTGTACCGACCATTTAAGGCAAACACCGGCCGGGTGAATGCCGTGAGCTTTTGCGATTTCGACAATCTCCGGCATTTGCATAGCGGCGACATCTTCATCTGTTCTGTCACGCTCCGGTCTTGACGGTGAACCAAGCGGGCAAAATCCAATAGGCATAATATCACGGTCCTTTGCATGCCGGAACAGCTCCGGCTGCTGAAAAGCCGGATGAAGCTCCATCTCAAGGGCAGCCGGCATTATTTCACATAGAGGTAAAACAGCGTCCAGCTTCTTTATCGTCATATTTGACATGCCGATCGCGCGAATTTTACCTTTTCTGTAAAGCTCCTCACACTGTCTGTATGTGTCGATATATTCATCGACGGAGAAAGGCTTCGAATCAGGGTTGCGCGCATCGCCCGAACATCCCGGTGCGTGATAGTTCGGGAACGGCCAATGTATGAAGTAGATATCAATATAATCAAGGCCGAGATCGCGCAGGCTTTCGTCACATGCCCCCTCCACATCACGGTGTCTGTCGTTCCAAACCTTCGACGTTATGAAAAGTTCCTCGCGGGTAACAACGCCCTCGGCAATAAGCTTTGCTATTACCTCACCAATTTCCTTTTCGTTCTGGTAAACAGCGGCGCAGTCAATAAGCCTGTATCCAGCTTTAACAGCGCCGTATACAGCTTCTGCCGCCTGGTTTGCCGTATATTTATCAGAGCCGAAGGTGCCAAGCCCAATTATAGGAATATCAGCGCCATTTCTAAGTTTTCTTGTTGGCGCAAGCCTAATTTCATTGCTACTATTTTTCATATCGCTAAAACGTTACGGCTACCTTGCCGCAATTCCCCTCTGCCATAAGTTTATACGCTTCCGCAGCGCGCTCAAGCGGAAGCTCATGTGTAATCAGCTTTTCCGGATGTATGTTCCAGCGCACAAGAAGCTCGACAAGCTCCTCCATTTTCCAAAGGCTTGTCACCCATGAGCCATATATCGTTTTTTGGCCGTGTATGATGTCGGGGCTCGGCGCAAACGTGCATGTTCCGCCCTCGCCGACAAATGCAATTTTACCCCATTCGCGTGTGCCGCGTATAGCTGTCACACGTCCGGCGTTAGCAGCACTGCAGTCAATAGCCCGCTCAGCGCCGTGTCCGCCTGTTACAGAGAAGATTTTTTCAAGGACATCCTCATCAGCCGGGAAAACATAATCGGCAAGACCAAGTTCCTTGCAAAGCTTGATTCT
>JAAYLD010000009.1 GCA_012522015.1 Clostridiales bacterium
AAATTCTTTCCTGCTTCAGCTTTCGGTGGTGTGGAAACAATAAAAGCACTTTCTGCTCCATACGTTGGGATAAAATTTGTTCCTACTGGCGGCGTCAATCTCTCGAACCTTCGCGAGTATCTTTCATGCAGTGCCGTCCTCGCGTGCGGCGGTTCATTTATGGTGAAAGAGTCGCTCATAAATAATAAAGACTGGTCGCAGATATCAAAACTTGCAAGAGAAGCAGTTACAATTGCCAAAGGGCTTACAAGTCTATGAAAATGAAGCGTCCCTCAATGATCATTTTTGATTATGGCTTCACGCTGTCGCTCATATATTCATACGATACAAAACGCGGTTTTGACGCGTTGACGCCATACATCAAAACAAATCCTCACGGGCTTACATCATCTGATTTACAGACACAGTACGATTCAATATACACTACGCTATACGGTCAAAAACGCGATAATATCGAATTTGACCTTATAAAGATACTGCGCTGCATCCTCGATATAAACGGTATACGCCTTTCCGTACCGATGACGGACGCCGCTTTCATTTTTTTCGAAGGTGCTGAATCGGCAGATCCGATGCCAGGAATCGCTGATTTACTTCATTTTTTGGACGAAGTCTCAATCCGGACAGGCGTTATAAGCAATCTTGTGGAAAATGGCGAGGTACTTAAGCGACACATTGACCGTATGCTGCCCGAAAACAACTTCGAGTTTGTGATTACATCAAGTGACTATATATTCCGCAAGCCTATGCCACACCTGTTTCGTGTCGCTATTGAGTTGTCGAAGCTGCCGCCGGACGAAATTTGGTTTTGCGGGGACAACACTATGGCTGATATCATGGGCGCACATTCTGTTGGAATGTTCCCCGTATGGTTTGATTTTGAGGCAGAATGCCCCTATCCTAGATATATGACGGACACACCTGAATGTGAATGCCTACACATTAAAAATTGGTCAGAACTTGTAAATTATTTAAAAGAGCTTACATAGCACATCAATACCTTTAATTTTTAATATTTAATAGACTCTTTTCAGTTGTATACTAAATAAAGACTGCACCGTAGTGTAAAACCACAGTGCAGTTTTTTTGTGTATTTTTTAATAATTATTTCTGAATAGCAGTATTGATTTAAAAAACACCGCTTCCCGATAACGAAAAGCGGTGTTTTTCATTATATGTGTTGTCCTATAAAAGTGTTAGCCTTTATTACCGATTATTTGCTGCGCTTCTTGGATACGATATAAGCACCGGAAGCAACTGCTGCAACTGCTAAAGCAACTGTGGCAAAACCGGTCTGCGGAGCGCCGCCGCCACCATTGTCGCCTATGTCGCCACCATTGTCGCCAGCGGGAACACCGTCAGCGGCAAGAGCTGCAATCTGCTCAGCTGTGAGAGCATAGTCATAAACTACATAATCATCAAGCGAACCTTTGAAGTATTCGCCTGCATCCCATGTTGCTAAACCTATATAGTATTTGCTGTTCTGACCAAGAATTGCAGGGAGAGATTGATCATAACCTTCAGTGTTGGGTGTTTCGTTAAGGAGTTCACCATTAATATAGATTAATGTTTTATCGACATCATATACTACAGCTACATGAATCCACTCATTTGCCGGTATTGGTGCGCTACCTGCTGACGGACGGGCGCCTATATCTGCGTTGTTGTAACGCTCAGCAAGAGCAGCATCATTTTTGAGAAGCATTCCAATGTAGATTTCTCTCGGCCATTGCTGCTGTTCTGTTCCGGAAGGAAGAGTATCCGGAATAGCATAGTAAGGCCATGACGGAGCAGATAGATCATAGCAATAAGCCTTAAAAGCTATTGTAAGGGTTTCTACGCCGGTAAGAAGCGGTTTACCATCTGCTTTTGTAACTTTGAGGTAAGTTGCGTTATCGTCCAGTGTAATAGCGCCGTTTTCAAACTTCGCGCCTTCGCCAATGATCTCGGCCTTTGCTCCACCACCGACTAAACCGGACTCAGCATCGTCAAATGAAAAATATGCTATGTAATCAGAGGGAGCTGCGGCAGAAGTTACGACTGCAAAGCAAGCAATCATAGCTGCTACCATAATGAGAGCTAATACTTTCTTCATATTATCCTCCTTGTCACTTTATGAAACTTTACGTTTCGTTTACAACAATTATAATCATTTACCAGATGTTTGTCAATCACTTTTTTGATATTTTAAGAACATATTTTTAACTGTATTTGTTTTTTCGTAACATATCAGAGCTAAATACGCCTAATATGTAATAAGCAATAAAAGTTATATTAAATAGTTATATTAAATATAGTTAACTTAAGAATAGCCCGCGGACATTTTTACACATATCCGCGGGGTATATCTTAAATAGTTGATAAACACATTACTCAATAAATATCTGTAGATATGTTTATCATCAAATTTGTTCTATTGTTATTATCTGCGCTTCTTAGAAACGATGTAAGCACCAGAAGCAACAGCTGCAACAGCTATAGCGACTGTAGCGAAACCTGTCTGAGCAGGTCCTTCATCGCTGCTTCCTTCATCGATTTCGGGAACGCCGCCTGCAGCATAGAGGGCAGCAACATCTTCAGCAGAGAGAGCTCTGTTGTATATTGTCAGATTGTCGTAGCTTGCATTTGCAGCAGCATCCCAGTAGTTTACGCCAAAGTAAACAGCGCAGTCTTCCTTGTCTGCCCACGGATTCGGGAAAGGTGTTTCAAGATCCTGCTCACCACCTTCCCACTCATGATGGTAACCTGTCGTGTTGGAAGAACCGACGAGAACACCGTCAATGTAGAGGGAAGCAACGCCATCATCATAAGTTACTGTTATATAGAGATTTTCGATCGGGAAAGCGGGAGCCGGACGACCGGAGTCAACGGTCATACGTCCTGTACCGTTAGAGCTCATTGTGAGCTTTGCGGTTTCTGCATTGCCCCAGTTGTTACCAGGGTCACACCATACACCCATCCAGCTTTCCGTGGACTGATCCTGTCCGCCGATCCAAACTATCGGAGCGACGTTGGTGAAGTTAGAAGTTACATAAAAAGCTACTGTGAAATTCTTTTCGATGTCAACTTCGAACTTAGCGCCATCGCTGACGTCTGTCGTTGTCTGGAACCTTCCATCAGCAAAAACCGGATCGCCCTTTGGAGTGCCAAATTTCTGACCGATAGCTTCTCCATCTTTGCCAACTTCATTCTTAAGGTTTCCATCGAACTTGTAAAAGCCTACAAGTCCTGTTCCCGTATCGGCAGCTGATGCAGAAACCATCATGGCAACAGCTAATGAGATTACCATGACAATAACAAGTAATTTCTTCATTTTTGCCTCCGTTATTATTTTAATTTACCCGCGGCATTGCGCGTTTTTTTGCTTTTACAGCCTTTCAAGCATATTGTAATGCAATTTTATCATATTGTCAACGCTTTTTTAATAAATATTTATTATTTTTTATACATTATATTAACATTATTGAAATGTTCTATTATAATTTATCATGATATCATCTTTTTTACTTCTGATTCGCTTGTTTTTACAAAATATGCAACAACATATATGCCTACGATTATGGCAACTGAAGCTGTCAGAACGATTTGAGCCGGCGTCCAAAGAGGGCCAGATGCTTCGCCAAGTTCCGGTACAAGGTTCCCGCAAAAATTATATATTCCATGAAGAAGCGCACAAAACCATATGCTCCTTGTCCTAATAAGCACAAATGAAAACATTCCGCCCGTTAAAAATGAATACCCTGCCTGTAAAATAGATTCGCCGACACAGGCACCGGATACAATATTAGCAAGGTGTGAGACCCCAAAAATAGCTGATGATATGATAACAGCCACAAGGACACCGTGCTTATTTGTACCTATACGTTCAAGGAGTGCCATCTGGACTACGCCGCGGAAAGCAGCTTCCTCAAAAAGCCCTACGAAAAAGCATTCGATGAAAAAAAGTATGATTTGACTTGCGTCTGCCGTTATACTGGCTCTGCCCGTCACAAGAACTATTATATGAAGATTGTTTACTGCCACCGCTATGCACGGCAAAACAGACGCAAGCGAATGTAAAAAGCCTCGCGGAATTGGCGCAAGAATCCTGTAATCAAACGCAGCGATGAGAAAGATAATTGATATGGAACCGACAGCGCGTGTTATCGTCATGCCAACGGCATCTTCCGGAGAAAGTGAAGCCGCGCCCGTAAAAAGGAGCGCGGCAAGAACTATTGCACTTAATACGGAGCAAATTTCACATATAAGCTTCTTTGATTTCATTTTCCTATGCTTCATTTAATATATTATTAATCGTTATTGCTTACATTTGCCGAACCGTTTTGGTCTTTATCGGATGTTATACAGCTGCCAGCTTCTCCAGCAGATATGGCTGACTTCTTTTTATGCTGTATCGTCATAAGCACTGCCATCATTACAGCCCCCACTAAAAACAGTATAATTGCAGTAAGCTGGGCCGGAGTGAGAAAATCAACAACTGTCTTGCCACGTTCAACCGTGTCTCCACGGTAATATTCGATGATGAATCTAAAAACCCCATATGCCATCAGGTAAAGTGGAAAATTATACTTCTTGCCCCTGTATACACGAACTGACATAACAGCAAAAAGGGCGTAAAGAAAAAGCGATTCGTAAAGCTGCACCGGCACTGTCTTATATCCAAGATGTACATTCATAACAGAAAGCCATGACGATGTCTTTCGCCCATAACAGCAGCCAACCATAAGGCACCCTATGCGCCCTGTTGCATGGGCAACAGCTATTGAGCAACCGGCTATGTCGGCAAACTCCCAAAAACGTTTTATGTGGATTTTGTCTTTAAAGCGTATGGCGCCATATATAAAATAAATAACAAGAAATATTCCAGCGCCGCCAAGAAGTCCGCCGTAAAATGTCATACCAGTTGAGGAATTTATCTCAAAAACACCGGTTTCGTTATAATTATAAACAGCTTGTGTCAGTATTGACGTAACATACCCGACACAGATGCCAACAAGACCGGCGTAAAGGCAAAGATTAAAAAGCTTTGTTTCTATTCCTCGTTTATCTGAATAAATACGGAATACAACAAGCGCCAGTATAAGGGCGGCGGTAAATAATATATCATAAAGACTAATCCCAGGAATTATATCATACGGGTACATTTGAAACCTCTTAATCTAAATTTGCTTTTAAGTTAAATTGTTTAGTAAAATTCTGTTTTAGACACCGCAATAAAATCATTTAATCCAAGTTGACCTGTTGGCAAAACAGCGATAAAATATAATAAAAAAATGAAAAAACCACCTGACCGGGTACTCGTCGGTATCATTTTTCAGTTGCTTTCCGTGATACTTTTGACGCGGAGCGCTTAGAGCCGAAATACAACTCTCGATAAGCTGCCGCTGTCATCCCTTCATGGTATTTAAAGAACTTCTGAAAACTCTTTGAATCATCAAAGCCACATACTGCGGCAATATCTTTAATTTTCATGTCAGTACTTAGCAGAAGCTCGCGTATGCGCTTTAGCCGCACTTCGTCTATATATGCTTTTATCCCGGCGCTGTAATGTTTTTTAAATATACGGGTTATATAGTCTTCATTATAATTAAAATGTGCGGCGACATCCGAAACTTTAAGCGGTTTCGTGCCATTTTCACGTATCCATTTGCATATAGCATAAATTCTTGCATTTGGCGATTCACTGTCGGACGCACCAGCGCGCGCGATCTCATAAAGTATGAGCTTTAAGGTGCACGTACATGCGTCATACGGATAATCCGGCATCCGTGCGTACAGGAGAAGATCAGAAAAAAGCGCTATCATACGCTCTTCGTCAGGCTTGCTTCTCTGCGGAAGCGTTCCTATCTCGCCCCTAAAATGCACCCAGAAAAATTCGGTCTCCTCTGTACATTCCCGGTATCCGTACCTTCTGACACCGCCAGGTAAAATTACAGCCGTACCTGCACCTACTGTATAGCGTTTGAATCCTGCTCCTATATACAATTCACCTCGAACGCAAAAGAGAAGCTCATTTGTATCTGTGTTGTTCGACGGGTGAAGCCACCCGGCGTCAGCCTTTATATGACCGGCTGCCGCAAATCCAACATCAAGATTCAAAATAATCACTCCCTTCCTGCGAAAAAGGTTTACACAATAGCATTATCATACAATTCGGACGTAAACTACAGGATACGCGCGCTTTATGTGCACTTTAGTACTCTTTAGTGCTATTTAGCGCCCCTTTGGAGCTTACTATGCGATTTTTATGTGAATGTATGTGAAAAGTAGGTTTTTTGCACCCTAGTCATGCCATAATTCTATCAGAGCGGCGGATAAAACGCAAGTACATTTGAAAAATATAGCAGTTGAATGATAACTTTTTGCTTTTTCCCGCCATCATTAACAAAAACATCACATATCCTTCACAATGCGGCGTTATCATGAATCGGTTAAATTAGTATTTATGTATATTCTATAAATAAATTACGGAGGAGCGCGCCTTGATTGAGGTAAAAAACCTGACAAAAAAATATGGCAACATACTTGCTGTTGACAATATAAGTTTTACCATTGAAAAAGGGAAGATTTACGGCCTTCTTGGCCCGAACGGCGCCGGAAAGACAACGACGATGAACATTATCACCGGCTGCCTTGCCGCAACAAGCGGAGAAGTGCTGATAAACGGGCATAGTATCATTGACGAGCCCGTCGAGGCAAAAAAATACATCGGTTATCTGCCGGAACAACCGCCGCTTTATGCCGACATGACCCCCGCCGAGTACCTTTACTTTGTCGCGGAAGCAAAAAGTGTGCGGGCAGATGATATACCAAGAGCCGTCGAAGAAGTTATGGAGGAAACGGGCATTACCGACGTTGCGGACAGGCTTATCAAAAATCTGTCAAAAGGTTATCGCCAGCGCGTCGGTATCGCGCAAGCTATGCTTGGTACCCCGGAAGTAATAATACTTGACGAGCCGACCGTCGGTCTTGACCCACAGCAGATAATAGAAATCCGCGAGTTGATTAAATCACTCGGCCGTGACAGAACCGTCATTCTAAGCAGCCACATACTTCCTGAAGTCAGCGCTATCTGTGACGATATCATTATTATCTCTCATGGCAAAATAGTTGCCAACGGCCCGATGCGTGAGATAAGCAGTTCTCTTAAGTCTGAAACTATAATGGATATATCAGTAAAAGCGACAGAAGACGAGGTCACATCCGTGCTCTCCTCAATTAGCGATATCACGCGCTTTGAGATAACAGACACGTCAACTGACGTCGCCGGTGTCAGCGTAACAAGCGCAAAGGTTCATTATCCTACCGATATTGATTTGCGTGAGATTGTCACTTTTGCTTTCTCCGACATCAGGCGTGCCATCATATCTATGACAGCTGAGGAAAGCAGCCTTGAGGAAATCTTCCTGCAGCTCACATCAGATAAGGCGGCAGCGCTTGATGAGATCGCTGATAGTGATAATGAGGATGGCGAAATAAGCTCCCATGAAAAACTATTTGACGGCAGCAGCGACGTTAAAGATAGCAGTGAAAGCAGCTTTGCCACAAATAGTGCCGATGATGCTGATGATGAGAGCATATATTCATACAATCCCGAAGATTATCTTGCAACACAGGAAAAGCTTGCTGATTATGTTGACGCTGATGAAGACAGCTTTGGCAGTGACAATAACAACAGCGATAGCGTAAACGCAGGCGACGATATAAACGATGACAACGCACACGGAAAGGAGATATAATAAATGCTCGCCATATACAAGCGTGAGCTTCGCTCATATTTCACGAATATGCTTGGCTGCGCCTTCTCGGCATTGTTACTTGCAGCAGCTGGCTTTTTCTCAGCTCAAATAAATATAAACAGCGCGCAGTCGCGCCTTGAATATTCGCTTTATATGCTCGTCCACTACTGCATATTAATAATTATTGTACCTTTCTTAACAATGCGCTCAATCGCCGAGGAGCGACATCAAAAAACGGAACAGCTTCTCTTCTCGCTTCCGCTTCCGATATGGAAGATTATCCTTGCTAAGTATTTTGCTATGCTTACCGTGTGCCTTATCCCCATCGCAGTCTTATGTTTTTACCCCATTTTCTTCTCCTTCTATGGCACAGTCAACTTCGTGGGGGCATACGCTTCTATCCTTCTTTTGGTATTCCTCATCGCCGCTATTGTGGCAATAGGCATGTTTGTGTCGAGTTTATTTGAAAACCAGATAATTGCCGTGATTGTCACCATCGGACTTTTGTTTGTCCTTTACTTCTTGACATACATTGCAAACAGTTTTTCTTCCGCCGCCGTTACCTCACTTATAGCTTTCTGTTGTGTTGCTTTTATCTTTGGCATAATAGTATTTTTCATAACAAAGAATGAAACGGCTGCTGCTTTGTGCAGCGGATTGCCGATAGTCGGTCTTATTGCCTATTACCTCTCAAATAAAAATGTTTTTATCGGCGCTTTTGCAGAAGTTGTATCCTATCTTTCAATCTTTGACAGGTACAAGGTTACAGTTATAAACGGATTATTCGACATCACAGCACTCGTCTACTACATCACGATAGCGGCCGTGTTCGTTTTCATGACAATCCAGTCCGTTGAAAAACGGCGCTGGAACTGACGCGGGAAAGGAAGGTCAATAGTCATGAGCAATAAAAAGAAAAACGTCACAACGGCCGAAAAGATTCAAAAAATGCGTGCCCTGCGTCTCGGTGGTTACAGTATGTTAATGACAGCAGCAGTGATTGTGGCCGCCATTGTCATTAACATGATAGTCGAGTCTTTGCCGGCAAAATATACGCAACTTGACATCACCGAATCTTCGATGTATGAGATTACAGATGAAACGCGTAAGTTTCTTGATGACTTAAACACTAATGTGACTGTTTGCCTTGTGACCGCAACAGGCTATGAAGATAAATCAATCGAAACATTTCTTGAGCGTTACTGCTCATATTCAAACAAACTAAAACTAAAGAAGATTGACTCCGACGCCGACCCTGGTTTTGTCGAAAAACACGGCGTAAAAACTGCAAGCAGCATTGTCGTTGTAAGCGATAAGCGCTCAAAAACTATCGACTATAACGATATTTTCGAATATTCTCAAGAGTTACTCAACCAATATTACAGCAGTTATTTTTATTACGGATATAAAATTTCTGACGTTTTCTCACCCGACGTCTTTGACGGCAATAACGAGCTTACCTCGGCAATCGACTATGTTACAACGGACTATTTGCCGACTGCCTATATGTTGACAGGCCACGGGGAATCGGCAATTATTGAGACGATAACTAATTTTATCTCCGAAAACAACGTCAAGATAAGCGAGGGGTTAAACCTTATTTCCTCCGATGTGCCAGAGGACGTGTCAAATATAATAATCAACAATCCGACAAGCGATATAAGCACATCGGAGCTTGAAAAGCTCACCGCTTTCATTGACGGGGGCGGTGCTGTTGTGCTGATAACGGACACTAAAAACTACAGTACCGTTGATATGCCCAATCTGACATCGCTTGCTCAGCATTGCGGCCTCACCGCTTACGATGGTATTGTTTTGGAAAGCAATACAAACCGGTATGCCTTCCAGCAGTACTTTATCATTCCGATGCTAAATGAAGGCAACATTGTCACATCTCCGATAAAAAACCCGTCAAAAGTAACGACTGTAATGATGAAAGCGCATGCTATCGTTGATTATGAAGATTACGACGGGCC
>JAAYLD010000070.1 GCA_012522015.1 Clostridiales bacterium
CTTGAGGAGCTTATCGACTTTCTCGTTGCGAGTCTTTCAAACGATAAGTGGCCAAAGGACGAAGCAAGAGCTTACTTTGAGGCAGAGCTTCCGCGTCTGAAGCATTGGAAGAAATAAAAAAACAATAACCCCGGCGAACAAATAGTTCAACCGGGGTTATTTATTATGTGTATGCTTTGTCATGTCTTAATACTTCGTAAAATGAACAATAAGCGATCGCTCGCCCCCACCGTGCTCAATATCCGGCCCTGTTAAAACTACGCCGTTGCCGGAAAGAAGCCGCCACGCGGCAAGGTTTTCAACCGGGCACCGGAAAACTACTTCATTTGATGCGAAAACAAGCAGATTGCCGTCGCGTATTATGAGAGCACCCTCACGTCCGACAATATTGCCTTCTCTTCCGTCCTCAGTCCGCTCGACGACATAGCGGATGGGCTTCCCATCAAGCTCGGTTGCGAAATCGCGCCGGTAACGGGCGCTTTTTTCATTTTTACTTTTCGTCCAGACCTTAATGAACTTAAACATCAGGTTATCTTCTTGCCTTTAATGTCAGTAGTAAAATCCGTAGTTTGCATATTGTAATATATATCGCCATCGGTGCTTGTTACTGTGGCAGACCAAACGACATTGTAATCAAGAGATATGCGGTATGATTCAATTATGCCAAGCTCTTCATACTCAAAGGATATGTCAAGATAGCTCTGGCTGTCTATAATTGTAAGTGAAATATTATAATTTGATATTTTGCTCTCATTATTGCCGCTCCCAGACTCGGTGTATGACTTAATGAGCGCTGCAATATCGGCAAGATCGGGAATCCCGGCTTCCTCGGCAATCGAAAAGTCTGATGTTGCGGAAAACGTACGTGTCAGTCCTCCGTCGCCGCTTATGCGGATATCAACGCCGTTGCCGCGCACTGTTTTTATAACTTTACCTCGACTTAAGTCAGTTACCTTGACAATGAAATTGTCACCTTCCTTCAGTATTTCAGACTTACGCTCTGTTATGCGTGATCCGCTCGGCGTATATACCGTTTTTGTCACGTTGTAATATGACACAGGAGTTTGTACGGCAAGAAGGGCAGCTGTTAGCACATCAGGGTCACTTAAATCAATAGTATCGGGGTTATCAGTGTCTGTTGAATAACTGCGCAGAACCTCAAACAGGGAAGGAGACGCGGTGACGGTATCAGTCACATCATCCCCGCCAAAAAGAGATGTTAAAAATGAAGGCAGTGTCAGCATCCCGGCGCGGTAGAGAACTACACTTACAAAAAGGAAAACAAGGATTGTAAGCGATGCAAGTATTGCAACGCCGGATACCGGATTTATAACGCGGCGGTTATGAGTGTTGCCCGCTCGATCCTTGCCGTCCATTTTGCACCCCTCCGATAAAGCATGATTGTACGCGATTTGATAGAGACTATTTCAATATGCTGAAATAATAAGCTCAAACATTAAATATTTAAATATAAAAAATATAAAGCCGGGTTTTTTATAAATTATTGTTTTCATCCGCATGAGAGCTGTTTCCACCATTTGTGAGATGGCTTTCATTTTCGGTATTCTTCACATTTTGTGTCACGTCATCAGAATCATCGAAAAATCCGGTATAACGACGAGTAGACGTATTTTTAAGCAAAAGGAAATTAATAACGAGCACGGCACACGCCGACAGTATGATAATCAGCGATTTGGAATATTTCATCTTACCGAACATCACATCGGTATAAACGACAGCGGCAAGACCGAAAAGACCACAGACAGAGTAAAGTATGCCGACACTCTGGCGCTGTGTTAATCCGAGGTCAATCAGCTTATGATGGAGGTGTTCTCTGTCTGAGGAAAACGGCGGTTTACCCTTTAATATGCGTCGTATAAAGGCAAATGCAGTGTCGAGCAGTGGCAGTGCAAATATGAAAAGGGGAAGAATAAACGATATAAGAGCGCCTACTTTAATAACACCTTGTATTGAAATAATTGCGAGCGCATAACCGAGGAAATAAGCACCTGTGTCGCCCATAAAAATACGAGCGGGGTTTAAGTTGAACGGTAAAAACCCAAGGCAAGCACCAAAGAGCATTGATGTAGTGAGTGCCCACGTGGTGTTCCCCATAAGTATGGCTACGGTAAACATCGATACGCAGCAAATAGCGCATATGCCGCATGAGAGGCCGTCAAGCCCGTCTATAAGGTTAAAAGCATTGATGAGCGCGACAATCCATAATATTGTTACCGGGTATGATAGCAAGCCAAAATCAATGTAGGAACCGAATATTGATATGCCTTCGATGAGAACGCCAAGGCATATAGCGACACATGCGACTATTATCTGTATAAAAAACTTTAAAATAGCGTTGAGGTCATATATATCGTCAAATATACCAAGAATGATGAGCGCAAGACCACCAATCAACAGAGCAAGAACATCATTTGTCAGCTCATGTGTGAAAACGAGAGCGGCTATGGCAAAACCGATATATATAGCCACCCCGCCAATAAGGGGCATTGCTTTTTTATGCACCCGACGGTTGTCCTTTGGGACATCAACCGCGTTTACTTTAAAGGCAAGTACGCGGATGGTCGGTGTTATCATAAATGTAATAAGTGCAGAGCATACAGTGGCGATAAAGCCATATATCAGGGGTTTATATTCCATGTTTTTTTTTAGGGGCCAACGTAATTATTTACGTCGGTTTCTCCATTTCCTTGAATTTCATAAATATCTTTATATTTATTAAAGTATAACAAAGCCAACCTTGCGTTTTACTTTGCTGAGTGTACGAGCAGCTGTGTGTGATGCTTTTGCTGCTCCCGTTTTCATAACAGATTCAAGATATGCGCGGTCATTCATAAGTTCGGCAAAACGCGCCTGAACAGGTGCGAGCGCGTCGGCGCATACCTCACCTACGGCAAGCTTAAACTCACCATACCCGCGCCCTTCAAACTCGCGTTCAATCTCCTCAACAGTTTTGCCGGTGAAGCAAGAGTAGATAGTAATAAGGTTGTTTATGCCGTCCTTGCCGGGCTCCATGACAACGCGTGTATCAGAATCGGTGACAGCGCGCTTGAACTTTTTTATAATGCCATCGCGCGGGTCGAGGATGCGAACAGAAGCAAAATCGTTTTCGTCAGACTTGCTCATTTTTTTCGTGGGATCAGCAAGCGACATAATTTTCGCCCCCTCCTTCGGTATATACGCGTCGGGGATGGTGAAGGTTGGCGAGTATAAGTTATTAAAGCGCTCGGCTATATCTCGTGTTATTTCAAGGTGCTGATTCTGGTCAGCCCCGACAGGTACAAGATCAGCTTGATATAAGAGAATGTCGGCTGCCATGAGAACGGGGTATGTGAAAAGCCCTGCATTGACGTTGCCCGTGTTCTTTGAGCTTTTATCCTTAAACTGCGTCATGCGCGACAGCTCGCCAAACATTGTAAAGCAGTTTAGTATCCATGCAAGCTCTGCATGTTCGTGGACATGGCTTTGAACAAAGAGCGTGCATTTATCCGGGTCAAGGCCGCAGGCGATGTAAAGAGCAAGCACCTCGTAAGTCCTTTGGCGAAGCTCAGCGGGGACTTGGCGTATTGTTATGGCATGCTGGTCAACGACGCAGTAATAGCAGTTGTATGTCTCGGTAAATTCAGTAAAGTTTGAAAGCGCACCGAGATAATTGCCGATTGTTAAATTTCCGCTTGGCTGTACGCCTGAAAACACGGTTTTTTTGGCGGTGGGTTTTTGTTCGTTTATCATTAATAGTTTTCTCCTGTTGAATCGTTTGCGGTATTAATCTCTGTGATTATGCTGACATAGTATTATTGAACGCAGCGTATTGCTTCTGCAAGAAGCCGGACACCCTCTGGGATTTGCTCGTCTGTGGGGGTTGAATAATTCAACCTGAAGCATTTTGATGGTTTAGACGTATCGCAGTTGAAAGCTGTTCCCGGTACGATAGCAACTTTGCGCTCAAGCGCAGCTTTTACAACTTTATCAAGCTCAACACTGTCGGGAAGTGTACACCAGACAAAAAGTCCTCCCTGTGGCCGCGTGAACTTTACGCTATCTGGCATATATTCATCAAGAGCATTAAGCATGAGCGATGATTTACGACGGTATATGTCGCAAATAGATTTTATGTGTCCGTCAAGGTCGTACTCGGTCATGTAGCGGCAACAAACCATCTGGAAGAAGATGTTTGTGTGAACGTCCTCAACCTGCTTTGCGACGACCATTTTTTGAATCACAGGTTCTGGCGCACACACATAACCTACGCGGATTCCGGCGGATAATATCTTTGAAAACGACGAGCAGTATATGACAATACCATCATCGTCTATGCTTTATATTGTTGGGACATCTTCGCCTGCAAAGCGCAGCTCGCCGTACGGGTTGTCTTCTAATATTAGAATCTTATGGCGGCGGCAGATGTCATAAATAGCGCGGCGTGTCGACATGGGCATTGTTGTGCCCATTGGGTTATGGAAAGTGGGGATGAGGTATATCATTCTTGCGCGCGGTGTTGCGGCAATCACACGCTCAAGCATATCGGGGTCAATGACTCCCTCGTCAGAAGGTACACCGACAACCTCGATTCCGTTTGAACGGAAGGCATTGAGAGCTCCGATAAAAGTCGGATCCTC
>JAAYLD010000071.1 GCA_012522015.1 Clostridiales bacterium
AAAACGACAGCGTCGGCGGTCTCGTCGTATTTATCGACATCTGATATAAGCGCCACTTCCTCAAGGAAGCCTTCGAGAGACGCATCCTCGTTTTTATCGTAGTCAACAGCCATTGATATGAGCGCATCAATATTCTCAAGCCTGTCGGCTTCCGCCTCCCCTGCAGCTAAAAGCATATCGCGATAGCCCGATAACTCAACTGTTCTGTCGATAAGCTCGGCAACAGTTGATGTGCGTGCAAACTCGCGCAGCGTTTCGATAAGCGTTACAAAATCCTTGAGCGCAGGCACCGCGCGCAGAAGAGCTGGGTATTTCTTAGCACTTGATATTATGTTATAGATGCTCGTCCCTTCTGCTGCCGCTATTAGCTCCGCAGTCTCTATTGTCATCGCGCCAATCTTGCGCTTCGGCTCATTAATGATGCGCTTCAGACGCAGATTGTCGTGTGGGTTTTGTGCAAGGCTTATATAGGCTAAGATATCGCGGACTTCCTTTCGCTCAAAGAAGCGAAGCGCCCCGAGCAAGCGGTGCGGGATCTTATTTCTTGAAAACGC
The DNA here is from genome assembly GCA_012522015.1 of Clostridiales bacterium. Taxonomy (GTDB): domain Bacteria; phylum Bacillota; class Clostridia; order Oscillospirales; family CAG-272; genus DTU064. The sequence continues at coordinate 555 of JAAYLD010000071.1, forward strand.
CATCTCAAGCGGCGCTGACTGCGCATTGACGCGATAAAGGACAGCGATATCGCGGTAGCTAAATCCGCTCTCAACAAGCTCCGATATCTTTCGGCAGATGAAATCCGCCTCGCTGTTTTGGTCAAAGAACGCACGTGCTTTGATTTTTTCACCATTCTCTCCCGCTGTCCACAGTCTTTTCCCTTTGCGTCCGGTGTTGTTTGCGATAACACTATTAGCAGCTTCAAGAATGGTCAATGTTGAACGGTAATTCTGCTCAAGGCGTACTATCCGCGCATCCTCATAACATGAGTCAAAGGTAAGAATATTTTCTATTGTCGCTCCGCGGAATTTATATATGCTCTGGTCATCATCTCCGACCACCATGAGATTGCGATGCTCTCCTGTCAGAAGATTGACAAGCACGAACTGTGCGTGGTTTGTGTCCTGATACTCATCGACAGATATATATCTGAAGCGACGGCGGTAGTAGTCACGTATATCATCGTGCTCAGATAAAAGCGTCACTGTTTTGAGAATAATATCGTCGAAATCAACAGCATTTGACGCTGCTAAGCGCTCCTCATACATCTTATATACCTGAGCTATGCGCGAAAGGCGAAAGTCTGCACCTACATTGGCTGCGTATTCTTCTGCAGTTTCAAGCCTATCCTTCGCGCGGGAAATTTCGTTCATCACCGTTTTAATCGGTAGCGTTCTTTCATCAAAATGCAGCGCCTTCATACACTCGGAAATGACTTTTTTCGAGTCATCGGTATCGTATATAGTAAAGCCACTCCGGCATCCGACATGTTCGCCGTATTTGCGAAGAATTCGCACGCATATCGAGTGAAAAGTGCCTGCCCATATACCGGTATCATCTAAAGAATCGCCGATGCTTTGTCCATTCTCACCCTTTTTCTCAAGTGCTGCCGCAAGGCGGTTTTTTATCTCGCCTGCCGCTTTATTTGTAAACGTTATCGCAAGCATTGCCCACGGCGGGCAAGGTGATGATGCAAACTCCGGCAAGACTTGCTCTTCAATTTCCTCGGGTGTTAACTCCGAGAGCGCATACTCGTATCGAAGAAGCGTGTTTTCGTCGATGTCATCAGGCACGAAATCGGACTCATATGCGTCGCCGAACTTGATTATATGGACGATTCTTTTGATTAAAACGGTAGTTTTTCCGCTTCCGGCACCCGCAAGCACAAGAAGCGGCCCCCTTACGCTAAAAACAGCACGGCGCTGCTCAACATTTAAGCTGCTGTAAGCGCGATCAAACAGCGCCCGCTTTAGTTTAAGATATTTTGATTTAACATCGCTGTTTTCTGATTGTTTGCTGTTTTGTTTTTGCATTCTTATCGTAATACCCCATATTGCTATCTGCCATCAAGGCTCAAAGACAGGTGTGCCGTCGTCAGTAAAGCGCACCTCCAGCACGCGTGTGTGCCTATTGGGATCGTAAAGCGGGTCGCCAACTATTTTCTCATAGGGGCGCGCGTGATAAATGCAAAGCGTCGTCACGCCGTCCTCAGCAACGGTAAAGCTGTTGTGGCCGGGTCCATATATGTTTTTCTCGGGAATCGATTTTAGTACGGGATAGCGCGATTTGCGCCAGCTATTTCGGTCAAGAAGGTCTGCATCCTCCGATGCTTCAAGCATTCCCATGCAATAGCAGGCGCCGGTTGCCGACGCGGAGAAGGTGACAAATATCCTGCCGCCATGCTTGAGCACAGCCGGGCCCTCATCAACCCAGAAACCGACGCGCTCCCAATCGTAGTCAGGCGTCGAAAGCTGAATTGCGTCAGTCTTTAGTTTTGTCGGCGACTCCATCTTTGCTATGTAAAGATTCGACGCCAAAAGTCCGGAGCCGAAGCTCGTTTTCTCCGCCCAAATGAAATAACGCTCACCACGATGCTCAAATGTCGTCGCATCAAGCGAAAATCCGGAAAATGACGTTATGTCAGTGTCAGCACGACGCATCATGCCGCGCTCAACCCAGGGGCTGACGAGCGGATCGTCGTCTTTACATTCGAGCACATAAGGACGTATGTCCCAAATATTTTCCGCACGCCCGGCAGCGAAATATATATACCATGTGCCATCAATAAAATGAAGTTCCGGCGCCCATATATGCTTGCTCATGGGGCCGCTCTCATGCTTTTTCCATATAGCAACGGGCTCAGCGTCAGAAAGACCGTTAATAGTGCGGCTACGGCGCAGCTCTATTACGTCATAAGTAGGCACACTGCCCGTAAAATAATAATATCCGTCTGTGTGACGGTAAACATATGGATCAGCGCGTTGTGGTATAAGCGGTTCTTTATACTTCATTAGAGTTTGTCTCCTTCATATATTTGTATTTGCCTTGTTTTTCATACTCAGGTTGTTTTTTATTATACCACATGCAGGCAGCCTGCGTCGAGTGAAAAGTAGATATGTGTGTAGCGAAAATTTCACAGAGCCATTTTTCTAATTCTTCCATAGATGGTTTTATGTGATTTTGTCATTTTTTAGCATACTTGCGCGGAAAGTGCGATGAAATATATGTTTTAAAATCCACTTAATAATTTATTATTATTTACTAATTGTTTTTTGTAAGCTATAATAAATGTACCGGCAGTAGAATAACTTAAGAAACACGGAAAAGTAAAATGAATAGACACAAAAAAATAAGAAGGACACTTTTAATGTTCCTACCTTTTATTGTCTTCGACGCGATCAGTGCGTTTTTTATATGTATTGCTTCGCTTTGGATACGTTTTGACTTCAGTATAACAAACTATTAGAAAATGTGGCATATCTTGATAAAGCAATTAAGTTCTCTCCTGTTTACGTGATATCTCTTTTACTTATTTGCTTCATTTTCAAGCTTTATCAAAGTATTTGGGAATACGCTGGATTTTTAGAATTTTCTCGAATAATAGCAACGTCTCTTTTTATGGCAGGCATCCATGCGGCCGGAACATATTTCCTGTCACTTATGATACCGCGTTCGTGCTACTTTATCGCAGCTTTCCTTCTCCTCTTTTATCTCTGTTTGACACGCTTCGGCTATAAAGCTATTCGGTCGTTGAACAGTTATATGACATACAGAATAAATTCGGGCACGAAGAATGTCATGATAATTGGCGCGGGAGCAGCCGGCCGGATAATAATCCGTGAGATGATGACGAGTTCCCACCTCAATGAACAAATACGCTGTATTATTGACGATGACGAATCAAAGGTTGGGCGGTTTATTAACGGCATTCCAATCGTTGGAGGTAGAGATCGGATACAAGATGCAGTTGCTAAATATAAGATAGATAAAATAATTATTGCTATCCCGTCGGCATCATACAAGACAAAGCGAGAGCTGCTTGAGATTTGCAAAAAAACGGACTGCGACCTTAAGATGCTGCCGGGGCTTTATCAGCTCATCGACGGTGAAATATCAATAAAAAGCCTTCGCAACGTCAATATTGAGGATCTTCTTGGACGTGAGCCGGTAAAAGTAAACTTGGATGAAATATCAAGCGAAGTTCGCGGGCGAGTCATCCTCGTGACAGGCGGCGGCGGTTCCATTGGAAGCGAGCTTTGCCGTCAGATAGCATATTGGAAGCCGCGACAGCTCATCATCCTTGATATATATGAAAACGGCGCCTACGAGATTCAAAATGAGCTTAAGTATAAGTATCCCGATTTGAATCTTGTTGTTGTCATTGCGTCGGTCCGCGATGAAGCCCGAATGGACATGGTATTTAATGAGTATCGCCCCGACATTGTTTATCACGCAGCAGCTCATAAGCATGTTCCTCTGATGGAAGAAAATCCAAACGAAGCTATTAAGAATAACGTGCTTGGAACGCTTAATACTGTGCGCGCTGCCGATAAATATAAAACTAAGAAATTTGTCCTCATATCGACTGACAAAGCCGTTAATCCTACAAATATTATGGGCGCATCAAAGTGTATTTGCGAGATGATTATACAAGAATACAATCGCAAGAGCAGCACCGTTTATGTTGCTGTACGCTTCGGGAACGTCCTTGACAGTAATGGAAGCGTCGTACCGCTCTTTAAAAAGCAAATAGAAGCCGGCGGCCCAGTAACCGTTACACATCCTGAGATAAAACGGTTTTTTATGACAATACCAGAGGCCGTGTCGCTTGTTTTACAAGCCGGTTGTTACGCCCGTAGAGGTGAAATTTTTATCTTAGATATGGGCGAGCTTATTAAAATTGATGATCTTGCAAGAAATATGATACGCTTATACAACATGCGGCCTGATGTTGACATAAAAATCGTATATACGGGTCTTCGCCCCGGCGAGAAGCTTTACGAAGAAATTTTCATGATGGAGGAAAGCCTTCGTGAAACGGCCAATTCGCTGATACATATATGTCAGCCAATTGAATTTGACACCGATACATTCCACGATCAGTTGAGCGCATTAATAAAAGCAGCCGAGAACAACGACCCAAATATCAAAGAGCTTACTGCGGCTATTGTTAAGCCGTACTCACCTCAAAACGACACCCATATAGAATCTGACAAAGAAGAAATGAAACACAGCCTTTTAGCGCAGTCTACAAGTCTATCAGTATAACGGTTACCGCCCGGTGATGCTTCATCGGGCGCGTACTATTTATCTGCTCTGTCTTGGACATCCATTAATCTGCCTTTGGACAGTTTTGTATTGACAACGACTAAACAAAGTTTAATAAACTCATCCTCGCTTGACTTTCAGATGTGATTGTATTAACATAAATAGGCTGGATTTAAAAAAGAAAAACGGCGGCATAAGCCGGAGGCACTACACAGAAATGAAGTATTACGATATTACAATTTGCGGTATTAAGCGCAGTCTTCCTCTTTGCCAGATTACGGACGATTTATACATTGCTGCGTATGTCATGATTGGCGATCCGGAGCTGACGACAGCATGTGCAAAAGCGCTCCTTGAACGTGCGCCGGAGTATGATTATATTATAACAGCCGAAACGAAGGGCTTGCCGGTAACCCATGAAATGGCGCGCCTTGCTGGCAATCAACGCTATATCCTTGCCAGAAAGATGCCGAAACTCTATATGACAAGCGTATTTGAAGTTGAGGTTCGTTCGATAACAACAGCAAAGGAGCAGCGCCTTTATCTTGACAAGCTTGATGCAGACGCCATGCGGGGCAAGAAAATACTTATTGTCGACGACGTTGTATCAACCGGTGAATCTCTCTTTGCTCTTGAAAAGCTTGTCAATGCAGCAGGGGGCGAGGTCTGTGGACGCATGTGTGTGCTCGCCGAAGGTAATGCTATGAAGCGCGATGATCTTATCTACCTTGAGCGTCTACCTCTTTTTAACGCAAAGGGCGAACCGATCGAGTAAAAGATTATCACTTTACGAATGATTTTTACTTATCTACATATTAATAAATTAATAAAATCCGGACTTTTGTGAAAAGTCCGGATTTTATTATGCTGTGATTATTTGACGCTTCACTGTTCTTTTGCTTGTGACGCGGCTTTTTTATTCTTTTTGCGTGAGCAGTAAATGATGATAACAATTATGACTGCTAACGCCGGTATCACAAGGAAGGGTATAGCTGCCGTAATGCCGACTGCAATATCAGCGCATAAATCAATGAAAGCTTTAATTGATTTGGAAAAAGCATTGCTTATGCGTTCGGCAAAGCTTGGGTCGCGAAGCGGCTGTTCGGTGTATTCGATAACTTCATAAAGATTGATCGTTATCGTAGAATATGCAACCAAAGAATCATACCTTTTAAGCGTGCCTGTATGTGACTCAATTTGATAAAGGACGTCTGTCAGCGCATTAGTTAAAACAACGATGCTTTCCATGTCTTCTGCGCGTTCGAGCAACTCAAGATAACGCTCTTTTTGAATTTCAAGCGACGCAAGGCGAGCTTCAATGTCAAAGTAGCTGTCAGTTACGTCCTTTGTGTCTGTTTTGCTTGACAATACGTTGCTAAGTGATTTCGCGTAATTTTCAAAATCGCCCATAACATCAGCAGGTATGCGAAACACCAGCGTTGCAAATCGCTCTCCGCTTTTTCTGTCGCTTTTATTGATAGCAACACCCGTTTCATTTGCGCTTTCGATATACCCGCCGGACGCTGCACATTTGCTTTTAAGTGCTTCAATCACCTTATCGTATTCAAGCGTTTCAAGCGTCAGCGTCACATATTTTATAACCTTGCGTGTTGCTTCCTTCGGCAAAGAGGCGTCTGCTTTTCCGTCTTCACCTTGAGGTTCAGGTTCCTTTTCGTCGTAAATCTCATCGTAATCATATCTTTTTGACAGATTCGTTGTTTCTTTCGTAGTATCAAAGCCTTCGGACTTTGACGAATTGGAGCTTTTAGCGCATGATGCCGAAAAAAGTATGGAAGTTATAAGGATAGCTGCGGTAATAAGCGCCAATATAAGCTTTTTCATAAATTGTACTCCCTCGTTTTAATTATTAGAGATCTCATATAAAAATAGACGATGTGCGGCTTTATTATGTTCCGCGAATTTTCAATGATGTTATTATATTTTATATTTTACAAAGACGTTTTATGCCGTCCTTAAGTGCCGATATGAACTCGTCCGCTTCCGCTGTTGTATTCTCACCCGAAAAGCTGAGGCGGATTGTTGTATCGGCGTCAGCGGCAGATAGCCCAAAGGCGGCGAGCGCACGGCTTTGCAGCTTGCCATGTGATGAACAGGCGGAGCCGCTTGACACGCATATGCCACAGGAAGAAAGATAATTGAGCATTGTTTCGCTTTTAATGCCGGGGACGGTAAGGCTCAATATATGCGGCGCGGCAACGGGAGGAATATTTATTTTTACATCCCGACACTGAATTTTAAGAGTGTTTATTATATGCTCCCGCACATCAGAGCAGCGCTTTGTCAAAGCGGCAAAGTTTTCGCTTAATGCTTTAATAGCAGCCGCGAAGCCTAATATAGCAGGCACATTTTCTGTGCCTGACCGCAGTCCCCCTTCATGTCCGCCACCATAAATAATAGGAGATGTCTTTTTCGCACGGATAATATCGTCTTTGATATAAAGAGCGCCTACTCCTTTGGGACCGTGTGTCTTATGGGCGCTGATCGTTATCATATCAGCGCCGAGCGATGCGGCTGTAAACGGTATTTTCATGTAGCCTTGCACGGCATCACAATGGAGAACAGCGCCCGGCACGGTTTCTTTTGCTGTTTTAAACGCCCCTTCAACGTCATAACGGGCGCCGGTTTCGTTGTTGACGAGCATTAGGCTGATAAGGACAGTATTGGGCGTCAGCGCGTCGGTTAAAGCATCCATGTCAAGCTTGCCGCCGCGCGTGGGTATGCGAATGACCTCGTGCCCTTCTTCTTCGGCACGTCGCGCAGCATTCTCAACGGAAGAATGCTCGCCCTCCGTTATTATGACGCGACCACGGCGGGCTTTTGCGCGGCATGTGCCAAGAATCGCAAGATTATTTGCCTCGGTGCCGCTGCCGGTGAAAATTAGCGTCGAACGGCTGCCAAAACGAACGCCGAGCGAAGATAGAATGGTGCGGCGAGCCTCCTCAACGGCGCGGCGAGCCTCAATCCCCGCTGAGTGGAGAGACGATGGATTTGCCCATACATCCGTCAGAAAATGATTAACCGCGGCGACGGCCTCTGGGCAGGGCTTAGTCGTCGCGGCATTGTCGAAATAAATCATTTTTCGTTTCCGCTTTATATTAAATTAGTTCTATTTTAAGTTAGAAATCAAAGTGGGCGAGCATGTTGTCAACTTCCTCAAGGTGGGACTCATATTTATCAGGCGTTGATGTGAATGTAAAAACACAAACCATGCCTGAGCGTATGCACGCCGCTTGAATATAGACATACTCAAAATCACCAAGCTTTGCCGTGTAGGTGTATTTTACGCCGGCAACGCCTCCCATTGTGATGTTTGTCTCGTCGGTTACTTTAAAATCGCTGAAAACACCCTCAAATTCGGTCTTATACTGTTCCCACCATTCGGCGACTGTCATCGCACTTGGCAGATTCCATGCCATTACACTTACATTTGATGGATCAGATGCCGAACAATAAGCACCGACAGCTCCTGTCGACATTGAAGGCGTCCAGTCTTCAGGAACGTAAAACTTAAATCCGACGACATCATTTGAGCAGAGCTTCATGCCCTTCGGGACGTCGGGTTCTTTCTTTGAACATGAAGCAGTGAAAATCACTGCCACAAGCACAAAAATGAAAGCAATAATAATAGCTGTTGTTTTTTTAATCATCGGCGTATCCTTCATAGCGCCATCGCGCCTGTTTGCGAAAAATATTAATTATAATTATAACTTTATAATACGAGATTGTCAATGAACGGCATTTTGCGGTAAGGTGCCTGCATTTAATATAACCTCCTCCGCCGCCGACAATACGCCAAGTCTTCCGGATTCGTATGTTAGAGCGCCCTGCAAGAAAGCCGTGTACGGCGGGCGAAGCGGCCCGTCCGCTGAAAGCTCGATTGATGCGCCGGAAACGAACGTTCCCGCCGCCATTATAACCTTATCGGAATAACCGGGCATTTCCCACGGCTCCGGTGTTACAAATCCGTCAACGGGAGAGGCTTGCTGTATCCCACGGCAGAAAGCGCATAGCGCTTCAGGTGAGCCAAGGCGTACGGTTGTGATAATATCGGAACGCCGCTCACCCCATCTCGGACTTACGTCAAAACCAAGAGCATCAAAAACATAAGCGGCAAAGTGAGCAGTTTTAAGAGCTTGAGCTACCGTATGCGGCGCCACGAAAAAGCCTTGCAGTATGTGCCTGTTTTGCCCGAGCGTCGCGCCGACCTCGGCGCCTATACCGGGGGAGGTGAGCCTGTATGACGCAAGCTCAACAGCGCGGGCCGTTCCGGCAAGGTAGCCGCCGCTCATGGCAAGGCCGCCGCCGGGATTTTTAATGAGCGAGCCGATTATAAGATCCGCTGTCGGTTCCTTGTCCTCCGTGAACTCGCCATAGCAGTTGTCGATAACAACATAAGCGCTGCTGCGGGCGCGCACAAATTCCGTCAGCGCCGACAGCTCCGCTGCCGTGAGCGATGAGCGGCTGCAGTAACCGCGGCTGCGCTGCGCAAACACAACCTTTATGCGGTGAGCGACGTCCCCCGACAGCTTTGCGGCGAGTGAATTATAGTCGATGCCGCCGAATCCGTCGCCCAAAAGCGGGATTTCGTCGTAGTCAACGCCAAAATCGCGAAGAGAGCCACCTCCAGCGTCGCCTCGGGTGCCGATTACCTCGCCAAGCGTGTCATAGGGGGCGCCTGTGACGGACAGGAGAATGTCGCCCGGACGCAGAAGGCCGAAAAGCCCGATTGTTAGCGCGTGTGTTCCGCTGACAATATTGTGTCGGACGACGGCAGCTTCACATCCGAAAACATCGGCGTACACAGCGTCAATAGCCTCGCGCCCGCGGTCGCCGTATCCGTATCCGCTTGTCGGGTAAAAAGATGATTCCGACACGCGCGCACGGGCAAAAGCACGGCAAACATCTTCCGTTCGCTTCATTGCAACCCTGTCAATATCGGCGAAGATGTCGCGCAGAGAAATATCAGCCTCGGCTGCTATTTTACCAAGCTTTTCTTTTATAATTTTTCTGTCTACATTTTTATTTGCTGTTGCGTTTGCTTTTTCTATCATTTATTTATCCGTTTCTTATATGTTTGTAAAAGTAAAAGCACTATGCTGTAAGGTAAAGAGACAACAGTAATTATACATAATATTATCTCCGCCTGCAATGCCTTAACAGGCGGGCACAAGTTTATTTTCCCTCAACTCACCTAAAACATTGTGATGTCGTGTGCGTCATGGTATAATTTATAAAGTGACAATCGTTGTCTTTGAGGAGTGAAGAGATAGAGGTGGCAAATGTAAAGTCAAAATATAGGCTCGGATGCTGCATACCCGGCGGCTCATTTATGCCCGAGGGCGTGCGTGAAGTAGCGCCAACAGCATTTAATATTCTGCGCGAGGGCGCCGGTATAATCCTGAAAAACGGGTTTGACTTTTGCGAATGCTCCGTCGGTATGATAATGAAGCTGACGGAGGTGGAGCTTTCGCTGCTTGCTGCAGCCGGGCTTCCGATTGAGGTTTGCAATAGCTTTATTCCTTTTGATCCGGAGTACAGGATATGCTCCGACGGCTCGCTTGAGTCAGGGTCGCCGCTGCGCCGCTATGTGTGTGAAGCAATGCGCCGTATGTCACGCCTTGGCATAAAAATCGTCGTTTTCGGCAGCGGCGGGGCTCGCCGCATACCCGACGGCATGAGCCGAAAGGACGGCCTTTCACGCATAAGCGATTTTCTTGCATTCTGTGCTGAGGTCGGTGAAAAATACGGTATAACAACGGCGATTGAGCCGCTTCGCGCACTTGAATGCAACGCCATCAACACGACAGCAACTGCAGCGGCTATGATGCGCACACTATCACATCCGAGGATAGCGTATCTTGCCGACGCTTTTCATATGGCATGCGAAGGTGAGGCGCCCGGCGCTATTATTGAAAATGGCGTGTTACCTGTTCACATCCACGTATCGGAGGCACCTGACAGAACATATCCCGGAAGTCACGGCGGGGAGTATTTGAAGGCTTTCGCCACAGGGCTTAAGAAAACGGATTATGCAGGTCGCATATCGGTTGAGTGCGGATTCTCAGATTTTGAAAAAGAGGTCGCACTCGCTTATGAGTTCGTATCAAAGACATTTTAATTTAATATAAAAGGAACTACAAAAAATGAGTAATATTTTGAATACTATAAAAATAAAAACATCGCGTGATCTTATTGAAGAGCCAATCTTTTTACGCTGTGACAGCGTTCGCGACGGCGCCGTTGAGCTTTCGCTTGACGCACAAAATGCAGATTATAATACTACTCCCATTCCGGCAGATGCTGAGGGCGGCATCATTACAGCCATAGTAACGCTTCCGGCGGGCAAGCATATGCTCACGGTGCGCGAAGGCGGTAGTTTCAATCCCGGTGTCACGATAACGGAAGTGGCAGGTGAGGAAAGGCTTGACGTCAAGTATGGCGATGCCCTTTTCACATCATATGTATATACAAAATCCCTGCCGAAGCCATATCTTGGGCCTATACTGACGCCTGATGGCACGTCTTACACAAGGCTTGATTTTACGACAACCGAGCATCCGCACCACCGTTCCGTTTTCTTCGGTGTCGGTGATGTTACGCTTGAAGGAACAGACATAAAAAACATCGATTTCTGGAACGAGCCGAAGATGCGCGGCATACAAACGCATGAGAGCACTGTGGCAATCGTCTGTGGCGCTGTGAAGTCGTCATTTACTGTGGCATCAATGTGGCGTACAAGCGAGGGTCGCCCCGTTATGGATGCGGAGTGCACATACACATTTTACAATCAACAGGCAGACTGCAGATATGTCGATATATCACTGACATTTAAAGCTTCATATGGCAGCGTCATATTCGAAAAAACAAAAGAAGCGGGGCCTCTTGGCGTCCGTCTTGCCGATCAGCTTCGCGGTGACAGAGGTGGCTATATCGAAAACTCATACGGTGCCCGCGGCGAGGCTGAATGCTGGGGAAGAAGCGCTAACTTTTGCGTATGCGGCGGCGAAGCCAACGGCCACATGCTTGGAGTAGCTATTTTTGATAATGAGAAAAACGAACGCTATCCGACGTCGTGGCATGTGCGTGATTACGGGCTTTTTGCCGCAAACAATCTATATTTTAAGGGCGGGCTTAGAATTGACGAGGGGCAAAGCCTTACATACCAGTACAGAATAGTCTTCTTTGAAGGCAAACCGGACGATAAAAACATTCGTATAAGGGATCGCTTCCTTGCGTATGTAAGCCCGCCGCGCATATTTCGGTAAACAATAAAAATAATAAGCGCTTATAGCACCATGTTAGGACTGTAAGCGCTTTTCTGTTTTGTTTTATTGTTCTTTCTCCCCTGCGTGTGCGACGATGATTTCACCGGAGTCGTCGGCATAAACAAGAACGCCTACATCAAAATTCTGCGTTATGTAAACATCGCCGTAAGCGGAGAGGGCGTTGCGAACACGGTATGAAGCGGACGTTGGCTTATCCCCAATTCCCGCAGGGATAACAGAAACCTTTGGTGCGGCAGCATTCATGAATTTATCAGAGGAAGCGTCTTGGTTCCCGTGGTTTGGAACCTTCAGCACGTCACACGAAAAGACAACGCCAGCGTCAAAAAGCGTATTCTCCTCGGCAAACTGCATATCACCTGTAAAAAGATATACAACGCCCTCAATGACGGCTCGCATAACAAGGGAGTTGTCGTTGTCGTCGGTATAATTATATTTAAGCGGGCCAAGAACCTCGAAGATGACACCGTTACAATCGACAGTATCGCCAGCAGCAAGAAACTGATACGGTATGCTGTATTTAACAGCCTTGTTCACAAGCTTATGCTCGCCTTTTTTATTTCGCTCCGATATTTCAGAAAAGTAAAGTTTTTTTATGTTGTATGATTTCGCAAGCTTTTTAAGCCCGCCTGTGTGGTCGCTGTGCGTATGTGTGAGGAAAACACCATCTAAACTATCAGCTTCCAACCAATTAAGAGCGGCGAAAAGAGACGATGAAGCGGACGATTTTCCGGTATCGATAAGATAATATTTGTCGGATATTTTTATAATTGTGGCATCACCATAGCCGACGTTGACGAAGAGCACGCAGTTTTCAGGAACGCTGTCTGTTTTTATGGCAGAGGGTTTTTTTACATCACCGCAGCCGGTGAAGATGAGAACAGATGACAGCAGCAGAATGAGTGCTAAAAGGAAAGAAGGCGTGAAAAAAGCAGGGAAAGGACGTTTTGTGCACATATTTTTCATATGTTTATCGATTGTCAAAAGAACACCCCTCCCTTCAAGTGAAAATGACGCGCCGTAAGACGCGCTTTTCATTAAAAACGACCCTTATGTTTTGACTTTTTGGCAAGATAAATAGCCTTACCAAGTATATAAAAAATAGTTATTACAACGGAGGCGATAATGGTACTGATAAAAAAACTGCTTGTTGCAAATTCTTTTATCTTCTCAAGCGTGTAGAGGAATTCGCTTCTTGCGACTGTTACTGTCGTTACAAGATCGATGTTGCCGACAATTTCGTCACGGTACATAACTGTCAACACACCTGCTCGCTGCCCCTCGGCAACGGGAGCTGTCAGGTAGTTGGATAGCGTTTTATAGCTGTAAAGCACCTCTTTTTCAATGTCGATGCTGGTTGGCAGATACATAACGAGAGAATCTGCCGTTACAAGGGTAACATAATCGGTAGTTCCCGACAGCTCAACCGGTATTTCACATATCATCTCGCCAGCTACTACAAGCTCAATATTAGCATACGAAGCAAAAGCATAGTCGAGTAGCTTTGTCACCTCCGTGTAGGAGTAAATGATATCAGCTTCCTCATCGCTTGATGCGCCCATAACTATGGCAAGGTACGTCAAGCCGTCGCGCGACGCAGTTGTGACGATGCTATAACCGCCTTGCATTGTATACCCGGAGTTGATGCCGGCGGCGTCTTTATAGTAATATTTTAAAACGCTGCTTGTTGATATTAAATAGTTTTTACTGTAAACATTTCTGTAAATATCTTTGTTTATAATATGAACGACGTATTTTGACGCCGACGTTATCTCCATGAACAGGGGAATATCATATGCAGCAAGCGCAATTTTCGCCGTGTCGGCAACTGTTGTTACCATGGCGTCATCATGTACTCCGGAAGGGTTAGTATAATATGTGTTCTCAGCGCCAAGCTCACGCGCGCGCTCGTTCATGCGGGTGACAAAGGCTTCGATTGAACCGTCGACGAGGATTGCGAGCGCTTGTGCCGCATCGTTCGCTCCGCCGACAAGAAGAGCATAGAGAAGCGATTCTATCGTTAAAACGTCGCCAGCTTTAAGTTCTATGTTATTTCCGCCGACGCCGGCTACCATTTCTTCCGTAATTTCCACCTCTCGGCTCAACTGATTCGAAAAGGCTTCAATTGCGAGAGTTCCGGTCATAATTTTTACGGTAGATGTCGGGTATATAACTTCGTTTTCGTTTAGTGAATAAATAAGTTTATCATTTTCGATATTATAAAGATAAGCGCTGGCAATTTTATCCGTCAGAAGTCCTATGTCCTCAGCTGTCGCTTCTCCCGCCTCTGTTATATTTGCCTCAACCGGCACTGTCATAATAAAAACCGGGAGTGCTGCCGTTAAAATTGAAAAAAAGGCGAGTAAAAATGCCGCGAGCTTCCGCACGCGGGGTTTTACTTTGTTTTTCATTAAATTGTGATAACAATTTTGTGTGAAGTTTGCCTTTTTTAAATTTCCTTTGATAACGCTATTCTTATTCATGGAGCAAAGCGGCTTGCGCCGCAGTCATTCTATATATTTTGTATGTTGCTTTTCTGTGATGTGGCAAAAAACTCTTTTGCCGCTGCTATATCAGCTTCAATTACCGCTCGAAGCTCATCAAGAGTAGCAAACTTTTTTTCGCTGCGGCAGTAGTAAAGAATCTCAGTTTTAGCTTTGATACCATAAAAATCGCACGAGCAGTCAAAAAGATGTGTCTCGCAGATAACATCGTCCGCATCGCTTGATACCGTCGGTTTTACACCAAGGTTGCAGACGCCGTTATACGTCGCATCACATATATTGACGCGCACGAAATAAACGCCTTTTTTCGGACAGAATTTCTCCTTCGGAATACGTTGATTGATTGTCGGCACACCAATCTGGTGTCCGATGCGAGCGCCATGCAGAATCTCCGCTTCAAATGAATAATTAGCGCCGAGCAGACGGGCCGCGCTCTTTGTGTTGCCCTCAGAAAGCAGCTTTTTTATGAGCTCACCGGAGACGATATTACCATTTTCATCGCGCACAAGAGGTATGGTATAAGCGGCGGGATTTTGCGCAAAAGGACTCCCCTCACCACACACAATAGCAGCCGCGTCAAGGCACATCTCACCTGTGATAATGATAGACGCTCCCTCTTGGCGAAGAGTAAAAAAACGCTCAGCGTCTGTCATAAGCCGATGGGATGGCGCCGTTCTTAGGCTTTCGCCTGTGTCTGCGCTTACGATACCATCTTTGTAGTTATCAGGTGGTATAATAGCAGCTATCGGCAGAGAAAGGCGCGCCGATAACTCCCGCGCAGCCGCCATAATGCGCCTATGCCCTACGTGCATTCCATCAAATCGTCCCGGAACACAAATATAACTGCAAAGGCACGGCGCTTTCCTAATGCTTGAGCGCGTGCTGACTTCTCTCAAACGTTGAGATAGCATCTGACGAGGGCATTGAGCAGTTCGTCGCGGTCGATCTTACGTATGAGCGCGCGGGCATTATTATGGTTTGTTATATATGTCGGATCTTCTGAGAGGATATAACCGACTATCTGGTTGATAGGATTATACCCTTTTTCAACGAGCGCGTCATAAACAGACCGGAGAATAGCATGCATCTCCTTTTCTCTAACATCGCGCAAGTTAAAAGTTATTGTCTCTTCGTTTTTATACTTTGCCATTTTTCGCTTCTGTTCCTTTCGCAGGTAAGCCGCCACTGGCGGTAGCCGTGCCGGTTTCACCGGTAACATACCTTTTTGTGACGTCTTACACGCTTCCCGCATTCTAAGGCGTTATTATGTTCTTTTTGTTATGTATTATTATATAATAAAACATTCGTCATATCAATAGAACATAAAGACGTTTTAAATTCAATAAACATTATTTAAGATAAGCTTAAAAAATAATGATATAATCTTAATAAAGAGAGGTAATCATATCTATTAGAGAGAAATATGGATAAAATTAAGTTTGCAATCACACGCTTTTTTTATGGAAGAAACGGCTTTGATGCGCTTTCATATTCACTTCTTGGAGCAGCGCTCGTACTAAATGGAATCAACAGCTTTTTTAAGTCCATTATTGTATATATCATTACAGCGGCTTTGATATATTTTGGCTTTTTCCGCGTATTGTCGCGAAATCTTGTCGCCCGGCGCCGTGAAAATACTGTTTTTCTTAACTTCATCCGCCATGTGCGCAACTTTGTTGTATTGACATATAGGCGAATAGCAGGATTTCGAACGACAATTTACGTAAAATGCCATACATGCGGGGCTGTGCTTCGGTTGCCCCGGCGCCGCGGGAAGCATACAAGCATTTGTCCTGGGTGTGGGACGCGCGTCGTTGTCCGGTGCATATTTTAGTTTTGCTCTGCCGCCCTACCGGCCGGTAATATTATTTTTGTTGTAATTTATGTTTTGATATGTTATCATATATTTAGAGCGCCTCCAAAAAAGAAAACGGGGTGTTTAAAATGAAAGAAAAGCGGGATATTACGGATTGTTATAATTACCGTTGTCGTTACCGTAACTGTCGTCGCCATGCTTACGCTGCTTAAAAAGCTGAAAGAGCTTATTGCCGCGTGCTCAGCTATTGACCTTGATAGATGTGTGGAACCTGACGACATTTTTGCTGGCATAGACGATGATGCTGCCGTTATACTGGATGAGGATAGCGACGGCGAGGAGGATGTAGCCACCGTTGCCGATATATAAAGCTAATTTGGTGCGCAAAAGCAAAATGAAAAATCATAAATGGTAAAACAATAGGTAAAACATCATATGCTCCGCTCATCCGCAGCTTCAGCAATTATTATTTGACTAAATTGACTATATGACATATGGCAATCAACGCGGACGGGATGCGGACGGGAGACGTGGGAACGTTGTGACGTAAAACGATAAGTCGTAGGGCGTGAAAACGTAAAACGTAAACCGGGCGGCGCACTTGTCGCCCGGCTTTGTATTTGGTAACTTTTATTGTTGATGGGAAAGGGTAGATAATAAAGAACATGGGTAAACGCTTGGCGCAGATTGAGAGAAAGTTAAGTAAATATGCCATACAGAACCTGATGACGATTATTGTCGGTGCCATGGCAATTGTTTATATAGCCGATTTTCTTGTTTATACGGGAACAGGAAAATCTCTTATATCGATGCTTTACTTTAACCGTGCCGCTATTGCCGCAGGTCAGTGGTGGCGAGTTATAACATTCGTTTTCTGCCCGCCGAACACGAGGCTGATTTTTATAATTTTTGCATTTTACTTTTATTGGCTGATCGGTTCTGCTCTTGAGCGCTCATGGGGTACATTCCGCTTTAACCTTTATTACTTATGCGGAATAATAGGCGCTATTATTTCAGGTCTTATCACCGGTTATGCAACAAACGACTACCTCAACATGTCACTTTTTTTAGCGTTCGCCTTCTTTTATCCGGAGTTTGAGGTGCTGTTATTCTTTATTTTACCCGTAAAAATTAAGTGGCTTGCATATATCGACGCAGCTCTCATTGCTTTTTCGTTTATAATGAGCGGGTGGAGCGTACGTTTAGCTATACTCTTCTCTCTTTCAAACCTCGTTGTTTTCTTTTATCACGACATAAAACTTTCAGTTTTACGCATAAAGAGGAATATTTCATACCGGATTTCCGTATGGCGCTCGCGGAGACGGTAACACAGCGTAAAAGTCCCGCGCATATGATATACGCTAAACAAAAGCTACTATAATGAAACGAAAATTGCTACAATAGTAAACTTTACATCGGTTTTAGTAAAAAAACGGCACCGAAGCCGTTATTTTGTTTACGTTGTGCAGCAGTGGTGCGTAAACTGATAATGACACTGTTTTACGTAACGAAAACAGAAGAATTAAAAAATATTGAAAGGAAGGATGCCAATGACATATGGAAGACCGCTGTTTGGCTTCAGCCTTAAACGGCGGCAAGTGAAACCAACCGCTGCTATGTTCGTTGATTTTGAGCACTGGTGTTATTCCCTTGACAGGATCTACGGGATGCGCCCTAAAGTTAAAGAACAATATGACGAGATTGCTGAGCGATTTGATATAAAAAAAATTTTTTTCTTCGGTGATTTTTCAAATCCGAAGCTTCAAAGTGAAATCAGCGGAATACGTGAGATAACAGATTCTATTATCGACACTCAGAACCCGTCTCCTGTGATAAAAAAGGATTTTACTGATTTTATTATGCTTGATTATATTTATCAGGAAGTGGATGACAATCCGAATATAAGCACATACATATTGTTTACAGGTGACGGTCATTTTAGCTCGGTTGTGCGTTATTTGCAGCTCAAGAAAAAGAAAAAGGTCGTCGTTTATGGTATAAGAGGAGCCGTCAGCAACAAGTTTCGGGCAGTTGCCAGCGAATGTATTGAAATCCCTCGCGAAGATCAGGAGCGCGAATATTTTTATAAGCTTATTTTGGAAAATTTCAATCATATCAGCAGTAAAAACGACAAAAAAATTTTTCCAACGTTCAATTCTACCGTGAAAGCTGTATCTTCGTATTTTAGTGTTGCTGAAAATAATGTTCGTACGGCTCTACAGGAGCTTATGGATAAGGGCATTATTTATAAAGCCTCTGATCGCGCTGATACTGGAAATTTGGTGCGCGTTTTGCGTGTTGACTGGAATAAAGCAGAAGAGAGCGGCCTTATGTCAACAAAAAATAGAGCATAACAAAAGACAGAACAACAAAATTATTAAATTAATTATATTCTGTATGCTGCTATCGCTTTTATTTTTATATTAACCGGCATGAAATTGGATATTGATTTTTATTCTAATAACTTATTTGACAAACAGCACAAGACAATCGATTATAAGCAATATAAAATTATAAATATCAGATTTGTTTTATAAGATTGTCTAGCGGATGAAAACGCGGGGTTTGATTTTTACGATAAGAGAGCGCTAAAAAAGAGGCGCCGTGAAACGGTTAAAACCGTTTCACGGCGTGTTTTTTTACATATAAGACAGAGAGACACTAATTTTAGCCTTATCAGTTTTATCAGTTACCCATCTCTGGTATCTTAACAGGGTCATCCCAATACGGATATATACATACAGGAACGTCAAACACGGAGAGGCCGACATGAATGCGGTTTCTATAAGTGAATCCGGTGCCACCTGAAAGCCCGACCTCGTCACACTTTTCGACGACATCGCCAACTTTTACTGTATTTTTGCTTAGGTGCGCATACCAGCTCTTAAGTCCCCAGCCGTGGTCTACAACGACCAGCCATCCCGCGACTTCATTATAATCTGAGAAAATAACTACACCTTTATTGACAGCGCAAACAGGGGTGTCGACAGGGACATTGTAGTCGCAGCCCGTGTGACGGAACTTCGTACCGGACGATGTGACCGTTATCATTCGCCCAAATCCCGGACCAAGCTTGTCGGTTGAACCTTTACCTACAACATCCTCAAGGAATGTTCCATCGAACATGCGCTCAGTTGCAGCATTTGTATATGCTATTTCACGGAACAGCGCCTCAGCCTCTGCGCGAAGCTCTTCTGTGTAGGTTGCTTTTTCAATGGCTGATGAAATATTGAGCGTGCTTGTTTTGTAAACATACGGTGTTACTATAAGGTTTATAGTTTGTGACACACCCTCATATGTAATTGTAAATTCATATGTAATGTCTTTATCCTCAGCAAGCTCATAGCTTATTGGGACGAGAGCGTAAACGTAGTCTCCCTCAGCAAAAAATGTAGGTGTATAATTAATTGATGGGTTGGACTCAAACTTTATCTGCGATGGGTCAGCGACATTTTTACCTGAGATAACAACGAACTTACCGTTCTCAACTGATGTTTGTCCTATGTAGAATGAAGCAGGTTCGACTATTTCGGCGATGAATTTATATGTAGCACTGCAGTTGTAGTCTGTATCCTCGGCGTACCACGTCGCCTGCGTCGTTACGTTATATTTCCCGGCTCCATTTAGTGACGGCGTGTTTTCGTCGTCATATATGTTGTTATAAACCTCTGTATCACCATCTGTTATCGTCAGCCACAAATAGTCCGGCTCGTCGGTAAACGTTATCGATAATCCACCTCTGACACTACATGTCGGCACTGTGTTTGTAATGAGCTGCGTTGTGTCAAGCTTCATATAAGAACCGTCATATATTGTGTAATACCATATGGCCTCGGCAGGTGCAACATTAATACCTGAAATAACGAGGTCGGGAATATTGTCAGCGTTATAAACACTCACCGCATATTCTGTTGAGAGAAAAGCAGCTGCGTCATCGCTCTTTACTTTAAAGATGTAACCTGACAAATCTTCGATATATGCTTCGTTTGGGTCAGATGTAAAATAATATTTGTAAACCGATTCCGTCTCGTAGCTATTTAGTGTAACGCGGAAAAAATCACTGCTCTCAAGAGAACTGGGAAGAGCGGCGACGGACTCCGCGTTTTTTTTCATCGCTACAAACAAATCTATTATATTCTTTGATGACTCTTTTTCGTCGTCGGAGGAAAATTCCCATACAGAGCCATGTGGATCCTCAATTTTAAGTCTACTGACAGCCTTTGCGTTGACAGGCTCTTTTTTTGATGAAGAATAATAGCCGACGGCAATAAATGACGGCACGAAAAGTAGTACTATTAATATTACATATAGTGTTTTTCTACCCATAGTTTAACTCTCAGCAATATATTAGCTGCGTTCACCTCCATGTTTTATTGAAATAAGCCGCAACGCGGTCGACAAAGCAAAAGGCCCGACAACTTTGCGGCAAAGGCGAACAGTAATGTGACAAGCAATAAGCATATCAATTTACTATTAATTCATGTAAATTATACATAGTTATCAATAAAAGGTCAATAGCTACTTTTTTATTGTGCGTTAAGCGAACGCAGGGCTTAAAATCTAAAATACAATAAATGTTAATTCTTTAACTTGACTTTTCCTCGCAGGCCGATTATAATTCTTATGTATCAAGTATAATGCAATTTTTACACTATTTCAATAGAGGGAGATGCTGTCGTGAGAAAAATACTTACCTGCTTACTTACCGCGGTGCTGATATTAGCGCTTGCAATCAGCGCGTTTGCTCTGAAAAGTCCGGAAAAGGAAAGTAAAGTCACAGGAATTGTTATAAGGGATTCTGCTGGAAATGAAATTGTTATCACAGCTGAAGAAATTGCTGAGTATCTCTTAATAAACAATTATTCGGATGCCGGGGAAGGCTCTGATCTTTATGAGGTCGCTAAGCGTCTTTCTTCTGAGGGTGCTCTTGAGATTGAAGTTAGCGGCGAACTAAAGGATTATACATTGCTTGATCTTATCATGATTACTCTCACTGGGGGAAATAGCTTCGCCTCAAATGCTTCCGCTTTGAAGGCGAGTTCATTTTCTGTAATGTCGCTTGGAACTACTGTTTCTTTTGCGGCTGCAGAACAAACATACGGATATGCATCCGGAGGATTTAAATTCGTTGACACCGTTACAGCCAATAATATAACCATAGAGAGCATTGAGCTTACGGTTTCTGTCCCCGGTATCAAGGCCAATGACACAGTAAAGGTTATTCATCTCAATGGCGATAATTGGGAAATCATTGATGCTGAAGTTATAGGCGACGAAACTGTTGTTTTCACCGCCAAGAGCGAAGGCATATATGGCTTTGCTGTTAAGGAAGAGCCAAAATCACCGCAGACAGGCGATTACTTCATAGAAACAATGTTCGTTATTACATCTGGTGCCGTTGTAATGCTGTCGTTTGCGGGATACTTCTATATGCGTTACAAAAAAGAAGTAAAAGCAAAATAACAGCAAAAGCATAACAGCATAGAAATATTGACAACTGAAGTGAAAATTCCTCATGAAGCTTCATGAGGAATTTTCACATTGAACACAAAGCTGTAAAATTATTGAAATTGTACTGACTACTTTTTAAAAGATCTCTCTTTTATTAAAATCAAATGATATGTTTTTTCCATCAATGTAATAACTTGTTTTGCCAAAAGATTTATATGACAGTGCTTACTGGATGGATATGGACTATAACATAAGTCTAAAATATAAGTAATACATATGAAAAAAAAGCTGTGGCTATTGTCAGCAATTATTGCTATACTTGTTTTTGCTGCATTAGCTGTATATATATCTATTCTCATTATTGACCGGTATAATTTAATAGAGCCGGATACTGAGCCAAGCGACACGGAGCCGGCTGATTCAAGTGTGAATAATACGAATACAGACGATGTGTCGGACGATGTCTCTTCTACTTTACCGGATGATGAGACGTCGGTTGATGTGACACATGAAACAGAGGCGCCCTGGGAACCAGTTGAAGTCCCCGTTGACTTTCAGGCTCTTTTTGATGTTAACCCCGATGTCTATGCGTGGATAAAAATACCGGAGACAAACATTGATTACCCTGTTCTTCAACGGGAGGGAGATAACGCTTATTACCTAAATCACGATTGGGAGGGTAAAAAAAGCACGGGGGGCGCTATTTTTTCCGAAGATTACAACACGAAATCATTCACCGACGCAAATATCGTGCTCTACGGTCATAAAACCTCAAAGAAAACAATGTTTTACGCGCTTCAGGATCTTGCAAGCGATGTTATCTTTGAGGATGTTAGGCATATATACATATACATGCCGACACGTATATTGAAATACGGGATATTTGCTGCGTTCCCATTTAGAGATTCGCATATTCTTTTAACTGTTAACTTTAGGTTCGAGCATGATTTTAATAAGTTTTTTGACGATGTATTATCTATTGTTGATACTCGTGCCAACTACAGAGAGGAGTATTTCCCTCGTTTCGGTGAGGATAAAATACTTACGCTCTCAACATGCCTACGTGAAAACAGGCTAAAACGTTATATTGTTATGGCTGTGCTGCTTTCTGTTGAGGGCGAGCCGTTAGAGGACGGAACAGTCGGGGTAATTGACAGAAGCAATAAATAATAACAGTAATTGATTTCGTCAGCTTCGATAATATTTTACACATTAAATATTTATTGCTGTAAACTAATGCAAAGCGTTAAATGCATTTGTGTAAGGCAAAAAACATAATATACACTTAATGCAATTCGTGATGCAGGGTTAAGCCCGGTGTCTTGCCACGCCGGTTTTTTTATGATAAAATATATAAGTTATTATGACAGTTAAATTAAAAGCCTGTGAGGGTTTTTATTTAATTTATTTCCTTTAATTTTTTTATATTTTTTATTCGAATATCAGGATATGTTTAAATTATGAGTAGATTTGCGGTGACTGTCACAATCGTTGCGCTCGTTTTATCAATAAGTGCTTTCGGTGCTTACTTGTTCTTCGATGCACATTTAAAGAGTGCTGATGAATATCCAGTAATAACTCTAAAAAATGATGTTCTCAGCCTAAGTGTAACCTCAACGGAAAAGGATTTTCTTGAAAACGTCAAAGCACATGATGCGGAGGACGGTGATATAACAAAAAACGTTATAGTTGAGTCAATTTCTCCTTTTGATGAAAATGGGGTGCGGACAGTGACGTATGTTGCATGTGACAGTGCTAATCATGTGGTAAAAAAAACATGCTCACTTCATTATACAGATTACACGCCGCCTACTATTAAGCAAACTCAACCGCTGAGATTTCAAAAAGGCGGAAAGACGGATGGGATACTTAAAGCATTTACCGCAACCGATGTTATCGATGGCGACCTAACAGGTAAAATAAAGATTGAGTCAATGCCATCGACTGATGAGGAGGGCGTTTTCCCAGCTTTCATCAGTGTTACAAACAGCGCAGGTGACACATCCACCGTTACTGTAATGTATGAAGTCTTATCCGAGCCGAAAAAAGCTCCGACTGTTTACTTAACGGACTATATTACATACACAAAAAACGAATCGTTCGACCCGATGAGCTATGTTGACAGAGTATCATCCTCTGTCATAAAAACCATTGATGGTCGCTTGACGGAGGAGACGATAGATATTAGTGACGTGTACTGGGAATGCGACACTGATATAACGACAGCAGTCCCCGGGTCGTATATTGTTACCTTCTGGACTGAAAACAGCGCCGGTATCATCGGATATACATATATGACTGTTATAAAAAAATAAAATTGCCCACGGAGTGTGAGAGCCGCTTTGAACGAGATAGATTTGAAAAACTTTAAAATGACATATTTGCTGCAGGATATAAGGAAACGGCTTTTTCTAATTATCTCTGTGGCTCTTATGGCAGCAATGGCCACATTCGTTTTAAGAAACGAAACATATGTGGCTACTTATACATCTGAAATAACCTTTTCTGTTTCAACGCAGGGAAGCATCAACGACGCTTACAGCAATATGTCGACGACAACGAAGATGACGGAAATGATAACTCAGCTGCTTGACAGCAACGCTTTTGAAAGTCTTGTCTGCGAGGAGCTGGGGCTGAAGGAAATTCCAGGTGGTGTTGCAGCGTCGCAAATTACAAATACAAACTTTATTACCATATCAGTTACGTCCGATTCGCCTATAATGGCGTTTCGTACAGTTAAAACAATAATGAAAAAGCTCGGGGAGATATCGGATCTTCTCGTGCTTAATGCTATAATTGATATTTTTACCGATGCTGTCGTTCCCGAGACGGCTGATGAGTCATCAAAAATATATATTTATTGTATCATTGGCTTTATATTGGGCGCTGCCATTGTGATAGCATGGATAACATATAAATCGTTGACGACCGATGCCATAAGATCGATTGAAGCGCTCCAGGCAAATGTGGACGGCTCAATTTTATGCACAATCCCGTATGAGAAAAACTCTATATATAAGCGTAGGAAAAATAAAAAAGAAAAAGGGCTTCTTATATCAGATTTGAGACGCAGTTTCGTATATGTCGAGTCATTTAAACGTCTGCGCGCAAAAGTAGAGCAGTACGCATCGTCAAAGGGACATAAGGTTTTTCTTGTAACAAGCTTGCTTATGAATGAGGGGAAGACGACAGTCGCTGCAAATCTTGCAATTTCGCTTGCAAAAAATCAGCATGATGTCCTTTTTATCGATGCTGACATGCGTAAACCATATGTTTATAAGCTGTTTGATAAAAAACCTGAAAGTAATGCAGAGGTTACCGACATACTACTTGGACGGACAAAGCGGTTATATGTCCACCGCGACGCGCTGACTGGCGTAAACCTTATACTTGGCTCAAAATCATACGAAAAGTCGGACGAGCTCTTGGGCAGTACACAAATGGCAACACTTATAGCGCAGGCAAAGCAAAAATATGACTTCATCATAATTGATACGCCGCCTGTCGGTATGCTATCGGATGCTGAGGTTGCAGCGGAAGCTTTCGCCGACGCATCAATAATGATTGTTCGCGAAAACTATGCATCATATCCTGCTATAAACCGTGCCATAGCCTCCCTTAGCGACTGTAAAGCTGAGTATTTGGGTTGTGTGTATAATATGTACATCAATCAGAACACACAACAAACTGCAGATTCATATGGTATCGCAAATCATTATGATAGAGAATACGCCGCAGTCTCTTCTATACCGCACGCGGCTAATACGGGGATAAATAAATGATTTATTATTTAATAGGTAAATGCGGCTATACAGCCGTCCGCTGGAGGCGTGATATTAAATGATGGACTATCAGAACGCCAAAGCTGGCGATACAGTCGAGACTGTCGATGTTAATTTAGCGGAAATAATATATCGCTCATCGAAATGGGCGACAAAATATATATGGCTTTTAATTTTTTTAATTGTTGCCGGCATTGTCGCAGGCATATATGGTACTACCATTACATATAAACCGCTCTATACATCATCAGCGTTCTTTTCAGTCACCGTTGAAATAAACAGGGGGACTGATTATGATTACAACGCCACAGCCGCCGCATCAATAGCAAACACCTTACCGTATATTCTTACAAGCGAACCGCTGAGAGATATAGTTGTTGCGGAACTTGGGGAGACAAAGTCGGGGGTTGGGATAGATGATGTAGTGATAGAGGCAGAATCCCTCGGAAAAACTCCTCTTTTAACGATACGTGTCACATCCCCAGATGCTGAATATTCGTATAAAGCATTAGTTTTAATGCTTGAGCATTATCCGAGTCTTGCTGAGTATGTTCTCGGAAAAACTCAGCTTAAAATGATAATTGAGCCTTCGGTCGCAAGGTCTCCTGATGCAGAGCCGCACTATTCTCTTGGCATATTGCTCGGTGCTTTAGCCGGCGTTGCTATATTCGCTGTAGTAATAGCACTGTTTGTCACATCTGACACAACAGTTATTGCCGCTTCTGAAATAGAAGAGGGGCTTGGCATGCGATGCCTTGGCGTTATACCTTACGTTAAGCGCGAGAATAAAAACAATCTGGCGCACGTCGTTATGCTTCGAAGGATATCGCAGAACGGCTTTAGCGACAGTATATCAAAGCTGCGCAACGATGTCATAAAATATACATCTCGTTCAAACTATAAGACTATCCTCATAGCGAGCACAACAGAAAAAGAGGGTAAATCAACAGTTGCCGCAAACCTTGCTGTTGCGCTTGCCCGACGCGGTTACAAAACTGTCATTGTCGATTGTGACATGAGAAATCCCGCTGTCATGCGTTATCTGCGCCTATCCAAAAAGGATGGAATTAACTTTGACCTTGAAGATGTATTAATCGGCAAAGTATCTTTGGACAATGCGATTTTTAAGCACCCAGATCTTAGGCTTTGGATTGTGCCGTCGCTGCAACCGGCAAGCGAACCGGCTGAGCTTGCAGCTTCGCAGCAAATAGGGGAGCTTATCCGTGAGCTTCGCGTTCATTTTGACTATATCATTATTGACACACCCCCGGCTGAAACGGTAGCAGATGCTTCTGTTATAGCTAAAAACTGCGATGCCCTTCTTTATGTGATACGGCAGGACACTGTCGGCAGAAAACGCATAATAGACACAATAGCTACATTTTCCGAGAGCGGCATAAACCTTATTGGCTGTGCTCTTTCGATGACTGGTAGCCGCTTTATAA
>JAAYLD010000072.1 GCA_012522015.1 Clostridiales bacterium
CATCGATTGTGCATTCAGCAAAGACACATCCGACGCCGGGCGTAAATTTATATTCGGTGACGGAATGTGCGTCATATTTTCGCTTTAGATTATCGTCCTCGTAGACATAAATGCACGTTTTTGTTATAGCTACATACCCATCAACAGGCTCCACACTTTCATCTGGGCGAAGATTGAAACTGAAGGCTACAACAACGTCCTCTGGTTTTATATCCGGGTTTGCGGCGCATAAGCGCCGGACTAAAGCTTCACGTTTTTTTATGTTAATTCACCTGCCTTTTACTCAGTGACGCACCATCAGAGATATAGCTCGATCTTTCGGTAGCTTTTACGGTCGAGCGCCTCTGTGTCCGGTATTTCGTAGCGGTTTCCATCTTCGTCGCTGATAAAAATTCGTGTTTGCGTTACCTTTGTTATGCTGCGGTAAACGTCTCGCACGGTGAATGTAAGCTCGTGCCCACCGGATATGACATTCCAATATGTATAGCCAAAGCGTTCTTTAACAGAAACAATGCGGCCGATGACAGGGGCGTAATATTTGCGTTCAAGCTCGCTTTTAACAAGCTCAGCCGCATCAGGCTCAATGTCTGAAAGCTCGCGAATAATACCTATTTCAACATTTTCGCGGTCAAGTACAGATATAAATTCATATGGATAATCGTACGGAAAAGCACGATGGAAAAATACGCGATCGTATGTCTTTATACCACCTATTTCCTCGCCATCAAGACCAATTTCTTTGGGCAGTGAGACAGTCAGCGATAAAAAGTCGCCATTTTTGGTAAAAGTACAGTTATCGCGCGTAAGATATGTAATAGAAACAACGTCACCGAGACCGATAACTTTTTTTTCTTCTGACAAGCGAATTACCTCCTGGTTATTACGTGCTGTTTAGCACCTTACTCCTCGATCCCAATGTTGCGGAGTGCTTCCATCTGAAGTTTATACAGCCTGAAAAATATGCCTTTTTTCGTTATAAGCTTGGCGTGTGTGCCGAACTCAGGCATTTTCCCGTTTTCTACAACGATAATGTAGTCAGCATTTCGCAATGTCGAGAGGCGGTGAGCAATCATAATAGTAGTGCGTCCCTTGACAAGGTTGTCAAGCGCAGCTTGTATACGCCGTTCAGTCTGCGTGTCCATCGCCGCTGTCGCCTCATCCATGATAAGAATGCGCGGATTGCGCAGGATAGCACGCGCTATTGATATTCTCTGGCGCTCGCCGCCCGAAAGATCCTTGTAGCCGAAACCAATACGTGTGTTATAAGCATCCGGCAGCTTAATAATAAAGTCGTGAGCTCCGGCTATTTTTGATGCGGTTATGACTTCTTCCTCTGTTGCATCAGGGCGAGCATATTTAATGTTGTCCATAATCGTGCCCATGAAAAGGTATGTTTCCTGGGACACAATAGCAATGTTTTTGCGTAAATCATTAAACGATATATCGCGGATGTCTACGCCGTCGATTTTAATAGAGCCGGATGCGACGTCGTAGAGTCGTATAAGCAGGTTGGCAAGCGTCGATTTGCCAGCTCCCGTGTGACCGACAATGCCTATGACCTCGCCCGGTTTAATTTTAAATGACATCTCGTCAATGACAGTCCTGTTCTTTTCGTAGCCGAACACAACATTGTCGAACTCTACCTCGCCGCGAACCTCACCGAGCGGCGTTGGGTTTTTGCTTTCAACAACGTCCGGTACTGCGTCCATGACATCAAGTAAACGGTTCATGGAGTTGAGACAGTCTGTCAGCATATAAACAATGTCTACAAAGAACATTAACGGGCTGTAGACCATGTTCATGTATGCTATAAAGGTGAGGAGGATACCATAGGACATTTTACCGTCAATGACCATCCATCCGCCGACGCCAAGCACAAGCATGTTGCTTATGTATATAAGCATAGAGATGAACGGGAATACCGTCGTGTTAAAAACAGACGCTTTCATATTTGCGTCAGCGAGAGCTTTATTGCGAACTGAAAACCTTGCAGCCTCTTCGCTTTCCTTTGAGAAGGCCTTTACGACGCGTATTCCGGATAAAATGTCCGAGAGAAGCGAGTTGAGTGAACGTGATTGTGAATAGCGCTTTGCGTGATATTTTTCAAGTATAATAAACAGCCTTTTTGTAATAATAAACGCGACTGGAACCGTAAGCAGCGATATTAGCGTTAAAACCGGTTCCATAATCAGCATGATTACAATGATACCGATGATCTGGAATGCGTTGACAACCGAGTATGGGACAATATCACAGAAAAACCAATAGATATTATTAGCGTCGTTATTCACCTGCGTCATAAGTCCGCCTGTATGACGGTTCGTAAAATAACCAATCGACAAACGCTCAATTGCCCCAAAAATTTCTTTTTTAAGGTCATATGTGACTTTTGCAGCTATACGCGATGTTATAACGCCATTTACGATTGTCACCAAAAGAGAAATAATACGAGTTACCAATATAATTCCGATGACAAGAAGTATTTTTCCAAAGAAGCGCCCGTTTTCATCAAGCACCTCGTCATAATAAAATCCGCTCGATATGTATGGCGCTAAGATACCAAGCCCACTTGTGAGTACCATTGTGAGGATGATAGCGCCCATGTGAAATCTATATCTTGTGAAAAACACGGAGAAGCGCTTGATAATACTGACCTTATCCATGCAGCGCATACATACTTTTCGCTCGGGATCAGCATAGCGGCGTCCGCATTTAGGACAAAAAAGCTCTTCTTTTTCGTTATTCGCATTATTATCGTCGTCCGACGATTCTTTGCTCTCACCTTTAATAAGCGCATTTATTTTGCGGACAAACTTATAAGCTTCATTTTTATATGTGTTGCTAAGGTTTGCTATTAACTCAGTCCGCGGAAGGGTATCCGCATCCGCGCGTCTGCGCGCGACAATGCGAGCGGAGGAGAGAAGCTCCTCCACTTCAAATTCTTCGTAATCTGAGAGGGAATGATGAGTGTATGAAAGCTCAAAAAAATGCCGCTCGGGCTTCGGCTGCTTGAAGATTCCGTTTCGCTTCAAGCGACTTGTCATTGAACCTGCTAAAATGATGATGTCGCCGTCTGTTACAAATATGTAGTTGTCACACGGAACACATCCGTCGTCGAGGTCAGTTTTTGCAGCTATGTCTACTTTTTCGTATGGGATGCCCTTTGTTTCCAGCGCTGCCTTTACCTCTGCTGGGATGTCGTAAAGTTCAGTCAAATTAACCGATACCTACCTTGTTTAACGTAATGAAATAAGAATAAAAAAAGATTAAATAAGACAAAACCGTTAATATTATATAAAAATCTATATTAAAAAGCAAGATAAATCATTTTGAAAAGAACAAATTATACATACTCAGGTTAATTAAACAAAATCATAATAACGTTATTGACAATCAAGTGACCGTGTGTTATTATATATTCGTATGATGAATATGGTGAAATTGTCAATAGCACGAAAACACGCTTTTGGTTTGCAAAAAGACTGACGCAGTGATATAATTAATTATCTGTCAAAAAGAATTAAAAAAAGACTGTATGGGGTGAAATGTGAATACCGTGTATACATTAAGCGCCGTCGGTGAAACGGCAGGGAAAATTATATCGAACATTGGCCGGGTAATATATGGCAAAGATAAAGAGATACGCTACATAGTAACAGCTCTTTTTGCAGGGGGGCACGTTCTTCTTGACGATATACCCGGAACAGGCAAGACCAGTCTTGCCCGGGCACTTGCAAAGTCAATAAATGCCGGCTGCCGCCGCATACAGTTCACACCGGACCTTTTACCGTCCGATATTACGGGTATTAACTACTTCAATCAAAAGGAAAACGAATTTGTTTTCCGTCCGGGGCCCATTTTTACGAACATTGTTATTTCAGATGAAATAAACCGTACGACTCCCCGCACTCAGTCTGCGCTGCTTGAGTGCATGGGGGAATACCAAGCTACGATAGATGGTGTAACATATCCGCTTGAGCGCCCGTTTTTCGTTATAGCAACGCAGAACCCGATCGAATCGCAAGGTACATTCCCACTGCCTGAAGCGCAAACCGATCGTTTCCTTATGAAGCTGACGCTTGGTTACCCGCCACGTAAAAGCGAGCTTGAGATACTTGATGGTTACATTGAGTCAAGCCCGCTTGATAGTCTCAGTGCTGTTTGTGAAAAAGATGATGTGCGCAAATGTATCGACGCTGTCCGCAGCGTCAAGGTGAGCGCGCTTATCAAAGAATACATAGTAAATATTATCACGGCGACGCGCGAAAATGAACGCATTCGCCTTGGGGTAAGCCCGCGCGGTACACTCGCGCTTATGCGGGCATCGCAAGCGTGGGCAGCAACGGAAGGGCGAGACTACGTGCTACCAGACGACGTTAAAGCTGTAGCTATACCTGTGCTTTCACACAGAATTATTTCCCGCGCCCAGGGAACAATACGGCTTACGGAGTCAAACGCAAATATTATTCAGTATATCATCGACACAACAAGCGTTCCCGTTGGATAAAAAACGCAAGTTTTATTCGTGGAACATTTATAGTATAAGTTGAGCGGGTGGAGGTGCCGGAGGTTGATATTTCTTGCAATATTAGCAGCTGTGTTTGCTGTATACATATACCAAAGCTGGCTTTATAGTAAGCGCTCTTTTGACGGCATCAGCTACGAGGTCTCCACAAGCACTGAAGAAGTGTTTCAAAATGAGGATATTTACATATACGAGGAAATCGCAAATGACAAGATGATTCCTCTTCCTTACCTAAAAGTGGCTACTTCGCTGCCCGCAGGACTAAATTTTCGTATAACAGAGTTCGATAAAAAGACAAAACGCCCCCGTGACAGATTGCTTAATCATATACAGAGCGTATTTGTCATGAAAAGCAAGCAAAAAATACGCCGCCGCTGGCGTGTAAACTGCTCCGTTCGCGGAGTTTACACAGTGGGTGAGGCAACGCTTGTTGCAAGTGATATTTTCGGGATGAATAATGCGTCAAAAGGATATAAATGTGAGCAGCGAAAGAATAACACAGTAACTGTTCTACCAAGCCCTGTTGACCTTGAGGAACACTTTACATCATCGTATTATCATAGCGGCGATGTTATCAAAAATCACAGTCTTTTGACGGATCCTCTTTTGATTGCCGGAGCAAGAGACTACACGCCGCTCGATCCTATGAACAAGATAAACTGGAAGCAGACAGCGGCACACAGGCGGCTTATGGTCAACATCGAGGAATACACACAGCGCCGCCGCTTTAATATAATGATAAATATGAACTCACGTGATATCGAGCAGCATCCGACACGTCCGAGCAGTCCGGAGTTCATAGAATACTGCATAACTGTTGCCGCATCAATTCTTGACCGGGTTTCGCATGAAAATGTTCCTGTCAAGATTATATCAAATACCCCGCCGGAAGCGATATCCCCCGAATTCCGTGCGTCTGATGATGAGATTGGTGAGAAGATTCTGTTTACGCCAGACTACAAGGGCAAACAAGAAATGTTAACAGCCCTGCGGGTTTTGGCTATGATGAAAACGGAAATATCGTGCCCGGTTGAAAAAATGCTTGATTATATCCTTGCGAACAGCCGCATATTTGCCGAATCGGGGAATCTAATTGTCGTATCAGCATATATAAGTGAACGAATGATAGTTTTTCATGACCAAATGGCGCGGAATGGCGTCAAAGTGATATTTTATGTGACGACAACGAACCAAAATGCCGCAATCATACCTAAAAATATTGAGGTTTATTATAAAGCTTACTTTGACAATTATTGATTAAAAGGGGGGAGTTTAACGTGTCAGACAAAGCCATAGCACGTGCGAATAAGCTGCTTGCAACTGTCGCTGTCTTTTGCGTTATCTTCCCGGTATGTCAGATACTTCTCAGTTTTTTACCGGTTACGAGGCCGGCTATACTTACTTGTGCCGCAATCCTTTTTGCAGCCGGATACGGAATGCAGACACTTTACGGCGCTGTAATGTCACGCACCGTTGATATTCGTCTCGGATACCGCGATGAGAGCGGATATGAAGGTTCCGTGAGCGCGTTTAATGCGTTGCATGCAGCGCTACCTATTATAATTACAGTGGTAATGACATATATTTCGGTTGGCATATTTGATAGCATTTTGTATCGGATGTATATGTCAGGCAAAATACCATACTATGATCCAGACTCGCTTTTTCCTTATTTAGGCGCTGCTGCTGTATTTATACTTCTTTTAGCAGGGATAATAATATGGTTTTATCCGCCTGTGCGGGTCATATCTCTTAAAACAATACTCGCATATATGGTTGTGATGGGTTTAACGTTCATTTTCGAAGGCTTAGGACAAATCGACACATCAACATCAAGTATATGCCTTGTATTTTTCGTTATATCTTCAATGATTGTTCTAAACCAGAGCAACATATATCGCAAAATTACAGATTCAATTAGTGCGGTGTCATTATCAGCCCGCTATGATAACTTACTGTTTGTAATATTAACGCTTATTGCTATTCTACTTGCACTTTTCTTTTTCGCTACCATCTTTGAGGGACTTTCATTCATTTTCCGTTTCATATTCTTATTTATAACAATAAAAATGCTTGGCAAGTCAGGAGATGATACGGGAGTTGATTACGAAGACCCTGAAGTTATAAATGAAGTGTTTGTCAGGGAACTCTTCGAGGGTAAGAGAGCATCATCGAAGTTTCTAATCGTTTTCTTCTTCATCGCTCTTGCTTTTTTCCTCTATATGCTGATAACGAACAACAAGGAATCGACAAAGCGCTTTGTTGCTTGGATTCGTAAGCTTATCGAGTCAATTATGATGTTTTTTATGAATATCCGAAGCTATAGTATAAAACAGCAACATATACCTGTGTTCGTTAACTTCACTGATGAGGAAATCAAGCTTCAGGATGCTGTTATCCGTCCGTATGAGAAGTCGGGGCTTGAAAAGCGCAGCTATCGAGATTTTGAAGCGCAGCTTAATGCTCTGCCAACCGACGAGAAGCGATTGCAATTCGCGTACATTACACTTCTGTCTGTTTACCGTTCTCTAAAATTTTCCCTTCGCAACTCTGACACACCTCGCGAGGTGCGTGATAAAATTATAGCGCAGTCAAGTCTGTCGATCGCGACAATGCAAGAGATAACAGACGTAATTGAAATGGTGGATTATATTGAAAGACTTCCAGAAAAGGAAAAATACACATCGGCACTGCAGAAAATGTGCCAAATAATAAAACAACACTACGCGGCGTAATCCTTTACAATAATCTAATAATCGGCGCAGCCGGAATGCTATATTACAAGCAGGGAAGATATGAGAGCATTTAAAGATATTCCAGTCCCGGTAATAGTCCTTTGCTTCGTTTTTGGTGCTTGGCCTATTGCTGTAATACTTATAATACTGCGTGTGCTGGGTTCAAACGCAAGCAGCGGCTCAGGCTCAAAGGAAAAGCAAGAACGTAACAACAATATATATTCATACGGGAAAAACACCGGCTCAACAAGTACTTACACAACTATATATAAAAATAAGAGTGACGCGGGTAGTAGTACATCTTTCAATAATGCAAGCTCTGCATCACCTCAGGGAGAGGCGCGTCATGTGCCTTATACACGCGGTAAATTTGTGCAATTAGGTAAATATAAAAGAGGTGCAGGTACCGTGTTGTCGACGCTGTTTTTAGCGATAGGCGTTTTTGTAACATTTGTAATGGCACTTGGCTCTTTCGGGTCAGCTGTTACTACCGGTTTAACATGGGCAACATTTTCCCAAGTGTCATCAACTGCTATTTCTGCAACTATAACAGGAATTCTATATCTTTTCCGCAGTTATTATAAAAGCCAGGATTACAGGATTATCAGCATTCTTTCAATACTCAGAACGAGAAATTACATTTCAATAGCTGAGCTTGCCGGCATGCTTGATGTATCCGAAAAGCGTGTGATACGCGACCTTCGGCTCATGCTCTCAAAAGGGCTTCTCGGAAAACAGGCAATTATTGATATGCGCATTCGTTACCTAATCCTGACTGAGGATGCACATGATGACGCCGAGCAGGATGCAATCAAAAATGGTTTTGTAGGCGGCACATTCGAGCGGCGTCGTGAAGACGCTGCTCCCTCGCAGTCAGAGGCGGCGAGCAGTGAAGATGAATTCGACAAGATACTGAAGGAAATTCGCCAGCGCGACGAAGAGATTCAAAACGAAGAAGTGTCGGCTAAGATTGTTAAAATTGAAGCAATTACGCGGAATATATTTAAATTTGTCGAAGAAAAGCCTGAGCATAAGACGCAAATTCGCGGGTTTTTGAATTATTACCTTCCGACAACATTAAAACTCCTCAATTCTTACGCATATTTTGAACGGCAGGGCATCGAGGGAGAAAATATTAGGGCAGGGAAGAAAAACATCGAGGAAATACTCGATATGCTCATCAAAGGCTACGAGCATCAGCTTGATCGTCTTTTTGAAGCCGATACATTGAGCGTCGAAAGCGATATAAGCGTGCTTGAGCAGATGCTGAGGCGCGACGGTTTTTACGATGATGATTTCTGTATTGGCAAAGATAATCCTTTTGAGGTGAATAATTTTTCAGATAAAGGCTATACAGACGATATAAGCGACAGCATTGGCGGCGGCACAGCTGTGGCGAAGCAACACGAAGAAGAACACAAAGACGAGTAAGCAACCCCCCGAGAGTAAGCTACATTACTTTCGGGGGTTTTAATATTGGCACTTTACCATTTAATCGTACTTTGTGTTATGAGACTGCAAATTTATGGTTTTTTGCTTTACAAAATATGCTTATCTGAGGTATAATTATTTTGTATAATTGAATGAGAGGGAGATATAAAAAATGCCGGTCGAGATCAATAAGATGCCAGCTCTTGTGAGAGAGTTTTTATCGTACAAGCAATCGATACAAGGCTGCTCACCTAAAACGGTGGAAGAATATGCTCTCGATTTGCGCACGTTCTTTCGCTATATTAAAGCAACTCGCATGGGTTTACCGACAAGCGGTGAGGAATTTGATAAAATTGATATAAGCACTCTTGGCGCCTCTGACATAACGTCAGTCACTCCTGCCGATATATATGAGTTTTTTCTGTATGTAGACCGAGTCCGCGGGAACGGCGCCGGTGCTAAAGCACGTAAGCTTTCAGCCCTAAAATCGTTTTATAAGTACATAACGGTAAAAAAGGGACTTATGGAGGCAAGCCCCGCTGCGAATATCGAAACACCAAAGAAGAAAAAATCGCTGCCCAAGCACTTAACGCTTGAGGAAAGCATTAGTTTGCTTGATGCCGTGCGTTCGGATGAAAAGTCAAAAACGCGCGAGCGCGATTTTTGTATGATTACGCTGTTTTTGAACACAGGAATGCGGCTTTCCGAGCTTGCGGGAATATCGCTTGAGGACATGGACAGCGAGCTTCGGTCGCTTCGTGTAATAGGAAAGGGAAATAAGGAGCGCATTATATATCTTAATGATGCTTGCCGCGCCGCTTTATCGGAGTACCTGCCGATTCGCGTTGCCTGGCCGGTAAAAGATAAGAATGAGAGAGCTCTTTTCTTAAGCTCGCAAAATAAAAGAATAAGCATAAAGACTATTCAGTGGGTTGTATATAAATATCTTAAAGCCGCCGGACTTGAGTATAAGCATTTCTCAACACATAAGCTCAGGCATACAGCCGCAACGTTGATGTATGCGTCCGGCAAGGTTGACGTTCGCGTCCTCAAGGAAATTTTAGGACACGAGCAGCTTAATACGACACAGATTTACACACACGTATCTAATAAGGGAATGGAGCGCGCTGCCGCTGAAAACCCGCTTGCTTCATATTCATACTCAGGTGGCTCACGACGGACACTTCGTCGGGTAGCCCTCCGCACCCCGCCGAAAGCAGAAAAGACAGAAGAAACAAAAGAAAAAGTGAAATAGGAATAAAAATAAGAAATAGAGAGGCGTTTAATACATATAAGGCGGCAATACGCACACTGATGATAAACTTAAGTTTTAGTCTGTTCTTTTAAAATTCTGGAGTATATCTTTATAATAGTAAAACCTCCGTTATAATTGACAAAAGAGGCTGCTCCGTGTTAACATAACTTTAATGAATGAAACAAACTACCTGCGATTGGAGGGATATTTTTAATGCCTACACCAAAGCCTATGCGCGGATACTGGTGGTATTTAGCGTTTTTATTAGCCATTATTATGATTGTCATAGGTATTTATTACATGACGAAGGGCGACTTTTCATTTCAGTATACTGGTGCTGTCGTCTGTGGCATTATTTACATTGTTTTATTTTTTGCTCTGCCGGACAAAATTGCACAGTACAGGATGAAAAAATTTGCAAAAATGTTCCCGAATATGCCTCGTCCGCTTAAAGTTCCGGCACGCCTGACTATTATCAGCGACGACGATCCAGAAACTGCAACTGAGACAGCAAGAATTCGTATAAACGGAGAGTTTGCGTTTTCTGTTTCGGCGGGTGAGAGCCGTGCAGCACCTGTGACATTCAGCCGTGCTTTTGTTGAGATTGAAGGCGGTGTGCCAGAAAAATCAAGAATGGAGCTTGATTTTTCGGATGGTGAACAAGTTGATATGCATATCAAAAACCGTGAGTTTATACCAAGTAAAACTCAACGCCAAATACTGAAATAATATAAATATATAAATAAATCCGGAGGATAAATTAATGGAGCATAACGAGATCGTACGTGCCTTAACGGAGGGGAAAACGTCGCTCGGCATTGAGCTTGGCTCGACGCGAATAAAAGCCGTACTTATCGGCCCTGATTTCGCACCGATTGCATCAGGAAGCCATGATTGGGAAAATCGCTTCGAAAATGGCATTTGGACGTACAGCATTGACGATATTTGGACTGGTGTGCGTGACAGCTATGCGAAGTTAGCGGCTTCTGTCAAGGAAAAATACGGCGTTGTTCTTAAGAAAACAGGCGCTATCGGATTTTCGGCGATGATGCACGGCTACATGCCGTTCGGCGCTGACGGAGAGCTGCTTGTGCCATTCCGCACGTGGCGCAACACAATAACAGAGGAAGCTGCCACTGCTCTCACAAAGGAATTTTCATTCAACATTCCGCAGCGCTGGAGCATAGCGCACCTGTATCAGGCAATTCTCAACGGCGAGGAGCATGTTAAAGACATAAAACACCTCACGACACTTGCGGGATATGTACACTGGAAGCTGACAGGCCGCTTTGTGCTCGGAATTGGCGATGCGTCCGGTGTTTTCCCGATCGATATGGACACACTTGATTACGACATGGGTCTCATGGCAAAATTCGATGACCTTATAAAAGATAAGAACCTGCCGTGGAAGCTTGCCGATATTATTCCGGCTGCTGTGTTAGCGGGCGAAGACGCTGGTGTCCTGACAGAAGAAGGCGCTCGGCTGCTCGATCCTTCGGGGAACTTAGAAGCGGGAATACCGGTCGCTCCGCCGGAAGGCGATGCCGGTACCGGCATGGTTGCGACGAACAGCGTTGCGCCGCGCACGGGCAACGTTTCAGCGGGCACATCCATATTTGCGATGATAGTGCTTGAGCGTCCGCTTAAGGGCGTTTATCCCGAAATTGATATTGTGACGACACCGACCGGTAAAATGGTCGCTATGGTTCACTGCAATAACTGCACATCAGACCTCAATCTTTGGGTTGAGATGTTTGCTGAGCTTTTGCGTGAAGCTGGATGCGACATTCCCATGTGGAAACTATACGATATTTTCTATTTCCAGTCTGAGAAGGGCGATCCCGACTGCGGAGGCCTTATGTCGTATGGTTATCTGTCTGGTGAGCATGTGACCGGATTCAACGAGGGAAGACCGCTCTTTGTTCGCGAGAGCAACTGCCGCTTCAATCTTGCAAACTTCACCCGCACAATTCTTTTCTCATCCCTTAGCGGGCTCAAAACAGGGCTTGATATCCTCTTCCAGAAAGAAAATGTCAAGGTCGACATCATATATGGACATGGCGGTCTTTTCAAAACGGAGCGCGTCGGTCAGAGCTACCTTGCCGCTGCGATGAATGCGCCCGTCTCCGTGATGAAAACAGCCGGAGAGGGCGGCCCTTGGGGAATGGCTCTTCTTGCATCTTATCTTGTCAACAAAGAAAAAGGCGAGCCGCTTGAATCATTCCTTTCGCAGAAGGTTTTCGCAGGAGAAAAGGGAATAACGCTCGAACCAAATCCCACTGACGTAAAAGGCTTCGAAGCTTTCAGCGAACGATACAAGAGGTACCTTGCAGTAGAGCGCGCTGCGGTTGAAAACGTGAAATAACCATAAAACTAACCAGCAGAACAAATTTAGTCCAGTATTATATTAAATATTCGCCCCAACATTAGCCTATTGTGATGAGATAACTAATATTGGGGCGGTTTTTTTATTCGTATTAAGACTTTTTTGAAATTCACACAAAATAATTTATAATATGATAATATAATTCTAATATTAAGTAATAATATAATGCCTGCACCGGCGGAGACGATAAAAGAAATGATTAAGCGGGAATAATAAAGTTGATGTTCTGTAATGTGTATTTACATATGTTTATATTTTATTAATTGATATGAACAGCATAATATGCTATAATAATACCAATAATTGACTATAGGAGAATCCCCAATGTTTGATGTTGAAAAAACAGTTGAAGCATTAAAACGCTGGATAATAGAGTGGTTTGATAAAAACGGGCCCGGTTGTAATGCTATTGTCGGTATTTCGGGAGGGAAGGACAGCTCTATCGTAGCAGCTCTTTGTGCTGCTGCGCTTGGTTGCGACCGCGTAATCGGCGTTTTAATACCGAACGGAAAACAAAGCGACATTGATATGTCGTATAAGCTTGTATCGCATCTTGGGATTCGTCACTATGTTATAAACATAAAAGCCGCGTGCGACGGTGTAATGCGTGAACTTGAAGCAGCGCTTCCACAAATCACTTCTGCAACTGTAATAAATCTCCCTGCCCGCATCCGTATGTCGGTGCTTTATGCAGTAGCACAGTCTTGCAACGGACGCGTCGCCAACACCTGCAACTTATCTGAGAATTGGGTTGGGTATAGCACTCATTATGGCGACTCAGTGGGTGATTTTAGTCCCCTCGCACAGTTTACTGTCGATGAAGTCAAGCAAATAGGCCATGCACTTGGATTGCCGCCTGAGTTCACGGAAAAAGTACCGGGCGATGGGCTTAGCGGCAAGACTGATGAGTATAACCTTGGATTCACATATGCGGCGCTTGATAAATATATACGCACCGGTGTATGTGACGATCCTGATGTAAAACGACGCATTGATGAAAAGCACAGACAAAACCGCTTTAAATTGGAGCCAATGCAGTACTTTGACTCAGGACTTCCAATATACGCTGAGGATTAATTAGCAGTTATCCGCTGAATTATCACCTATAACCGCAGATATTATAGATTGGAGGCGGTGACAATGAGTAAACGGGAACGAAAAAAATATAAAGGCATAAAGTGGTGCTTTCTTACCCTCTCCCTTGTACTTATTGTCACCGCCTTTGTTTATTTTTTCTGGTATACACCTGTTGGCTACAGAATGTCAGTGATGTTTCATGGTTTTCGGGAACTTTCTCCTAATATTTACGTCGATAAAAATTATGAAGGCGACACCGATGCTATTCCAACAATTATAAATGAAGCTAAAGAGCGTAATTTTGAGTTTTGGGGCGAGGTAAAAAGCAACCCAGTAATAATTATCAGCGATGATGAAGAGAAAATAGCCCGTCTCGGTGGAAATCATAACGCCTACACGATTGCTGTGTTCGCCGTGCGTACATATATTTCGCTTTCATCAAACTGGCTTAACGTTGATGTTATAGCTCATGAGCTGACTCATGCGGAAACGCATTATCGCATATTTCACGGAGTTATATCATTTGATCGGCCAATACCCGTATGGTTCGATGAAGGCATAGCGCTTCAAAACGATAAGCGTGAACGCTATGGTGATACTGCTTGGATATATGCGACTGACTATACACGCAAAAAAGTTGACTTTGACGCTATTACCGGTGAAGAGTTTTATAAAGGGGATGAAAAAGAGATACTTTATAATTATATTGTCTCACGTTATGAGGTAAAAAAATGGATTATTGAAAACGGGATTGAGGCACTGAAAGCATTACTTGAGGGAATACGACGCGGGGGCGATTTTTACTCACTGTATAATCAAAGCAAAAATACTGAAACATAAAATCAGCGTTATTATTTTGTGTTATGACATAGACATAATTATACTAAAAAGTTTAAATTATTATAATGAATATGTGCGAGTAAAGTGTTATACTCAATTTGTGTATAGGGTAGCAAAGTGTCTAATTAACCGGGGGCACGGTTTTAAGTCAAAGGACGGAAGTAAAAAAATGATTAAAGCACTAAGCACCGATGTGAAGGCAGCCGGTAAAATATTCTGTTTACCTAAAGTGCGCCACCTGCCGCAGATAATTTTACCAGCAACTGCAGTCGGAGTTTTCATCGCTGCTTTAAAAACGGATGTTATAAACACAGGGAATAGCTGGTTAATAAAATATATCTACATAATGATTGCTGTCATGGTAGCTTCATTTTTCATTAAGCAAAAAGTGCTGCGCTATGTAGGGCTTCCGCTTTTTGCTATACTGCCGGCAGCTTGTTTCCTTCTTATAGAAGCGTTTATACATGATCCATTTGAAATAGCAAGGCCAATAATCTTTTTGAATCTTGCTTTTTTTTACACACTAACATTTTTCGTTTTGTTTCTAACAAAACGAACGTGGATTGCGGCTATCATCACGTCCGCTCTGTCCATGGTACTCGGCATAATAAATTACTTAGTATTGAAATTCAGGGGGACGCCATTTTTCCCATGGGATATATCAAGCGCAGGAACTGCTGCAAATGTTATCAACAATTACGACTTTGATCTCACGATAGAGATAGCAGCCATAATATGCGCATACTTGTTTTTGATTCTTATCTCGATTCGTTCGTCTATCAAACTGCACTTTAATTTCCGCTGGATTCGTCCTGTGGCTGCCGTTTTATGCGGTTCGTTGTTCTTGGGTTATTGCGCTTACCTGCAGACTGATGATGTATATAAGCGGTTTTCGCTTTATCCATATCAGTTTTCGCCCGGTGTACTATATAAAAGAAACGGGTTTATCGTTTCATTTTTATCAAATATGAAGTACTTGAATGTAAAAGTGCCGGACGGTTATGATGAGGATGCAGTAGAAGCGATATTTGATGAGTATAAAGACGTGGATACCGGTATCTCGAAAACACCAGAAGACGAGCTGCCGAGTATTATCGTCATAATGAATGAAGCATTCTCAGACCTGTCGGTGTTAGGTGACTTTATGACAAACGACGATGTCATACCTTTCATAAATTCGCTTGAAGAAGATACAATAAAAGGCCTGCTTCACGTATCGGTTCTTGGTGGAAACACGGCGAATACTGAATTTGAGTTTCTCACCGGCTCGACAATGGCGTTTTTACCGGCAGGAAGTATCCCGTATCAGCAATATATAGACAGGGAAACTCCGAATCTTACCTCCCAGCTTGCCGATTTGGGGTATAAGACGACAGCTATACACCCTTATTACGCATCAGGCTGGCGCCGCAATAAGGTTTATCCTCTATTTGGTTTCGAAAAATCAGTTTTTAGCGAAGACCTAACGGGATTTAGCAAGATACGAAATTACATCTCAGACATTGCGGTTTGCCGTCGCATTATGTCGATGTTTGATTTTAAGAAAGATGATGAAAAGCTGTTTATTTTCAATGTTACAATGCAAAACCACGGCAGCTATTCAAACTCATATGATAATTTTATCCCAACAATCCATGTACGGGGACTCGAGGATCAAACGCGCCTGACTATGTACCTTTCACTGCTTCGTGAATCAGACAATGCGCTGCGCGAGCTATGCGAATATTTTAAAACATACGATGACAAAACAATAATCCTTTTCTTCGGTGACCACCAGCCGGCTGATATCGTCGCGAAACAAATATTAAAGCTCAACGGCAAAACTATCAACGAGGATTCCATCGAAGAGCGGGAAATCCGCTATATTGTACCATTTGTTCTATGGGCAAACTACGATATTGAAGAAGCAGAAATTGAGGCAATTAGTACTAACTACCTTTCGACTTTACTTTTGAAAACTGCAGGAATTGAGCTGACGACACATCAGAAATTCTTATACAAACTATATGAAAAATATCCCGTCATAACAGCGAACTGCTACATTGACGCTGAAGGAAACTATCATAAATTGGATGAGATATATGATAATGAGATATTAAATAAATACGCAATACTGCAGTATAACTTACTTTTTGGTGATATTAAAGAGAAGCTATTCGAAACAAGCAGGAGTGAAAAGTAAGCTAACAATACGGGTGAAAGC
Organism: Clostridiales bacterium; assembly: GCA_012522015.1. GTDB lineage: Bacteria > Bacillota > Clostridia > Oscillospirales > CAG-272 > DTU064. Next base: position 16,453 of record JAAYLD010000072.1, read on the forward strand.
TATTGTTTTGACCACAATAAATTAAGGCGTATGGCATGAAAAAACTTTCATGCCATACGCCTGTATTTTTATACTGATTTACTTTTTATCGCTCTGTGATTTAAGTGTGTCATCGCCACCCGAGAGGGACATCAAATGTTTGTTAAATTCAGCAATAATGGCGGCAGCACTTTCCTCCGAGGTCATGTAAGTTGTGTCGAAAACTAAGTCATAGTTGCTCAAATCAAAATAATCAACGCCATAAATATCGCGGAAACGCTTTCGCTCAACCTCGCTGCGCTCGATGAGCTGACGTTTTGCTTCCTCGACGGATGAGTATTTTTCGCTTTTTCCGCGGTTCATAGCAAAAACGCGCTGGGCAGCAACATCTGGATCGACGGTAAGAAATATACGGTATGAGTTTTTCGCAAAATACCACGCCATGCGCGAGTCGAAAATTATATTATCGCGTTCGGCTGATAATTTTGCTACAGCTTCGTCGATAATAAAATCAAGAGATGCGTCTGCCAGCATACGCTTGTTAAGCTCAAGCGTAGATATGCCCATTTCTTCGGCAGTGCGGCGCTGAATCTTTCCGGTATTATATATCTCATAACCGAGAGTTTCTGCCATTATTTTAGCAATTGTCGATTTACCGCTGCCAAGTTTGCCAGTTATCGCGATATTCATGCGTGATTATACCTCCAAAGTTAAAACGCCCAATTCCCGTCTTTAAATATCATAGTTTCTTCGCCTGAGCGAAGATGTGCCGTTATTGTGAGATCAGGTGCTCCTATCATAAAGTCAACGTGTATAATCGAGTCGTTGACGCCCATGGCGCGAAGTTCATCTAAGCTATATTTTTCATAGTCCGCAACGCAGTTATTAAACCCACGTCCGAGCGCTACATGACAACAGGCATTTTCATCGAAAAGTGTGTTATAGAAAAGCATGCCGGTGTTATTGATTGGCGAATCGTATGGAACAAGCGCAACTTCTCCAAGATAAGGAGCGCCTTCGTCCATAGTTAAAAGCTGTTTTAAAAGGTCTTCTCCTTTTTCTGCTTTCACTTCTACAGCTCGTCCGCCCTCGAATCGAACCGAGAAATTCTCGATAAGCTGTCCGCGTACGGAGAGCGGCTTTGTCGCGACAAGCATACCTTCGGCCTCGCCGCGCATCGGTGTTGTGAAACATTCTTCGCTTGGTATATTGGGGTTGTAAAAGATTCTGCTGCCAAGCGTGTATTCACCGCCACCAAGGAATACGCCGTTTTCCAAAAGGCCAACAGTAAAATCAGTACCGTTTTGTGATTTATAATGAAGTTTGCGTATGCCGAGTTTATTCAAATACTCGCAGCGCGATGCGAGGTCAGCGTTGTGAAGGCGCCAAGCTTCTGCAGGATCATCGCCATCAGCGCGCGATGCGGAAAGAATAGCTTGCCAGAGGTATTCGACGGCGCGCTGCTTCGACTCACCTGGAAACACCTTTTTTGCCCATGCTACGCCAGGGACGGCAGCTATGCACCATTGATGTTTATTCTCCATCTCATCGCGAATGGGCTTTAATATTTTCTGCTTTTCTTGTGTGGCTTTTGATAACTTCTCCTGATTTATTCCGCGCATTCCGTCGGGATCATCAGATGTAAGGTATATATAAGCCGGTAAAAGCTCGGCTTCGCGGCAGGCACGGGCAATTTCCCAATCCTCAAGCGTACCGAGCACTTTTTGACTTTTATATTTAATATGAAGTTTTGTTAGTGGCTGATAATTCCAGTCAACGGTCACCTTACGCGCACCTGCTTTATAGCAAGCTTCAACAACATACATTACAAACTCCGGCTGGTCGAGAGAAGCGTTTATAACAACATCTTGCCCGCGGCAAACGGCCGCACCGGTTGTCACAATGAGAGATGCATATTCCTTTAAAGTTGTTTTTTTCATATCATCATTTCTATTTTTTTATATATTTGTATGTAGAGTATATCACGAAGGCACTTTTTATGCAAATAGTTTTATGATTAACTCTTATTTTTACTCATATAAATAAGTATTGTTGCTTACACCGCCACCCCGTGATATAATTATAGCAGCAAAAAAGTCAAAGCAGCCAAAACAACCGCAACAACCATATAGCTTAAGCAGGGAAGCTTTATCAGGTGCCATATAAGCGGCAACTATGGCATGAAAACATGGAATATAATATACGATGAAAATTGACGCAATCGATATAACAAAGGAAAATATAAAAAAGAGCACGTGCTCTTGTCCTGCGCGCTTTGTAACACACTGTGAGCGTGAAACAGAAGCCGTTGGCGCAGCTCTTGCTCAAGTTATAATTGAAGATGAAGAGCTTAACAGAAGCAAATTGCAGAATGAGAATAGAGAATATCCTTTCATAGCGCTTTATGGCGGCATGGGCGCCGGTAAGACTGTATTTGTTCGCGGGTTCGCGTCTTTGTTTTCACCGGGAGCTGCCGTTCGCAGTCCGACATACACCGTGGCGAACGAATATAAAACAGGTAAATATAATCTCTATCACTTTGATTTATACAGAATAACCGACGCCGATGATTTATACTCAACCGGATATTTTGAGTATATTGATTCGGGCGTCTGCATCGCCGAATGGAGCGAAAATGCCCACGGATGTCTGCCACGCCATATATGGCGGGTTGATATTGAGCATGGTACGGATGAAAATGAGCGCATCTTAACGATATGTCGCGCAAAAACGGAAGGCGGTGTATAAATTATACTGACACTGGCTATTGATTCATCGGCAAAAGTTGCGTCTGTTGCCGTCGTATCGGATGACGGGACACAGCTTGGCATTGTTACGCTTTCTACAGGCTACACGCACAGCGAAACGCTGCTTCCTGCAATCGAGTTCCTCTTTAATTCGCTTCGCATATCAGCCGCTGACATTGGTTTATTCGCGTGCGCAGTAGGCCCCGGCTCATTTACCGGCGTAAGAATAGGTGTTTCGACGATAAAAGGTCTTGCATTCGGGCGCGGCGCACCATGCGCTGCTGTATCAACACTTGAAGCGCTTGCCGAGGCGACAGCACCACTTCGCGGGCTATCCTGCGCTGTAATGGACGCGCGTCGAGGGCAAGTTTACACATCGGTTTTCGACAGCAGAGACGGCACACCGAAAAGGCTCACACCGGATGAAGCGATACCGCTTGACACACTTGCTGAGAAACTTCGCAAGCTAAAAAGCGAAACCGGCGCTCCTGTTTATATTTCCGGCGATGGCACAGCGCTTGCAAGAAGCCATCCCGTAATATCTACACTTGCAGGCGATGTGCCGCCTGATATGGCGATGGGGAGTGCGTATAACGTTGCCATATGCGCTCTTCGTATGTATGCAGCAGGGTTGACAACAGATGACGCGGGGCTTTATCCGATATATTTACGCCCATCGCAGGCGGAGCGAGAGTACGCAGAAAAGCATAAAAATGATAAATAATAATATTAAAACCGAAGGGATTAAGATATGAGAATAGCGCTTGCCGCCGACCACGGCGGATATAAACTAAAAGAAAAGCTTATCGCAAATTTAAATTCAAAAGGAATAGAAACGATTGATTTTGGCACAAATTCGGATTCATCGTGCGATTACCCTGATTACGCTGATAAGGTGTGCCATGCTATCACAAACGGAGAGTGTGAGCTTGGCATTCTTATCTGTTCAACCGGCATAGGTATGTCAATAGCAGCGAACAAACACCCGGGCATACGGGCCGCATGCTGCTCAGATTTGCTCAGTGTTTCTCTCACGCGCAGTCACAATAACTCAAACGTCCTCTGTCTTGGAGCGTTTATTGTCGCTGAAAGGCTTGCCTGTGAGATGGCGGATATATTTGTGTCAACGCCGTTTTCAGGGGAAGAAAGGCATGTCAGACGCGTATCGAAATTAATTGAGCTTGATAAATACCTTGAGAAAAAATAAAGAATTCACCTCAAATGAAAAACCGACCGGCGGACATAGTCCGACCGGTCGGTTTGTTTTTATACGGGAAATATATTTATTCTTTTGTACTGCTTTTACATAATACTTATTGTGATGCTGCGATAATTGCTTTTGGTATTTTATGAAGCGGATATTGCTTTTCAACGGCGCCGATTTCGTACGCGACTTTTGGCATTCCGTAAACAACACTTGTTTTTTCATCCTGACCGATAGTGCGGGCGCCGGCTTTCTTCATGGAAAGAAGCCCCCTTGCTCCGTCGTCACCCATTCCCGTTAAAATAACGCCTACCGCATCCTCGCCGCACGCTGCGGCAACTGATTCAAATAAAACGTCGGCTGACGGACAATGGCCGTTTACTTTATCACTTGTGAAGGTTTCAACTCTTAGCTTGCTGCCAAGACGTTTTACTCGCATGTGCATATCACCTGGCGCAATAAGCACATGACCACTCTCAACAAAGTCACCTGTTTTCGCCACGCGCACTGAAAACAGCGTTGATTTATTCATTCTCTCAGCAAACATTCGTGAAAATTCCGGAGGGATGTGCTGAACTATTACGATTCCCGGTAAATCAGGCGGCAGCTTGTTTAAAATATTGAATATTGCTTCCGTACCGCCCGTTGAAGCACCAATGGCTATTATTTTTTTTGAGTACGACGATGTTTTATTCTGATTTGAAGCAGCGGATTGATTACGCACGCTATGGAGGACGCTGTCGCGGGCACTATCGCTGTGTGAGTTTACGATATTGATGTTTGCCGATGCTGCTATTTTTATCTTTGATATAAGATCCTGTAAAAATATATCTTTTGTTCTTCCAATAGATATGTTAGGTTTGGCGACAAAATCAACAGCGCCGGCGTTCATAGCATCCAGTGCTGCGTCGCTTACTGAACCCATGACGATTACGCGAATAGGATATTGCGGCAGAAGTCTGCGAATAAACTCAATACCATTCATTTTAGGCATGACGACATCGTACACAACAACGTCCGGCGAAAATTCGATGATTTTATCTCTTGCTTCATATGGATCTGTCGCGATAGCTACAGTTTCAATATCGGGATCGGCTGATACTCCACGTTCTATGATGCCTCGAAAAACGGCACTGTCATCCACAATTAGCAGCCTGATTTTTTTCATTTTGTCATCTCCGATAACTTCATTCTTCCTTAATGTATATAGCAGGCTTCAAATACTTATACCTTATCATTTCACGGCTGAATGTCTCGGAATGTCCAACGAATAAATAGCCGCCATTTGCGGTAGCATCATAGAACCTGTCTAAAAGATTTAGTTTTGTGTTATTGTCAAAGTATATCATAACATTGCGGCAAAAAATCACATGAAATTTGCGCTTGAACTTAAAATGCTCGTTCATTAAGTTGAATTTTCTAAAAATTACTTCATTTTTAATATTATTTAATATTGCGTAGTTCGACTCATCTACAGAATGAAAATATTTCCTGCGCCAATGTAAGGGAAGGGAATCGACATTGTTTTTACTGTAAATACCGGCGCGCGCTTTCTCAAGAACATTGTCTGATATATCGGTAGCGAGAATTTTCGTGTCCCACAGATGCTTTTCACTACCGAAATACTCGTCTATTATCATCGCAAGTGTATAAGGTTCCTCGCCGCTTGAACAACCTGCGCTCCAAATACGTAAATCGTAGTCAGTCATCGTCTTTTTCAATTTTGGTAAGACAACATCCCGAAAATAAATAAAATGTTCAGGTTCGCGCATGAAATATGTATGGTTTGTCGTTATTCTATTCATGAGCTTTGCTGCGGCCACGCCGGTTTTATCATTGATGATATAATCATAATATTCAGAAAAGCTCTTGAAATTGTTTTGATGGAGTGTGCTGTTGAGCCTCGCTATTACAAGCGATTTTTTCCCCTCCTTCAAATGAATGCCATAATTCGCTTCAATGAAAGCAGCTAATCGCTTAAATTCTTCATTAGTAATCGTTATCAGAATAATCACCCTTTAAAGTTATAGGAGAGGACTATGCAGTTCTCTCCTAAAGTTTTATATATTAAGTTTTTATATTGTTTTTTAGTATTTACTGATTATTAGTATTTACCGAAATCGTTGTCGCCAAGAGAAATAGCTGCTACGACCTCGTCACTTACTATCTTTTTTTCCTTTGGTGTGTTTTTCTTTGGCTTTTCTACTTCTACTGATGATGGAGACTTTATGGCATCTTTTATTTTGAATATGCTTACGGCTTCCTTAAGCTGCTCTGCCTGGGTGGAAAGCTCCTCGCTTGCTGCCGCGCTTTCCTCGGATGTAGCGGCGTTGGTCTGTACAATCTGTGATATTTGAGTTACACCCTGGTTAATTTGTTCAAGTGCTGTTGCCTGTTCGTTTGAAGCACGAGCAATAGAGCTGACAATTTCAGCTGTCTTTTCAACATACTCAACGATGTTATTCAGGGCTGTTGCTGTCTCATTTGCAATCTTTGTTCCGATTTCTACCTTCTTTAAGGAGCCTTCAATCAAAGCTGTAGTTTCATTTGCAGCTTTAGACGAACGGGCTGCGAGTGATCTGACCTCATCGGCAACAACAGCAAATCCAAGTCCATATTGTCCTGCTCTTGCTGCTTCGACAGCTGCGTTGAGCGCAAGAATATTTGTCTGGAATGCTATATCTTCGATAACTTTGATTATTGAAATAATGTTGTTCGATGAAACATTTATATCGTTCATCGCGCGGAGCATTTCATTCATGCGGTCATTGCCAAGTTGGGCGTTTTTCAACGTCGAATTGGCAAATTCCTCTGCCTTCATAGTGTTCTGAGCATTAAGCGCTGTCTGAGTAGATACCTCATCAATTGAAGCTATAAGCTCTTCAACAGAGCTTGCCTGCTCGGCTGCACCTTGAGAAAGCGATACGCTTGAATCGGAAACAATGCGTGAACCGGATGCCAGCTGTTCAGCAGTGGATACAATATCAGAAACGAGAGTATTGAGATTTGCGACGAGATCTGATAGAGCTTTACCAAGCTTGTCCTCGTCAGAGCGGATTTCAAAGTTAACGGTAAGATCGCCACTTTCGAGTTTTTCAGTGAGTAAAACCTGCTCTTCAGTTGATTTTGCAAGTTCAAGGAAGGCTCGTGTGAAATCGCCTATTTCATCCTTATATGTGGCGTACTGCATTCTTTTCTCGTTGAGAACCTTACTGATGTTAATATCTCCAACGGCAAGAAGGTTTGCAGCTTCAGCCATGACCTTGACAGGACCGCCAATAATCTTTGCAAGGAACAACCCAAGTACAACAGAAATAACAACGCCAAGAACAATGACGGCAATCATCATAATGACGCTTGTCACAACAGCGTCTGTGCTGTCGTTTACACTAACTCCGGCGGATTCAGAGAGCATATCAAACAGTGTAAAGAATTGCTCGCGGAGAACAACTCCACTTTCAGTAAATAAATCTTGATTATCGGGTGATATGCTGCCGCCATTGACAACTTTTGCTGCTTGCTCTAAGACAACATCTGCATATGAAGACCAGCCAGATTTAATTATTTTAATATAATCAAGGATTTCCTGAGAATCAATTACAGCTTCTAATTCTTCAATTCCTTCATTGATCGAGACGATTTTTTCCGATATGTCATCATATCTTTCCGTAAGCTGTTGTTTTGACAGCTCTGTCAGCTCATAGACATTGGAAAATTTGTTCAGTTCATATCGGAGCTCTTGAAAATCGACAGCTACCTCGCCAGCATAATGAAGGGCGACTATGTCGCTATCATAAAGATCTTGAACCATTGCTTCCATCTTTGTTAAGCTAATGATTCCAATAATAGCGACAATTATCGTAATTGCAAGCACCAAAGAGAAGCATATCAGTATCTTATTGAACATTTTGATGTTTGAGAATAGTTTTTTCATAGTCATATCCTCGAAAATATAATATTGATTTTCTATGTTATAAAAGTTCAGCCAACTCTGTGAGTGTATCTTCTTTTAAAAGATTGTCAGTGTTTATAATTAAAATCACCCTGTTGTCAAGTTTTCCGATGGCTTCAACAAAAGTATCGGCGCGGGTGCGTGTAATTGAAGGCGGATCAGATATATTTTCATTTGGGATATAAGCAATTTCAGTTACTGTATCAACAATCAATGCAATGTCAATGCCGCAGCAGTTCATAACAACAACACAAGTCCTATCGTTATAATCTATTGGTTCTTTGCCCAACCGAAGACGTAAGTCCATTACTGGCATAATTTTGCCGCGCAAATTTATCACACCTTTTATGTAGTCAGGGGCCTCAGGTATTTCGGTTATTGTTTGAACGCCTAATATTTCTTTGACATATTTAATATCAATCGCGTATGTTAAAGAGTCGATTATAAAGACTAAAAACTTCCCAATTTGAGTGTCTTCGTGCTCTACGTACGCCCCCGCCGGGTTGTAGGCCATTAAAAAATCACCTCTTTAGTAGAAAAATGTAAGGAAAACAGTATAGTTTGTTTATCTATTGAAAAGATATAAGCGTTTTTAATTACACTGGTGAAAGATATAATACTCCACTGTGCGTCAATGAATTCGGAAGTTTAAAGAAAGATAAGACCAAACGTTTATTATCATAAAAGCACACAGGCAAAGTAAGGTCATATGTAGACTATCAGCTAAAAAAGCAAATCAGTGATAAGCCCTCGTATTTCATCCATTCGTTCAAGGAATTTTATAACTTCCATATTGCTCGTGAGAAGTTCGGAGGCAAGTTTGTCAAGCTTTTCATCAATTACGCTGACTGTAGAGTAGACACGCTGTTTTCCTTGCTTATCGAAGATATACTCCCGGCTTACAGAAAAAGCGTTGTTGACGACCTCAGCCAAAAGGTCTCTTATAAGTGTTCTATATCTTTCAAACTTGACAAAGTCAACGCCGTCCATAATGCCGGCAACTTCCCTTTTTATATCGTTAAAAAGGGATTCAACACGTTCTTTGTAATTCTCCCTCAAACTCTGGTCAAGCGCTTGCTTAAAGACGCCCGAGCTACTGCCAGCCGTTGGCTTTTGAACCGATTGCGGGATATATTTAATCGTTCTTTCAATTTTTATTTCATTGTTCGACATGGCAACACCGCCGAGTATTATTTTCTAATATCAAAATTGCTTCCAGTATAGCTGATTGAATTATTTTTTAGGTAGGTTGATATGGATTTTTTGCTCTGTATTGAGAGAACTTTATCTTTATGCTCTTGCATTTTGCGTTCTAACATGCTTATTGCCAACAAATCAAGCTGTGATATAGGGTCGAGGACGGCTCTGACAGATTTTTTGAGTGCGTCTATTTCTTCAGCAAACTTCTCATCACAAGCACCATATTTTTCGTATAGATGACCAACTTTTTTTTCTATATCCATCAGATTCGCTATAAGTGGGTCGCGTCTTTCTATTATTTCCTTGATTTTATCGCAGTCTTTTTCTTCAAGGCTTTGAAAATTTTCATTTGTGTAACTGCAAAGCTGCTCACAAGCGTTTAGAGCTTCTTTTTTAACATCGGAGAGCTCAGCGTACTTTACATCAAGATTAACATCTTCTACTTTATCTGACACTTCAACCTACCTCCGATACGAATGACGGGGTTGATGCTGCGGGAGAAGCTGAAGGTAGCGTTGCTATTTGCTCCCACGTATCACGCATCGAGTTAAGTATATCAAGCAAATCCTGCATTTTCGAAAAATCTTTTTTTATGTTAATCTTTCTGATTGAGGAAAGAAGAAAATTATAAATTTCAAGCAGTTGTGAGGATAGGCTGATATTCATGTCAAGACAGTTTATAAGCTCAATAATAATATCCTGTGATTTTATAAGGCAGCTGTTTGTCTTATCGATACTCTTTTGCTCAGTGTAGTATATTTCGGCAAGCTTTAAGTTCTTTATGCAGGATTCAACAAGTATGACAATAAGTTCTGCCGGGTTTGCCGTCATTACTTTTTGCTTTAAGTATTCCTGTGAGAGAAATTTACGTCTGTTATCCACTTTAATTTCCTCGATTCAATTTGACATTATTTATAACAGTTAAAGGGAAGGGAACGAAAACAAAATATCAAAGCAACTGAAAATCAATTTAAGAAAAGCATGCTTATATATGAAGCCTGCGCATTGAGTTTTGCAAGAGCAGTCTCCATCGCTGCAAATTTATTATAATAACGCTCTGCAAGTCCATTGAGTTTGTCCTCAAGTTTAGATGTATATTTGCTTATATCACTGATATTATTTTCAGTTGTTCTCAATGATTCGTTTGTAGCGTTATTATAAACTGTAATGGCATTTCTAATTTTATACATAACTCCCTGATTCTCCGGAGAAGCACTTGATGAGCCGCCTGTGAAAATAGAGATTACAGTTTCCGGTCTTTGCTCAAGGGCACGTGTCAGGGCATCTTCGTCGACAACGATAAGCCCGCTGTCCGAGCTTTTATAAATGCCGCCAGATAAGCCAATCGATGTGGCCGCAATCCCTGTGCCGCCGGCGGGAGTGAAGAAAGATAATTTTAAGTCTCGAATTAATCTTTCAAGATTAAGATCCCTGCTTAAAATACCGCTTTTGGCTTTTTCATTCCATTTTTCAATTTGCTTTTCAGTCATCTCCTCTTCCTGAGCTGCCGTAAGCGGTGGATAATCATGTGAAAAGTCCTTTTCAGTAGCAAGCTTATTTAGGTAGATGATTAAGTCATTATAAGCTTTGATAAACTCAGTGATAGCTTCTACTGTAGCACTGTAATCACGCTTTACTGTGAAGGCTAACGTTTCTTCAGACGTGTCCTTTGTGACGGCATTGAGAGTGTATGAAATACCATCAATCTCAAAGCTGTTGCTGTTTCTTTGTATTGTGACACCGTTTATCTCGGTGATTGAATCTTTACCGTTTTTATAAGTTCCTTCGTTTATCTTAAAGGCGCTGTTTTCGCCAAAGGCATTTCCAGAAATATTTTTGATAGTAACGCTGCTATTAGCCCCGCCTTCATCAGCCTCAATTGTGAAACTGTCTGTTATGCGGCTGTACTTCATAGTTACATTTGCGGTGGGGCTGTTGTTGATTGTGTTTATCATAGTTTGCAGCGTTGTGTCCTTAGTGAATTCGAACACTTCGCCGTTTATTTCGAATTTTATCTTCCCGCTCTCATCAAATACAAGGTCATTTTCAAACGAAAGAGAACCGAGGGTAGCTGTGTTGTTTGATGAAATTTCGGTGCCGTTCTTAGAAACAGTGCCAGAGCTTTTTGCTGTCGCATTGCTTGCAAGCTGTAATACCTTTACGGTATAATTACCTTCAAGTGCATTACTTCTGCCGGCCAAGGTGACGGCATTATTTGTCGAGAGCGATGTTATGGTATACGAATAGTATGTGGAGGATTTCAGCATGCTTGAGGCGCCAAGAGCGCTGCAGTATTTATTTTGAAATTCCTTGGCAGTATCCCTAACATCATTAACGGCTTCCATGAACCATTCATATCGTGTTTTTTTCTGCTGCTGTTTATATATTTTCGATTGTTGGGGAGCGCACAAATTTTTAACCAGCGTATCAGTGTCAAGAGTCGAGAAAATACCGGTAATACGAGAAGATGAGGCATTATTGAAGACATCTGTTGATCCTACGCTTGACATGCAACAATCTCCTTTATTGTTATTGTTTTTATGTAATAATTAATGTGCAAAATAGCACTTGCCAGCAGCACTGTCAGCAGCGCAGCTCATAAAACGAGGATTTTTTTTCACATTATTACATTATTATTACTATTGAATTTTATCGAAAGTTTTTCTCTAAAGTTGATAGTTAATTGAAAAATAAAAATAATATAATGGTTTAAAGGCTGATTTATTAATGTTTTTGAATAATAAATATTTTTATAGTTTAGTTAATTAAAACAAAAAAATGCCGAAAATATAATAATAGATAATTGTGTGTTGTGACGGCAAATCAAAATAATCATTATTTGAGATATATCAGAATAAAGGAGGTAATAGTGATTGACACTTCTGCCAATATTGATGATATTCGTAAAGACGCGCTAAATGAAATAAATAACATTGGTGCGGGGAATGCAGCGACAGCAATGGCAGCTTTTCTTGGGCGAACAATACGGCAATCAGTACCAAAAGTACTTACGGTTCCACTCTCTGACATGGCAAGAGTTTTGGGTGGTGCTGATAAGGTTGCCGTAGCGGGCCTTGTAGAAATAAACGGCGATGTTTCCGGGTATTTTGTGATTATACAGGAAATAGGCCAAGCGGATAGAATCGTTGAAATGGTGACTGGCGAAGCCCCGGTGAATATCGAAAGAATGAGTATTTTAAGATATTCAGATTTTGAGGCCTCTCTTTTATCCGAGACTGTCAATATTATTTGCGGGTCATATATAACGGCAACATCCACTTTTACAGGCCTTAAAATACGAGCTTCTATACCTTATCTCTGCGTTGATATGATTGGTTCTGTCATCAGCGCAACAGCCTCAGAAATTGGGAAGACTGGTGACTTCGCATTGATATTTGAGTCTGAACTTTATAATGATGCTGAGAGAATATCCGGAAAACTGATACTTATACCAGATCAAAAATCATGCAATAATATTATGCTCTCGATCGGTGTTATCTGACAGATTATGATAAAGACATTTCTATCGGTTGATATTGCAATGATGAAAATAGCAAAACCTCCAGATCAGCTTTGCTCGCTTGGTTTAGGGTCATGTGTTGGAGTTGCAGTTTATGATCCGGTTGCGAAAATTGGAGGACTAATACATATACTTCTGCCATCAATCAAAGAACTAGGCCCCGGTCATTCGAGAACAAAATTTGCTGATTCAGGCATTTCAGATCTCGTAGATGCAATAATAAAGGCTGGTGCGTCAAAACCAAGACTTAAGGCGAAAATGGCCGGTGGCGCAACAATGTTCTCGGTGAGCAGTAATTCACCGATAGCTACAATCGGCAAACGCAATGTAGAAAGCTGCCGCGAAACGCTCGCGTGTCTTGGGATTGAGCTTGTTGCAGAAGACACAGGCGGCAATTCAGGAAGAACTATCTATTTTGACATTGAAACGGGTAGTCTCAGAATAAAGGCTGTCGATAAACCAGAAAAAATTATTTAATTATAATATGTTAACCAATATACTCGGAGGATTTATTAAATGGCGAGGATAATGATTGTAGATGACGCTGCTTTCATGAGGATTACAATAAAAAATATGTTAAAAAGAAGCAGTCATGAAGTAGTCGGTGAGGCTGAAAATGGCATTGTTGCAATCGAAAGGTTTAAAGAGCTTAGGCCCGATATTGTAACAATGGATATTACAATGCCAGAGATGGACGGCATTACGGCACTTCGTGAGATTGTGAAGATAGATCCCAACGCAAACGTTATTATGGTTTCTGCAATGGGGCAGGAAGCAATGGTTAGAGAGTCTATACTCAGTGGCGCAAAAGGTTTTATAGTGAAGCCGTTTAAGGAGGAAGGCATAATATCTGCATTAGACAAGCTGGCATAAAATCGAACACCGTTAGACGACAACAAAGTAATAAATGGGTGGTAAAGTAAAATGCGCGGTGATGAATCCTTAATTGAATCTTACATATACGAAGAACAGCAACTTCTTGAATCTCTTGAAAATTTACTCCTTGATGGAGAACATGGAAGAAAGCTAAGCGTCGATCAAATCAACGAAGTGTTCCGCATAATGCATACGATCAAAGGCGCGGCGGCAATGATGGAGTTTGATGAGATCGCGAGGCTTTCACATGCTCTTGAGGATGTCTTTGCGTTTATCAGGGAATATGGCATAGCGGATATGCAGTGGCCATCAATATTTAATTTAATGTTTGATTCGATATCATATTTCAATGGGGAAATCTCAAAGCTTCAAAGCGGCAATCCGCCGGGCGGGAACGCGTCGTCCCTGATAAAACGAGCGAATGAAACGCTTATGGCACTTAAATCGTGTCAAAAAACAGCAGTCAGCAGCGCAGATGAAAGAGACGATAAAGCCACATCCTCCGCAGAAATGAAAAATGAAGCGGAGAGTCTACGTTATATCGTAAAGGTTTTCTTTGAGGAAAACTCACAAATGGAAAACCTTCG
>JAAYLD010000010.1 GCA_012522015.1 Clostridiales bacterium
AGTATCTTTTTCATTTACTAACTACCTCTTTCTCATGCACCTTTTCTTTTACCAATGCGCCAGTACCACCTTCTACAACACCCTCACGTTTTAATACCGAAATAATCGTCTTCCAGAAACATTTCCAGTCCATCGCAAAACTCATCTTTTCAACATACTCGCCATCAAGTCTTGCTTTAACCTGTATTTCTAATTCATCGCGGCCATTTATCTGCGCCCAACCAGAAAGACCCGGGCGGACATCATTTGCGCCATACTTGTCGCGCTCATCTATAAGATCGTCCTGATTCCAAAGAGCCGGCCGGGGTCCAATAATACTCATTTGACCAACTAAAATATTAAAAATCTGCGGAAGCTCGTCAAGTGAAGTCTTACGCAGGAATTTTCCAACTCGTGTTATGTATTGCTCGGGATTCTTTAGCATATGTGTCGGCGTATCGCATGGTGTGTTCATTTTCATGCTTCGGAACTTCAACATCATAAATAGTTTTTTGTTTTTACCGACTCGTTTTTGTTTGAAGAAAACTGGACCAGGGTCATCTACAACAATAGCTAATGAAATAATGAAAAATAACCACGACAAAAGCACAATCGCTAAGAATGAAAGGATTATATCAAAAAATCGCTTAAAGAAACCTCTATACATAATAGTTAAATCCTTGCAATAATTCGTTATTTTTCAAGAATTATTAAAACATTTAGCTAAAACTGAGCAGCAATATTTAATAATACTTAAAACTAAAACCTCAGAAACATAGATATATAATTTAAAACATCACAAAGAATTCCTGTTTGTCAGGAACCCTACTAAATAAAATTACAACAACCCTCTGCTAACATACTTATCACTGTGTAATTATATCATCATTTTAGTCAGTTTTCAATTTTTAGCTATGTAATTTTTCAGACTATAATATATATATATTAATTTCTTTAAAAGTGTCGAATTTTATCAGCCGCTCCCAAGTTTTAAGAGCTTAAATGATTTTTCTTTGGCTTAAAATGTAGAATTTTTGCTATTGTTTTTAGATGTAATTGTGGATTTTAAGTATCAACACTACTTTGACAAAAGCTCACGCCACCCAAATTAATTTTGTTATATATTTTTATTAAAGAAAGCGGGATAGTCTGAGAATTCAGTCTATCCCGCTTTAAGTAGATCAGCCTAAATGAGAGATTGCTCTATTATTTAAACTACCGTTTCTATAAAGCGCTGGGGAATTGCTGCAACTTCCGCGCGCGTTGCTTTCCCTTCGGGACGAAATTACCGTTGCCACGTCCAAGAATAATCCCTGTCACCTGGCAATGTTTCGCTGCGTCAACTGCCCAGGAAGATATGCTTGAAGCGTCGGTATAATCAAGCTCAACATTCTCCAAGTCTTCCATGGGAACTCCCATGAACTTAGCAAAACGGTATAGGATTACAGCCATCTCCTCGCGGGTTATCGCACGGTCAGGTTCAAATAAGCCTTCACCGACTCCTACGTTAATTTTATTCTTAGATGCCCAATCAATGTATTTACCGTAGTAACTGTCATAATCGACATCGGTGAATGATACGGCACCCCGCGTTTTTCACAAACACCGCCCTTATGGCATGCGATTGTGTGACGTTTCTGAAAGTGTAGCTGCTCACTGCACCAACGTTTACGTCATCCACCAAAACGTAGGAGATCGAATAACCTTCGTCAGGCGTAATAGCATAGGTTATGCTGTCACCGTATGCAACGCTCGCAGAACCGCTGGGGCTGATGCTCCCGCCTGTGCCGGCTGATGCCTTTATTGTATAATATGTGAACGGTTCGGAAGGCGGGTCACTTGTGCCGGAACTTAATCTGTAACCAATAGCATAGACGGATAATTTATTGGCATAGATATAGATTTTTCCGTTTGCATAATCTGCGTAGAAGGTGCCGTCCTACGCATCATTTATGTTTGGACGAGCCTTCAGAGCTCTCAGAGCGACTGCATAACCGTAATGATAACGGTAAACTGTAATATCTGTCTTACCGCTGAAATCATATGGAACAACAATTTCCTGAACACTATACAAGCTGGTCAGGTATGTCGGGGTTCCTCCTCCGACTGTTTTCGTTATTTCCATTTTCAGATATTCAACAGTTTGACCACCAGCTATAATAGCTATGGCAGAAGCCTGATCCTGAATCCAGGCATTATTCTCTTCCACCTTTTCAACGATCATGGTGATGATACAGGAATCCTCAGGATGTGATTCCGCCTCTTGGTCAAGGCCGTTGACAACTACATCCGGCGTTTCATCCCCCGTGATTTTCAGAATACTATTCTTTTCACTGTCCGGGAGGGTGATTGTTCTCGCGGCATAGTCAGCTCCGCTGACGGTAATATATATCGTAACTGTACGGCTGTCTTTCGTTATCACAAGGTTGTATTCGCCGTCCGGTACACCCCAAATTATAAAATTACCTAGGGATCCGTAGTTCCGGTAGTGCCAACCTGGGTATTCCCCGCATTACCTTAACAGTGGCTCCAGAAACGGCATTATCAGAACTATCTTTTACCGTGCCGCTGACGCTGTGGGTATTATACGGCGGCACATATATGATTACATCAGGGCTGGCAGCAGAAGTGGCCGTCTCGGCATAACGTACGAGATAACATCCCGTTGGGCCAACCGTTGTGCTGCCATCGTCGCAGGCAATGTAATCTCCGCCTGAAATAGGCCTATACTCCATAGCAGTAGTCGTGCCGGAAATACTTCCGTCTGTACTGTCTTCCGATGTGGATGTTACACCTGAAAGCCCCTTCGGTGCGTCAGTTAGTGTTGCAAATAATAAGGTCTGTGCCCCTGACTAACAGGCAGTTTCCGTCATTCGTAATGCTGAATTTTTCGTCGTTTGTGCCAACTGTCACAAAGCTGACCGCAGCAATTCCAGCCTGTAAATCATCATCACTGTAATTTATTGTCAGTGCGTCGCCGGTATAGGGAGCAGAGCCGGGTTTTGCGCCGCCATCTGCATAAATCACTGTGTTTGTCCAGATATCAACAGGGCTTGAGATTGTAGGATTGCCTGTGAGCACAAGATTGTTCTGGTAAGTCATGCCTCCACGCTGGAGGTTATATACGCATATTGCATATCCTTGTGAAGCCGTATTTATAATCGAGCCGCCGCTGACAATCAGTTTGTAATCGATATCATCGAACTGATTTAAAAGCAATACGGTACCTGGAAAAATTTCTCTGCTACGATCAATGTTTATGATGCTGTTGTCCGCTGTTATGGTTCCTCCGGATATCGTGTTTTCTCCATACACGCATACAACCGCAGGACCATTTGTGCGCTCTATTCTTCCTCCGCTGATATGAACGTTAAACCCAACTACCGTAACTGCTTTTCCGGATATTGTACCACCGCTGATGTGGATATTATACCCGGCTACAGCTGATAATTTTCCGCATACTGTACCTCCGATGATATCAATAGAACCGTTTTGACTATTGGATTGAATTGCATAAATAACTTCACTTTCGGACCTCACCACACCACTTATTAATGTGATATTTCCATTACTGTTACTGTGATTTAAAACTGCGTTGGAATCTGCGCTTTCAATATTCGCCCCGTCAATTATCAGTGAAGTGTTGTTTTTAAGTTCGATTGTGGTGTCATCCGAGCTTATACTGCCCCTCACTGTGTATGTGCCACCTCTATCAAGATATACTGTCTCGCTGCCGATATATAGCGTGTCGTTGATGCTGCCGGCATAATACCAGTTTCCGCGAAATAAAGTGTTGGTGAATAACCGGCGGACTCGACGGCTATATCTGTCATAACAGCTGCTATGCTGTCGTATGCATAGCTGTTGTTTATTGCACCAAAATCTCTAAACGGTGCAAATATACCGCAATCAGATTTTTTCTCGTAGATATAATAGTGAGTAGAACTTTCTGATGGACCCCTTGAGATGATGAAAATAGGATAGCCGTCAGCAAATGGTGCGGAAAGCGTAATAATTAAACCAACGTAATCTGTGCCATCTAATGTAAATTTATCTGTTTTTGCTCTGGTGTATTTCCCTGATACGGCGTCGACGACTGCAACGTAGTCTCCCGGTAGTACATCAGATATTGTAAAGTTTCCGTTTTCATCTGTTTGCGCTGTGTATCCAGTCGCCACCCCTGATGGTGAGTACAGCGTTACTGTTATACCGCTGAGATCATCAAGTGGAGCTGTGCCGGCTCTGACTGTTCCGCTTACGCTAAACGTCTTAAGTGCAATATGAGCATAAATACTTGTGAATGGTGAACCGTCCGCGCTATTGAGACTTGACAAAGCTGCTCCATTAACCGTACCGAGCCGGTTGTTGTGACGAGATCGCTTGTCCATGCAATAAGAACATATCCGCTTGGAATATTTCTTGCAGTAATTACTGCACTATTATAATTCCCGGAGTTTATCACATAATTTAACCCATCGCTTGTTCCCGTCAGAGTATGTTCGACATGCTGCTGTCATAAATAGTCACACCAAAATAATTAATAACAGCAGTATCCGTCGTGCCTATCGTGCGCATCATGCACTCGATAGTACGATCTGTAGCTGAAGATATAACAGGTGTGCCGGAAATCGTGATTAAGCCGGTAGCGTTCACATCCTCAAGAATAGCGGATCCTCCAGGAGATGAGCTTATAATATTACCTCCAGTTATTGTAACAGTTCCACTAACATTATTGTTTATTACTGTGACGCCTACGAAAGAGCCTATAATCTCCCCGCTCAATATATTCAATGTGCCTAAGTTATAAATACAATAAGCGGAGACAGATGAAACCGTACCTGATTTAATGTTCACCGTACCATTGCTACCGTTATAAATTAGTTGGTAACTATTATTGCCGCCAGTTATAGTCAGATCTGCACTGTCAATGGTCAGCGAACCGTCTGTAACATTTATATAATCGTTGATCGTCAGTGTACGGGGATTCCCGTCGGTTTTTAGCGTAATGTTTTTTGAAATACTGAGTAAACCGCTGTATGTAACATCCTTGAACAGTTTTATTGTACCGCCATTATAGACATTAGAAAGTGCCGTTAAAAACGTCCCGTAGACCCATGTATTTTCACTTGTTTCATAACCCGCTTCGCATTGGAGCCACTTGGCGTAATACTCCTTGTTGCCGTAATCGGAGCTTGAAATATATGTAATCTTTAATCTTTGAGCCTGTGAAACCGGCGTTGTCATACCATCCGTCAAAATAGTATTCTTCATTTGCCTTCGTCATAGAAGCAGCTGTGGGCAGATAGTAAGTAGTGCCGTACGTATAACTGCCGATATATACACCTGATGATAAGGTGTATTCAGAACTGCTCAGCGTCACATTGTCTCCGGCATGAAGCCTAATTGAGTAAGTTGTTTGACGGGCATAAACCGTACATGTGGCCGTTACGTCATCTCCGCCGTCACATGCGGGTACTGAAACTGTTATAGTTGCATCACCATCGGATTTATAGATGAGTGTGCCGTCAGAGGTGACTTCAACAATATCGGGGTTCGATGATACATATGTTATAGTTTCATAGTCCTCAAGGGCTGGTGCAACTGTTGACACAAGCTTTTTGGTAGTGTCTTTGTACAAATAGAGACTGTAATAGTTAAGCACCAGCGTTCGAGAAGCCTTCAGCGGCAGGTCTTTTTTCACGCTTGTTACATCACCGCCGACTGTAAAGGTGTAATAAGCATAACCATTGCTATCAAAAGTCCAGCCGTCTGCATATGCCTGCATATGCACCGATCGCTTGCGTGCTGGGAACTCTCACGCTCAGCGTGTAGGTTCCGGGTTTATAAATAATGTATGCAAATGAGTAAGCGCCTGTGTTATAGTTTGTCGTGTTCGAGGCAATTTGAGTAAGCCCGGTTGTACCGCTGGTATAGGAGCCGGAATAGAGCAAAACAGTGTAGTTTTCCATATTATCCTGCTCGTTTGCGTCACGAACGCCGTCGTCATCATAGTCCTTATACACAACACCGCTGACAGGAACAGATGCAGTTTTTATTGTGCAGTTCGGTGCGTCTGTAGTTGACGTTAAGTTTTTCTCACCATCTCTATACAGCGAATAGGACATAGTGGCGGCGAATGTCGCTTGGGAGGAGGACTAAGCGGATACTCCATATCTTACTGCGAACGGCACGGTTACGTAGGCCGCCTCGCCGCTTGAGAGCGCCACGCCCCCAGCCATTGTGATCATAATATTTGTAACTTCACTCCAGTTGCTTATAGAAGACTCATCGTCATAAGTCAAGCCGCCGTCCGTACTATAAGTAACCGTGGCTCCTGAAAGAAAGTCGCCTGACAGCACTGCCGCCCCGGTCATTTCTGCGGCAATGCCCGACCCTGTGGAGGGAACAGTGATAGTTATTGTGGTATCCAGTGCTGTGTTGCCGCTTTCAAGAACGTTATGAACCGTAAATTTATAGCTGCCCGTTGAATTGTACTGATATGATTTGCTTGTACCGGATCCGCCTTCATACGATGAAGTCAGAGAAGCGGACACACTGATGACCTTTGCCGCATTTTGCGTTGCGGTTGTGAGACTTCTGAATCGGGCAAATATCTCATCTTTGTCATTGTCATTATCAAAGCCAGAAGGTCTTTAAGTTGGTATTCGCGATAGGAAGAGCCGTCATCAAACGGGTAGACAGTACTCTCGGTTGTTAGACATATTGCAGCAGTATCCTTCGACTGTTTTAATACTGCTGGTGCTGCTGGATAATCCCAAATGGTCGTAGGTGGCACGGATATATGTAAAATAGTCCCCTTCGTCCAAAAGCAGGATCGGGTCTTCGTAGGTCAGATAAGCATGACCGTCTGTTTTAATTACTCCAGCGCTTGCATCATAATATGAATATGTTACGTCTACTGTAGATGGATATATACTACTCGAGGAGGATTCGAGATTAAACACCAGCTTGTAACAGTGGATGTCAGGTGAAAGCGGCAATGCTGTACTGCCGGAGTACCCACCGCAATATTCTACCTCCACATTAGTAAGAACATTACCACTATATTATATATAGAAGCACTGAAGTACTGATTGTCTTTCTGCGGCAACAGAAAATAGTTGTTGTTGATTAATTTATAACCGCGAGTCACGTAGGGATATACATCATTGTTAATGTTGTATTCCCGGAATGTAAAGCCGAGGGCATAATAGCCATTACCGGTGGATGTACCGTGATTCCGAAGCGTATATTCACTGTCACCGACATTGGCAACGATTTTCGGTGAGACGCCGGGTGTATATGTTCCAGCTGCCGTGTTACCTGGGAAGCGGAGGTAAATATCCCCAAAATAACCGGTGTCCATATAACAATAATACACATAATCCGAGAAAAGCGCATGCGACGGCGACAGGTCGTAAACAAGGGCATTTCCTGTTTTGTCTACCATAAAGGTCTGATTAGTTTTAAATGTTACCGTTCCGTTTTGGAAACTATAAGGCTCGTCAACTGTCAGCTCAATAAAATTGTTATTATCGTAATAACCCGGTGTTGCATTCTCCGGAATCGGTACCGTAATAGTTATGGAATCATAATCGTAATGTGGGGCATAGTTGCTATAATAGTACAAATTTGGGATAATGAAATAATAATCCACATCAGAGACGATATTAATATACTGGGGTTCTCTCCTGTATACTACATAAGCCCCTGGGGCACAAGGGTCGGATTTAATTTAATCTCGAGAGCGTCCGACACAGTGCCTATTTCTGTACTACCGTCGTAAATGGTTGCCGTCACTGTGTAAATATTACCAATCATCAGCTTATAGGTAGCTCTGAGATTTATTTAAAACCGACAGTGCCGATACCGGTGTTAAATACATATCTGAGTGTTGTGCTTCCGTCCAGCTCTGTCGTATTGCTGACGCTCTGAATATAACCTGAAAGCGTAGGGTGAGACGCTGTGGGATAAGATGTAAGGGTAATGCCCTTCGGTATTGACACGACGAGCACCGGATTTCCTGTAAAGCCAGCCGGGTTCACGTCAAGTGTCAGGCTGTAAACTGAGTTGTCAAGATTCACAGCGTGAGGACTATCGTCTGTATATGTGTCGTTTTTAATCGAAACGGCGGGCGCCCCGGAAGATAAGCTTATTACTTTGACATTTAGCTCATCCGGCGGCGCAGTTGTAGTATCGTCACCGTCGCCCGCATCTGTAGCGATATTTAATAAATTAGCGACGGATTGCGAACTAATATTCTTCTCTGCACTTGTTTTTGCCTCAAATTGAACATTCGTTTTTTTCTTCTGCTAATATGTATGTAGGGAAAAGGCTAAATAACATGCAAAAAAGTATAAAAAAGGCTTCAAATCGCAATGATTTGAAGCCTTTTTTATCAAATGGAGACGAAGAGGATCGAACTCTCGACCTTACGGATGCGAACCGTATGCTCTCCCAGCTGAGCTACGTCCCCATGTCGACAGCATAAATCTCGGTTATAATAGAATAATTGAGATTATGTCACACATCTTTATCTCTCTTCGGCATACCCGCTGCTGTTTGATTTGTCGAGCGTATTATCCTCGGGTGGTATAGCACTTGCTTTCTTTTCGTTCGTTATTTCCCAGCAAATAAAGAACGCAAGAGCCGCTCGGAGCAGTATAACTGCGCCGAGTATAAGCAGTTCTCTCAGCTCACGCACAACAACAGTTCGCAAAAGCTCGCTGCCCATCTTAAACTCAAGCGAAAGTGCTATGCCTTCTGCAAGGTCAAGCCTGATGTGCGCGCTTCTTTTTGCTATCAACCGCAGGGCACATTTTAGGACAGTAAACACTAAAACTGCAACGCCAATAAACTCAATGACTAATATGCAGTACTGGACAGCTCTGAAGAATAATTCGTCAATTGTCTCGTACATCGTTGCTTCTGTCCTTATAAGACACTTAAAAATGCCCGGATATAACGTAAAAATATTGCCCTTTACTTTGAGCCACACGCGAGCCAGTTTCACATATAAAAAGAAGCTGCCGTGCGGGCAGAAAACGGTTTTATGCGGGGCGGTGCGCCCAAATTCTTATGTTCCCACCGCGACACGTAATTTTATCACGGTGAAAGACATTTGT
Organism: Clostridiales bacterium; assembly: GCA_012522015.1. Classification (GTDB taxonomy): domain Bacteria; phylum Bacillota; class Clostridia; order Oscillospirales; family CAG-272; genus DTU064. The sequence continues at coordinate 9,105 of JAAYLD010000010.1, forward strand.
CAATACAAAAACAAATACAAACAGTATAAACGGTGTTTTGAGCGTGTTATTATTATACTTTCGTTGACATGTTGGGTTTGGTGCTGTATAATTATATCAAATTAATTGGAATTAATGCTTAAGTAGCGCCGCTTTCGGCGTATAATCGGGAATATAAGTAATGAAAATACCTAAGAACCGCAAAACACCGATTGATATTGACGTGGATGAAGCGGTATCACTTGTACGAGGGCACACAGACTCTCTTCGCTCTGCAGGACACGAGCCAAAAGCATATATTATGACATTTGGCTGCCAGCAAAACGAAGCAGACAGTGAAAAACTCGCCAGTCTATGCTCATTGATGGGATATAAAATTGTAGACACTGCAGAAGAAGCCGATCTTATACTTGTTAACACATGCGCTGTTCGTGAGCATGCCGAGCAACGAGCGCTATCTCACATCGGAGAGTTAAAATTCATAAAAGAGAAAAATCCGGATATGATAATCGGCGTAGGCGGCTGTATGGCATCCCGCCAAAACAGGGCGGAAAAGCTTAAAGTCAGCTTCCCTCACGTCGACTTTTCGTTTTCGACAGCGCAGATTCTCCTTGTGCCCTCATTCGTTGCCGCCCGCCTTGCCGGCGGACGCCGCTTTTTCCCGGAAGCTAACCTGCCACTTCATGGCGACAATGACTCTGACACTTACTACGCTGATTTTCCGGAAGATTTACCAATCGTACGCGGCTCTACCTCACGTGCTTGGGTCAGCATCATGTATGGATGCAATAACTTTTGCACATACTGCATTGTTCCGTACGTGCGCGGCCGCGAGCGCAGCCGTCGTCCTGCGGATATTGAAGCCGAAGTCCGCAGCCTTGTCGAGAGCGGATACCGTGAAATAACGCTTCTTGGACAAAACGTAAACTCATACGGCCGTGGGCTTGACGAAGATATAGACTTCCCCACTCTTCTTGAGCGGCTTGCTAAAATAGAGGGCGATTTCCGGATTCGTTTTACGACAAGCCATCCAAAGGATGTAAGTCCGGATTTAATACGCGTGATGGCGGAAAACAAAAAGATTGCTCGTCACTTCCATCTGCCGATCCAGTCCGGAAGCGACCGTATGCTTCAAGCGATGAATCGCAAATACACGGCAGCAAGCTATTTTGAGAAAATCGACGCGCTGCGTGCTGCAATGCCGGATATAACGCTGACAACAGATATTATCGTCGGTTTCCCGGGCGAAACAGAAGCTGATTTTGAGGATACGCTCGCCGCCCTTCGACGTGTGCGATACGATATGATCTTTTCTTTTATATACTCCCCACGCGAGGGCACGCCGGCTGCTAAAATGATCGACACTCTGACGCGCGAGGAAAAAACAGAGCGCTTTACGCGCCTTATTGAATTGCAAAATGCGATTACCCTTGAGAAAAGCAAAGCCGAGATTGGTAGGATAGAACGAGTATTGACCAACGACGCGCCGGGTGAGGATGGTGTTTTATGCGGACGCAACGAGGGCAACAAGATAGTTCGTCTCACAGGCGACGCAGCTCCCGGTCAGTTTGTGTGGGCGCGTATCACACATGCCAAACCTTACCTTTTACACGGTGAGATAGTCCCGCCGCCGCGGTAATAAACACAAACCCAATAAAATTAAAATATTTAAGGAAAAACACCATGCTAGAAGAAAAAACATCCGAGGCCGCCATCCTCCAAATGGCAGGATCGCTTGGACGTCTCATAAGAGAAGATGAGCGTTATGTAAAAATGACAGCAGCACAGACAGCTTACCGCGAGGACGAAGAACTGATGCGGCTTATCGCTGAATATAATGCCCAGCAGGCAGCACTCAGCGCCGCTTATGCTGAAAAAGAACGCGACAGCAATTTAATTCGCGATATTGACGCACGGATAAACACTCTTTATATGGAGATTACGGAAAACGAGCATTATAAAAACTACGTAGAAGCAAAAGAGCTGTTCGACGCCCTTGTTTCAGAAGTAAACGACGAAATTATGTTTAATATAACAGGCGAATACCCCCATCACTGCGGCTGGGACTGCTCAGAATGCTCTGGTTGCGGCTGATAAACAAATAGTTATATAATATAATCAACAAAAACTACTAACTTTCTCGTGACTAAACCGACTAACGTAACTTCATTTCCGTATTATTCGTTTTGCGCATGACCCCGTGCCACCTGGTGCGGGGTCGTACGTCGATTTTATACATATACCGGAGGCATCTTATGGCTACGGCAATGATGGAACAGTATTTGCGATTGAAAGAGCAATACCCGGATCACATACTGTTTTTTAGGCTCGGCGACTTTTATGAGATGTTTTACGAGGATGCTAAAACAGCGTCGCGTGAGCTTGAGCTTACCCTTACCGGCCGCGACTGTGGCGAGGAGGAACGCGCGCCTATGTGCGGCATTCCATACCACGCGTGTGAGCCATATATCGGTCGGCTCATATCCCGCGGCTATAAGGTTGCTATTTGTGAACAAGTGGGCGACGTTACACCGGGTAAGGGTCTGATGGAACGCCGTATCGTCCGCGTCATCACACCCGGAACTGTTTTCGAGAACACTTTGCTTGATGAAAAGCAAAATAACTACCTATCGACTATTTATTATAATAAGGCATCCGATCGCATCGGGCTTTGCTTTTGCGACATTTCTTCTGCCACAGTCTCTGCGACGTCGTTCCCTCTTGAAGACGAATCCCGCCTAATAAACGAGCTCGGCACATACATGCCGAGCGAAATCATTACAAACGTCGACGAAAAAACGCTGCCTCGCACATTTTTATTTATCGAGGAGCGCCTTTCTGCCGCTGTAACAAAAAACGACTCAGATCGCTTCAGCTATGCGGAGTGTCGGGCGTTGTGCGACAAGCAATTTGGCGTCTCGCAGATGGCACTGCCGGAGCAGGACGATGAGGTAACATGCGCCGCCGGTGCTCTTTTATCCTATGTCGCCGAAACTCAGCTTGCCGACATCTCTTATATAAAGGAACTGTCAGTATATTCGGGCAATCACTTCCTTGAAATTGACATCAACACGCGCCGAAACCTTGAGCTTACCGAAACTTTGCGCTCGCGTGAGAAGCGCGGGTCGCTGCTTTGGGTGCTTGACAGAACAAAATCGGCGATGGGCGCCCGTCTTTTGCGCAACTGGGTTGAACATCCGCTTGTCAATACAGCACGCATTATGCTCCGACAGGCAGCCGTAGCGGAGCTTGCCGACAACTTTTTACTGCGCGAGGAGATTTCACATCTTCTTGCAGACGTGCTCGACCTTGAACGCCTTATAACAAAGGTTGGATTTGGAACAGCAAACGGCCGCGACCTTCGCGCTATATACAAAACGCTTGAAGTTATACCGAAACTCCGCTTACTGCTTAAAGACTGCAAATCTGACGAGCTTCGTGAGATATATGAAAAGCTTGATGAGCTTGACGATGTGCGCGCCCTCATCCGCAAAAACATAGCAGAAGATCCACCGATATCGCTGCGTGATGGCGGTATTATTGCTGACGGGGCAAATGAAGACATCGATTACCTTCGCGGTATAATGCGCGACGGCAAAAACTGGGTTTCCGACTTTGAAGCAAACGAACGCGAGGCTACAGGAATAAAGAACTTAAGAGTCGGCTATAACCGTGTTTTTGGTTATTATATTGAAGTAACAAAATCTTTTGTAAACCAGGTACCTGACCGGTATATACGCAAACAGACGCTTGTAAACTGCGAGCGATACATAACGGAGGAACTGAAGGAACAAGAGGCGACAATACTTGGCGCTGAAGAAAAGCTGAAAACACTTGAATACGAGTTTTTCTGCTCTGTGCGCTCGCGTGTCGCTGAAGCGACCTCCCGTATCCGCAACAGCGCCGCTCTTATTGCCCGCACAGACGTTTACTGCTCGCTTGCCGATGTGGCAAAGCAGTATAACTACACACGGCCGGAGGGCGATTACTCCGATGTTATAGAAATAAAAGACGGGCGTCATCCTGTCGTTGAGCGTTTTGTCCGCGACACATATTTTGTTCCAAATGACACGCTTCTTGACACTTCATATAACAGGCTGATGATAATAACCGGGCCCAACATGGCCGGTAAATCAACATATATGCGTCAAGTAGCCCTTATTGTCGTCATGGCGCAGATAGGCTCATTTGTTCCAGCAAAGGAAGCGCGGATTGGCATTGTCGACAAGCTTTTCACGCGTGTCGGAGCATCAGACGATCTTGCATCCGGGCAGAGCACTTTCATGCTTGAGATGACTGAGGTTTCTTATATACTTGCAAATGCTACGCGGCACAGCCTGATAATTTATGACGAAATAGGGCGTGGCACGAGTACATACGACGGCCTTGCAATTGCGCGTGCTGTCGCCGAATATACACACAGCCGTAAAATCGGAGCGCGAACGATGTTCGCGACGCATTATCATGAGCTGACGGTTCTTGAAGATGAGCTTGAAGGTGTCATAAATTATAATATTGCAGCAAAAAAACGCGGCAGCGACATCACTTTCCTGCGAAAAATTGTGCGAGGAAGTACTGACGACAGCTTTGGTATTGAAGTTGCGAAACTTGCCGGCCTTCCATCAGAGGTGATAAAGCGCGCACGCGCCATCCTCAACGAGATAGAGGCACATGGAGCGCCCGAGCGAAAAGCTAAAGCCAATGGAAATGAAGTTCCCCTGCCATCAGAGAGAATGGATATTACATTGTCTCTTGTGACGCCAACAGAGCGTGAAATAACCGAGCGGTTACGCGCCGCCGACCCGAACACAATGACGCCAATTGAGGCTATTAACTTTATTTACGAAATAAAAAAGCTGCTTGAACAATAAGATAAGCGTATTATTTTAAGTTTTATTAGGAAGGAGTGCGGTGAGTTTTGATGAATGGAAAAACCAATGATAAAAATATAGACTGTATCAAACCTCACGGAATCAACGTTCTTGAACCTGAAATCGCAAACCTCATCGCCGCCGGTGAGGTTGTAGACCGCCCTGCTTCCGTAATAAAGGAACTTCTTGAAAACGCTATTGACTCCGGTGCTACTATTATAACGACAGAAATACAGCGCGGCGGCGTCACTTATATGCGGGTCACAGATAACGGATGCGGAATAACCTTCGACGATTTGCCTAAAACCATACTGCGCCACGCGACAAGCAAAATAAAAACAGCCGAAGATTTAAACTCCATCTGGACGCTTGGTTTCCGCGGTGAGGCGCTTGCCGCTATTGCAGCCGTTTCGCACCTGCGGATTATAAGCCGTCCGCATACAGAGGAGTTCGGTGGGCTTCTTGATGTTGTGGGGGGCGAAATTATATCACACACAGAAACGGGATGCTCGACCGGCACTACCGTTATCGTTGAAGACCTTTTCGCAAACGTTCCGGCAAGACGGAAATTCCTCAAAAAGGACGTGTCGGAAGCTGCCGCCATATACGCAATATTTGAACGCATAGCGCTCTCGCATCCCGAAATCTCCTTCAGGCTTATCTCCGACGGTGCTCTTAAAATGCGCACCGAAGGAAACGGCGACCTACGTAGTGCTATCTATTCGATTCTGGGGCGTGAATTCACGCAGCGTACAATCCCGGTCTCATATGAATATAATGGCGTCGGTGTCACAGGCTATATCGGCATGCCTGACACCGCGCGCGCCAACAGAAACGGGCAGATGTTTTTCATAAACGGCCGTTATGTGCGCACAATAACGGCTCAGGTAGCGCTTGAGCAAGCATACAGAACGTTTATCCCAGAAGATCGCTTCCCCGCTTGCGTGCTGATGATAAATATACCTGTCGGTTTTGTCGATATAAACGTACACCCGGCAAAGCTTGAAGTTAAATTTTCAAATGAAAAGCTAATTTTTGAGGCTATTTATTACGCTGTCCGCCCGGCTCTTGAGGAAAACATGCGATTCGCCGAGCTGCCGCTCGGAAGCAAAACACCGTCGGCTACCGACAGCTACAAACGCCGCGCACAAGCAGCGGCTGCTTCATTTGCACCTGTCCGCGATGGCTCACAGAACAGAAAACCTACGCAAATTGAAATAACACCGAAGCAAAATATAACAAAAGCACAAGAGACACAACAAAAACATTCTGTAAAATCTGAGACACCATCGCAGGTTACACCGGATCTCTTAGCATCGATAGCAGCGATTGTAAAAACTAATCAGACACAACCGCTGACATCTGATGAAACATTAACATCATCGCCGGATACCTCCGCAACGAAAAAGTCACTGTCTGAAAGCCAGGAAACGATAGAGGGCACGGGCACGCTTGAAAATGAAACTTCGCCGGTAACAGAATATAAAATATTAGGCGAAGCGTGGGACTGCTATGTTATTGTCGAGACTTCCTGCAGTATTTACCTGATTGACAAGCACGCCGCTCACGAACGCATACTGTTCGAGCGGCTGCGTCGCAACATGCGTGAGCGTGCCGCGGAGGGCGCATCCCAGCTTCTTATGACGCCACTTAAAGTGCAGCTGACATCTGAAGAAGCCGCTGTTATCACCGAATATTCAAGCGATATACGCGCCACTGGCTTCGACTTTACGCTTGATGGTAATACTGCCATCATAACAGCACTGCCGCAGGGCTTTACAACCGAGATGGCAACGGAAGCATTTGTCGTGTTCGGCAGCGAACTGCAAGTTTCCGTCGGTGAAACTCGCGACGCTATTTTTGAGCGCACGCTTTTCTCCTGTGCCTGCAAAGCGGCCATCAAAGGCGGGCGCGTTTATGGCGATGCTCATATCCGCTGGCTGTGCGATGAGCTTTTCTCTCTTCCCGACATAAAATATTGCCCGCATGGGCGCCCTGTTACGCTTGAGATTACAAAATCTTCGCTTGACAGGCAGTTCGGACGTATTAAATAACGTAAAAACACATCAATAAAGGATTATAAATGTTCACCTTATTAAAAACAGAGAAAAAAGCTCGCCTTGGGCGTTTTGAGACTGTACACGGGGTAATAAATACACCTGTTTTTATGAATGTAGGAACGTGTGCTGCCATAAAAGGCGGTGTTTCATCGATTGAGCTTGCTGAAATTGGCTGTCAAATTGCGCTGTCAAACACATATCATTTGCATATACGCCCCGGAGATAAAGTAATCCGCGAAATGGGTGGCATACGGCGCTTCATGAGCTGGGATGGCCCTGTCTTAACTGACAGCGGTGGGTTTCAGTTGTTCTCGCTCGCGCCGCTTCGCCGCATAAAAGAAGAAGGCGTATATTTCGCATCTCATGTCGACGGCCGGCGCATATTCATGGGGCCGGAGGAAAGCATGCAGATACAGTCAAACCTTGCGTCGACTATCGCCATGGCGTTTGACGAATGCGTTGAAAACCCGGCGCCTTATGAATATGCCAAAGAGTCGAGCGAGCGCACAATTCGCTGGCTCATCCGCTGCCGCGACGAGCTTCACAGGCTTAATTCATTGCCAACAACGCTAAACCCGCATCAGCTTCTTTTTGGCATAAATCAAGGCAGCACATACCCCGATTTACGCATTGATAACATAAAAGCAATACGTGAGCTTGACCTTGACGGGTATGCCATTGGCGGCCTTGCCGTCGGCGAGGAAGCTGAAGTTATGTATGAAATAATTGAGACTGTCGAGCCATATATGCCTGCCGACAAGCCGAGATACCTTATGGGCGTCGGCACCCCCGTCAATATTCTTGAGGCTGTATGGCGCGGTATTGACTTTTTCGACTGCGTTATGCCGAGCCGAAACGCCCGTCACGGCACTCTTTTTACATGGGGCGGGAAAATCACGATTATAAATGAAAAATATATGCTTGACCCCCGTCCGATTGACGAAGGCTGCTTATGTCCCACGTGCCGTAAATACTCGCGCTCGTACCTGCGGCACCTTCTAAAAGCTAAGGAAGCGCTTGGCATGAGACTCGCTGTCACGCATAATCTTTACTTTTATAATGAGCTGATGCGAAAGATACGCGAGGCAATAGAGGGCGGCTACTACGAGAGCTTTTACAATAAGTACAGAAGCATCTTAGGAGAGCGCCGCGAAGATTAAATATAATACCCGAAAGGTTTAATATAACAGCAGATGTTCAAAAAATTTTTCAGTAGTGGGGCTGTTGTTCGTCCCATTATAGTCATAGCCACTATACTAACTTCCCTCTCATCTCTTTTTATTCGGCTTGCGAACGCTCCTTCAATAATACTTGTCTTTTACCGCGTGACAATAGCATCGCTGCTCATGCTTCCTTATGTCATATTAAAGTGCCGCGATGAGCTGCGCCGTGTTATAAAAACGCGCGATTTGGCGCTCTCTCTTTTAAGCGGAGCTTTCCTCGGCGTACACTTTTATTTGTATTTTGAATCACTGAAATTGACGAGCATAACCTCCGCTGTAATTCTTGTAAATGTCGAGGTTTTCTTCGTCGCATTTGCAATGCTTTTTATCCTGCGCGAGAAAATCTCCCTGCGCGTCTGGCGAGGAATCATTGTTGCCTTCATCGGAAGCGTTATTATCGCGCTTGCCGACGCAAACAGCGGCAATGATAATTTAATTGGCGATATTTTTGCGTTTTTAGGTGCCGGTGCAATGGCTGTATATACACTCATTGGCCGTGTCTGCCGCCGCAATATGTCGACAGCGCTTTACACATACATTTTATACACCGCATCGGCCATCACTACGCTTTTAATGGCTGTATTATCTGGTACACCTCTCACAGGCTATTCAACTGACAATATCCTTTATGCCGTTTTGCTTGCTGTTCTCTGCACGATTCTTGGGCATAGTGTTTTCAGCTGGGGATTAAAATTTGAAACTCCGGCTTTTATATCGATTACAAAACTGATGCAGCCATTTTTTGCAGCCATAGTTGGCATTGTTGCGTTCCGTGAAATACCGTCGGCTCTTGTTGTCGTCGGGGGTGTTATCGTCATAGCAGGGATATACGATTATACAAAGGGAACATCGCCAGTATCAACTGCACCACAGGGAAATGGCATAAAAGTTGCTGAAAATGAGGTCTCCGATACTGATACAGATTAATACTTAATGAAGCGGCAATTAGACATTAACACGTTTATAAATCATTCTCATAATATAATATCAAAAAACGGCATAATTTTATAAATTTTGCCGTTTTATATTGATTTTTTGCAAAATATGGCGATATAATAAGTGTAATTAATAAATTATTAATTTTAAAGCAACAATCGAAGCGCGTTTTTTCGGTGTGTTACGTCGGTTGGCGAGCTTTATTAAAGGGGTTATGACAAATGGCAATCAATGTTAAGTGTCCGAGATGCGGCAGCACAAAAGTTCAATTGTCAAACGAAATAAGCAAGCACGGTTGTTTATATCTTGTTTTATTCGGCATATGGTATCTAATGTGGCTTTTTATCCGATATATGATTGGTTTTATGATTTTTATATGTTACGACTGGTGGGGTGCAATTATACATGCTACCGCCGGTAAGGGTCATGTATGGCAGTCAAAGAGATGGTTTTCAAATCGCAGGCGAGTATATTTTTGTCATGATTGCGGATACAACTTCCGTGCATGATTTTAAACGTATGTCCACATCCATACTGAAAGCAAAAAATGACGAGCTGTCATGCGCTCGTCATTTTTGTTTTGCTTTGATTTATACTGCTTTACAGTATCGGCGTTTCACTGGCCTGCTTCGGCAGTATCAGCCGTATTAACCGTATCACTTACATCATGCGTTTGTTTTGACGGATCATACCCCTCCGGGTATTCAAACAAAGAGATATCGCGGAATACTTTTAAGTTAATTTCATGCCTTTTTTCACTTTTCTCGCGCCCTGTAAAGATTGATGACGTTGATTTTGCGCGCACGCATAACACCGTGTCGTCCGGCAGGTCTCCAACATCTTTATAATATTTTGCAAATTTGGTCTCCGATAGTTTTATGCCATAGTCATCGTAAACCGGAAGTGTGCCAATCTCTTCCTTCGTGAATACTTTGTTGAGCGGCATAAGCCCTCCTGCATCGCGAACTCTTGCATAAAGCCCCGGATCAAGCATGCAGATTATCGACTCACCCGCGAATATCTCCATGTTGAATTTCTTTAAGTTTTCGGAGTTAGCTCCCATGTCGATGACGATATTAGTGTTTTTCTCATTTGCTTTTGCTATCTGCTCATTGTTCATATGTGTTATCACAGTAAAATTGACAACTACCTCACCGTCGCCGTTATGGTCAGCATAAGATGCGCCAAGCGAGTGAATGGCTGATTTTATATTCGGCTGTGAATTGCCGCCGACATAATCAGGTCCTGCGTATAAAACAAAAATATCGCCTTTTTCACGCGTAAGTATCTGATAGGTGCCGACACTGATAACGATAATCAAAAAAGCGGCAATAATAACTTTCCACTTGTTGTGATACCAGAAGTTATCGAATTTGCTGTAAACCTTTTTCGCGCTTCCTCCAAGGCCGCGGTACTCGTATTTATCACGCGCGCCTCCATGCGTGTCGTTGCTCCCACGCGTACTCCCGTACGTGCCGTTTGGCACACTGTCATGCGTACCTTCATATTCACCGTCGGGATCGCCATGGAGGTTTTTGTTGCTGTTATTATCATTGTTTATTGTTGCCACTGTTGCCACCTCCGGTTAAGCTATATTGCCGTTTATCGTTTCTATGTTAGAAAATATAAATTAACTCAGTTTAAAATCAAAAATTTCAAAAATACTCGTTCTATTATAACAAAACCTGCCCCACAACACTACATTTGCTTTTTTTAAGGGTGATAATAGTTTTATTCTATCATC
>JAAYLD010000073.1 GCA_012522015.1 Clostridiales bacterium
CAGCCTTTATTGACCCAGTATTGCGATGGCTCAAGGGCAAGATGTCAGGGATTGGAGCAGTGGGGGTCGAAATATCTTGGCGATCAGGGGTTTGACGCGCTGTCCATACTCCGCAACTACTACGGTCAGGATGTGTATCTGGCGCAGGCGGAAAAGGTTCAGGGTGTTCCGATTTCCTATCCCGGTGAGCCTTTGACAATAGGTTCAACGGGTCCGAGCGTGCGGACAATTCAAGAGCAGCTCAACTCAATCTCCGACCATTACCCCATGATACCCAAAATAAGGGTTGACGGCATATTTGGCCCTCAAACAGAAAACGCCGTCCGTACATTTCAGCAGATTTTTTATCTGCCGGTTACAGGGATTGTAGATCTTGCCACATGGTACAAGATTTCAGGTATTTATGTGGGGGTAACCCGTCTTTCAGAATTACGATGATTATATTTTAATTTTCCTTTCATCAAGAGCAATAATTTCACGTATGTTTCGTTCGTCGCGGACATATATCCACTTATTTTTGGGCATGTAGTCGGGATGTCGGACGCAGATACAAAACATTTCAGGGTCTTTCATACTTCTATCGTTAAATAAGGGGAGTTCTATGGGTATAGTGTTTCCTGTGAAATCTATTGTCCCCTGGTAGATAAGAATATGCTTTCCGTCTCTGCCGCAATAGACGGTAACATGTGCATCCGCAATAGGTTTTTGCGGCAGAGCTGAGGTGAACACACTTACAATAAGCCGGCAAACGTCTTTTTTATTTGCGGGATAAAGCTGATAAAAAGCCGGCTTTGTGTTTGCCACTGGTTCTTGAACATCAGCCAAAGCGAAGCTTTTCCGCATTTCTTTTGTTGCTTCGATAATGCCTCTTGCTACAAGATCGGCAATGAGTTCTTTGTTTCCCGTTATAAGGTTAAAATCTTTTTTATTTGTAACAAACCCCAAATCAAGTATTCCTGCCGGCATTTTAGCCTTCTTAAGAGGAATGGCGTCCCCTCTTTGAGCTATTTCACGGCTTTGCAGGTGTGTTTGATTAATGAGGAGGCTTAAAACCTCTTTAGCAACGGCTTCAATATCCGGTGTCGTATTGTAAACCACCGCCCCGGCGCCGGTGGCGAATTTATCCCGCGAAGCGGTGAGATTGAGGGCGACAAACAAATCTGCTCCCCAATCATTTGCCTGATTGATATGTAAAGCCGCCCGATGCCCGCTGGCGGAAACTGTATCGCGTTCGGGGGTGGAAAGCATAACATCAAAACCGAATTCCCTTAAAATTTTTGATACTATTATCCCTGTTTCATACAAAATTTCCGCAGCTTCCTTATTTATGGGGCTGTAAGAGTTGTCAATATATATTTTCATATAGTTCTCCCATATTATGTAATGCCCGTTTATACCTAATAATGAGTATATGAAAGAATAAAAGGCAATGTTTACGTCAGATTAGAGAAAACTCATGATTTTTAACCCTTTGCGCCTTTTTTGGCACAAAAATAAAGGGACAACCATAAAGAAGTCCCTTTGATTCTTTTATCACAGTGGTAATAAAAAAGCCACAAACCTGTTGGTGGAAGCAACCTTCTCCTACTCACAGGAATGTGGCTTTATTATTAATGATGCCTTTTATGTGAAACCAAAAAGTGCAGGGATGTGCGCTTTTAACCATAGAGATTCTTTCCTTAACGAAAACAATGTCATTATTTATTCCGTTTAAATCTGTAATATCAGGACAAAAACCTTTTTGCCTCATCGTAAATTTCGCTGTATTTAATTTTTTCGAAGCAGCCCAGAACGCTTCAAAATCTGACAAATACTCGCCTTTGTATAAGGATATGATCTCTTTTGCATATTCCTTTGTTTTCTTTAGTCTGAATTTCTTATATGCCTTTTCAAAGAGTTCAAAATCGCATTCGATTTGGTCGCGGTGGATAAAATAACGGTTTCCCCGGTAGACGACTGACTCTGTTATGCCTGCGGATTTGAGGTCGTTTTTTATATGGTTCAGATTTACCGCAATCAAATTCTTTATATTTCTGGATTCTGAGTCCCACCAAATAGCGGTTTGTATCTGTTCTTTTGTGGCCCCTTTATCTCCCATGTCAAGCAGAAAGGCCAGAAGTTCACGTTCTTTTTTTGATCTGAATTTTATAATGTGTTTTCTTTCCCTGTCATGATAAACAGTAAAGGCTCCCAATGTTTCAACATATAATTTCTTGAGCCGGTAACCGACGAATTCCATCATTTGCGCTGTAAATTCAGGCTCTATTCGGTTGCGATATGCAAACTCAAGAACAGGGTCATAAGTTTCCCGGATCTTAAAATATTCATAGATACCGTTTTCAGCACAAAGCTTAAGGTAACGGCTTGTCAGGACGGTTGCTTCTTCTTTATTATTTGCCGCTATTGCCGCCCTTGCAATTACTCCATATGCCAGCGTCGTATAAAAAAACAATCCGGACTTCTCTCCAGTCTCAATGCAGAGTCTCGCGCATTTAACTGCATTAGGATAATCGGATACTGCGGAATAATAACCCATAAGCCTTGCATAAACGATGCATTTTAAATACGCGCCTGCCTTGTCAAGGTTTCCAAAAATTTTACGAATAATTTCTTCCTTTGGGTTATTTGTAAACATCAGGCTGTAGGTAAGACGCTGCATTTCGACCCAATGCATCTGAAAACTTGTTTTGCGGTAAAGCGGCGCATATTCTTCGGCCAGAGTAAAACACTTAACCGCTGTTTCAAAGTTAACGTCTTTTCCGTTCATTCTGTCAATAAAGGCATTCTGATAGTATATCTCGGCTGCCAGCAGGTAGCCTGCCCACATTTCTTCGTAATTCCCCGTATTCCTAAGCCGCGAAAGCTCCTG
>JAAYLD010000074.1 GCA_012522015.1 Clostridiales bacterium
ATGAAATACCCGCTTTTACATACACGGTTGAGCGTCGTGTGTCGCCTGCAATCGTTTCTCTGCGTCCCCGTGTGCTCATACCTGTATTCCCTGGCACAAACTGCGAATATGACACGGCAAAAGCTCTCGCTGCAGCCGGTGCCGAGCCGCATATTTTTGTTATCAAAAATATGACGCCGCAAGATATTGCACAGTCGGCTGAAGAATTTGCCCGTCTTGCGGCGCAAAGTGAAATAATCTTCATCCCTGGCGGATTATCAGGCGGTGATGAGCCTGACGGCTCAGGAAAATTTATCACTGCGTTTTTCCGCAATGGGAAAATAGCTGAGGAGGTTAATAAGCTTCTTTCAGTACGCCGCGGACTTATGTGCGGTATCTGCAACGGATTTCAGGCGCTTATAAAATTAGGGCTTGTTCCATACGGTGAAATAAGAGAGCCAAAAGCAGACAGTCCAACTCTCACATATAACGAAATCGGGCGCCATCAGTCGCGGATTGTCTATACAAGAATAGTATCAAATATGTCGCCGTGGCTTTCAAAAACAAACCCGGGTGATGTTTATGCTGTGCCGATATCACACGGAGAAGGGCGCTTCATCGCGTCTGATGAAACTATTGAGGAGCTTGCCGCAAAAGGACAGATAGCAACACAGTATTGCGATGAAACAGGTCGCCCGTCGTATGATATCAGATATAATCCGAACGGATCGTGTTTTGCTATCGAGGGCATAACATCACCTGACGGCCGTGTCATCGGTCGCATGGGACATGTAGAGCGTAATGGGGCAGGCTTATATAAGAATGTTCAAAGCGGCGTGCCTTTTGACGCTTTCATGTTTGAATCAGCAGTAATGTATTTTAGATGATATATGAATTATATTCATGTAGTTAGACATAACAATAAAATAATTTCATATAATTGTTTGTTAATACTTGACAATCATCATTGAGTTTTATATGATTAATGACAGATTGCGTTTTTGCAATAAAATTTATTCATACGGATTTATCTGTACGAAATACAGGATGGCAAAACAATATGAATAGAAAATTTGCATTCATCGGTTCGGGTGAGCTTGCAGGTGCCATAACTGAATGCCTCACAACATTTTATTATGGCGGCGAGGGCGGGGAGCCTTTTGTATTATATGACGTCAACAAAGTCCAGTATGAAAAATTCACCGGAAAAAACTTTGAGGTTGCAGACTCAATAAAAGACGCTGTCTTTCGTTGTGACATCATCGTTTTATCTGTGAAGCCGCAGCACATATCATCAGTTCTCACTGAGATAAAAGAAGGGTGTCCTAATCTTTCAGGGAAAACTTTTATTCTTCCGGCAGCCGGTGTATACATATCTCGGGTGACGGATGTTTTAGGTAATGTCCCAGTCATACGTATCATGCCAAACATGCCTTTGAAGATTGGGTATGGTGTAACGGCACTTTGCGCCAACAGCTTTGTGTCGCCAGACGTATACTCGTTTGTCAAAGATGTATTTGCTGCCGGCGGGATGACATTTGAGCTTCCGGAATCAAGTATGAACCCTGTAATAGCAGCAACTTCATCATCACCTGCATATGTATATTTATTTATCAAAGCGATGATCGATGGATGCAAAGCCACCGGGCTTGATCCGGATGTTATGCTTAAACCAATTTGCCGCACAGTAATAGGTTCGGTAAATATGCTCCTATACTCCGGCAAGACTCCCGATGAGCTTATTTCAATGGTCGCGACGCCGGGCGGTACGACTGAACGCGCGCTCTCTATTTTACAGAAACGCGGTTTCTGCGACGCTGTTTTTGAAGCAATGTTAGACTGCACACGCCGTGCCGATGAAATGTCGAAGTTTTAAAACAAAACTATATCATATGAAAAAGAAGTCAAGCCCGTAGGCTTGACTTCTTTGTTTGCAATAAACTTTATATGTTATGACATACGGCTGATTGCTTCCCAGAGTCCTGTGAGGTACGTGACACCAAGAGCACGGTCATAAAGCCCGTAACCAGGACGGCCTTCCTCGCCCCAAATCATACGGCCGTGGTCAGGACGCAGATAGCCGTCAAAACCGCTGTCATAAAGTGCTTTCATTATAGCGAACATGTCAAATGAGCCTTCGCTTGTCGGATGAGATGTTTCATGGAATTGGCCTTCACCGTCAAACTTTAGGTTGCGTACATGTATAAACGGTATGCGTCCGCGAGAAGCAAAGCGCTTTATTAATGCGGGAACGTCATTTTTTCTATTAATGCCAAGAGATCCGGTGCAAAGAGCAATTCCATTGGCAGGGCTGTCGTAGAGGTTCAAGAGACGCTCGATATCTTCTTCATTTTTAACGATGCGGGGGAGTCCAAACAGAGACCACGACGGGTCGTCCGGATGTATAGACATCTTAACGCCAACTTCCTCGCAAACGGGTATAATACGATGGAGGAAATACCCTAAATTCTCACGCAGGGCATTTTCATCAACATCTTTATAAGCATCAAAAAGCTTTTTTAAGTCCGCAAGCCTATCAGGCTGCCAGCCGGGAAGGGTAAAGCCTTGTGATTCTTCGCCTATGCGGTGTACAAGCTCGTCCGGCGTAAGATGATTTAAAACCGAGTCATCATATGCCATAGTGTTTGAACCGTCGGGCAACGGCATGTTGAGTGATGTGCGTACCCAGTCGAATATCGGCATAAAGTTATAGCAGATAACCTTTATTCCCGCATCTGCAAGGTTGCGGATTGATTTTATATAATTATCGATATAGCGTTCGCGCGACGGAACACCAAGCTTTATGTACTCATGTACGTTAACGCTTTCAATTACTTCAAGCTCAAGACCCACACCATTGACGCGATTTTTGAGTGCCTCGATTTTCTCACGCGGCCAAGCTTCACCTACGGGAACATCGTAAAGAGCACCAACGACACCAGTTACGCCCGGAATCTGGCGTATGTATTCAAGCTTCACATTATCGTTGTCGTCACCAAACCAACGGAATACGATTTTCACGTGTTTTACCTCCGCATAACTCTTTTAACATTTTATTTTATTATATCATAACTGACAGATTTATTGAATGCGCTAATACAAATTATGCTTCAATGCAGACGGCGTTTTTCTCAGCCAAAACAGAAAGCTCCGCCGCTTTAAAAGCATGCTCCTGCGTCATTGCGTTTTCGGTGCCATTAAGACAGTCAAGTATTAGCTGACCGAAGTATGGGAATCTAACCTTACCGCGAACGTTAAATGAAGTCTCAACTTTATCATTCGCAAGGAAAACCTGATCGCCACCGCCATCGCGCGCAATGTCTATGTATTTGCGAAGTTCAATGTATCCTTTTGTTCCGAGGATAAATGTACGTCCGTCGCCCCATGTGCGCAGAGCATTCGGTGTAAACCAGTCAAGACGGAAATATCCTGTCGCGCCATTGTCAGCGACAAGAGTCATATCACCAAAGTCCTCAAATTTAGGCTTGTCCTTATGCGCATAGTTTGCTACCTTTGAATTTACGACAGTAGCGTCGCGAGCGCCTGTGTAGAATAAAAACTGCTCAATCTGATGGCTGCCGATATCGCAAAGAATGCCGCCGAATTTATCTTTATCGTAAAACCAATCAGGACGCGTGCCGGGCGACTCACGATGCGGCCCCATGCCAATTACCTGTATAACGCGGCCGATTGCGCCTTCCTCAATAAGCTGTCCTGCGAACACAGAGCATTCCGAATGAATGCGCTCGCTATAATAAACGGCATATTTTTTACCGGTTTCGCGAACTTTTTTACGTGCCGCTTCAAGCTGTTCAAGCGTCGTCAGAGGCGCTTTATCGGTGAAGTAGTGTTTTCCTGCATCCATAACGCGAAGCCCAAAAGCGCAGCGTTCAGATGCTATATGTGCACCGGCTACGAGCTGAACTTCAGGGTCATTGAATATTTCTTCCTCGGAGCGGGCGACTTTTACGCCCGGAAACCGCCGTACAAAAGCTTCTACTTTTTTCGGATCGGGATCGTAAACCCACTTTAGTGTCGCTCCCGCTTCAATCAGCCCGCCAGACATGCCATATATATGTCCATGCTCAAGATGAGCTGCTGCAAATACGAAATCACCCTTATCGCAAACCTTGCTTGGTTTGCCCTTTGGAGCATAATACATTCCGCTTTCCATTGACATAGCTATATTTTCCTTCCTTTCGTCGGTTATTTTATTTTATCTGCGTCAGCTTGTGCGGCCTCCGCCAAAGGTTATAACTTCGCTTGAAAAGTTCTCAATACTTTTTGTCTTTTCATAAAAATGAGGTGCGTTTTGCTGTATGCCACTGACCGTGTAAAAAGCGTTGTCCTTTGTCATCGGGAGTGATACTGGGCGTCCGAATAACGCTGATTCATATATAGCGCTGATAAGCTCAACAGTACGGCGCCCATCTTCTGCTGTGATAAGAGGCGATGTGCCACTCTCGATTGCACAAAGCACATCATATATCAGCTGCGTATGCCCTGTATGCGGAAGATCGGGGAGGGATTTATAAAACGCCTCAATTTCGCGCTCAAGTTCTTCGTTTCGCACAGGGAATCCGTTTGACAACGATTTTGATGCGTATGTACGGAAAGGCGCCGATATACGGGCGTGTTCCCCTTGGAGGACGATTTGCTGCTCCTCACCGTGGTGAACGACAGAGCTTGTAATTTGCCCGAGGGCGCCGTTTGCATAACGCAAAATAGCAACTGACAAATCCTCGACTTCAGCGTTATCGTGTGATGTATTTGTCATTACAGCTAAAACGGACGTCGGCATACCCATTAGCCACAGCATGAGGTCAATATGGTGCACGGCATGGTTTAGCGTGCAGCCGCCGCCTTCTTTCTCCCAAGTGCCTCGCCACCAGAGATCGTAATAACAGTGACCGCGCCACCAGAAGGAATCAGCCTGAGCGTGCACAATCTTCCCGGCAAGACCGGAGTCAAGCACTTTTTTCAGCTTCATGTTATCCTGCTGGAAGCGGTTTTGAGCAACGACAGTCAAAAGCTTGCCGCTTTTGTTGCGGGCAGCAATCATAGCATCGCATTCTTCAAGTGAAGCCGCCATAGGCTTTTCAACGAGGACGTTTTTCCCCGCAAGAAGGCTGTTGATGGCTATTTCCGCGTGTACGTATGGCGGCGTGCAGACGTCGACGAGGTCAATATCATCTCTCTCTAAAACTTTTTTATGATCGTCATATACAGCGGCTGATTCAAGGCCGAAATCAGCTTTTTTCTTTTCAGCCTTTTCAGGGTAAATATCACAGAGTGCCACAATTTCACATTTATCGCGAAACGTTAGATAACCCCTGATATGAGCGGGTGAAATATTGCCTGTGCCAATAATAGCTACACGTATCATTACGTAAAGCACCTCCCGTATTACACAAAATATTATTTTTTTACTGTATTTACATGATACATCGTTATTCAAAAGTAAGCAATGCGTTATTTTACATGATTTGCACAATATCGTTTATAATTCTAATAACAAAAGTTTAACAGGGCATTGAATAAACGTTTTGTTTAATGTATTATTTGTAATAATTCGTAAGCTATGACATTCACATAACACTGCAAACGGCGCACCGACAAACAAAATGCCCGATTTGATGCGAAACTTCCGGAGGTACAAGCATAAATTGAACAGTTCTGATTGTAGCTTCAGCAACTCTTTTCCTTCCTCCATATTCTCAGAGATATTTTATACAGTAAACAGAACGGCGACACCGTCTTGAGCCTTGCGGATACCAGCCGAGGTCACAATATTATGTAATATACAGTGGCGAGGCGGAATTCTGCCGGGATGGTGAAATTTATACCGCAAAAGCGGGGGATCTTATCTATTATAGACCGGGGGATGTGCGCACAGCGCGTACATTTGAGCATTCTCCCGTCAGGTGCTTTGCCGCAGATTTCGATTATGTATGCCCCATATACGACAGAGAAAACGGTGGGTGTCGAACTGAAGTTCCACCGCTTCCGCTGCCATTTTATCAGACGACAACCGATCCATATCTCTTTGATCGGCTGACCGGGCTTTTCACATCCTTGACAAAGAGCTCGCTTTCAGGTGACGTAGGAGCGGTAAAATCAAAACAGCGGGCGATTTTCACTGAAATACTTGAGCTTTTAATACAATACTCAAATGGGGGATCATATAGCTACTCAGACGCCGGAAAGGTAAGCGTCGTCATAAATCATATGACAGAGCATTTTGCCGAGTCAATAACTCTTTCGCGCCTTGCCGAAATAGTCGGTATCAGTGAATTGCACCTCGGCAAAATTTTTAAAGCTGTGACTGGTAAGCCGCCGATTGATTACCTTCTTGACATACGCATCAACCGAGCAAAGGAGCTTTTGCGCGACGGAGTCTCCGTCACAGAAACATCACGTCTTGTGGGGATCAATGACATATATTATTTCAGCCGGGCTTTTAAGAAGCGCGAGGGCGTACCACCATCAGTTTATTCAAGCAATAAGACTGAGTACTAATACAAGATATTTACTGTTTATAGTTTTATTATTGCAGATTAATCACGCACAAAAAACATGTGGTAATTATGTGCCAAGTATGATAAAATATCAACAGTAGGCACGCGGCATCCGCACCGGACAAGCATATTATTATTTTTTATCTGTTACTGATGTTAATTGTTTGTTTTTGCTCAATGAAAAAAGGAAACTCAATGAAAAATAACGAAAAGGTCACCTCACAAAGCGATAAGCGTGGTCTACTATTAATAATTGCTGCTACTCTTGTTGCGTGTATTGTAATGGGAGTAGTCGACGCCGTAATTCGCCCGGGTTATATAGCAAAATCTCTTGTCAAAGCGACTCTTTTTATAGGGCTTCCGCTTATATGCAGAATAATAAACAAAGACATATCTCCTTTTTCGTACCTGCGGCCGAATCTGCGGGGAATTCTTTTATCACTTGCGCTTGGCGTCGCAGTTTTAGCCATAATTCTTGGCTCATATTTTGCGCTTCGCGGCATATTTGATTTTTCTGGCGTAACAAAATCACTTGAGAGCAACGTCGGCGTCACAAAAGATAACTTCTTATTTGTCGCGGCATACATTTCACTTATTAATTCATTTCTTGAAGAGTTTTTCTTCCGCGGCTTTGCTTTTCTCACTCTTTGTCGCTTCGTATCTTGCCAGGCGGCGTATATATTTTCATCAGCCGCGTTCACACTTTACCACATCGCAATAATGATTGGCTGGTTTTCACCTGCCGTTTTTGTACTTATTATGATAGGGCTTTTCGCCGGTGCCGTTATATTTAATTATATAGATCAAAAAAACGGTTCCATATATTCGTCATGGCTCATACATATGGGAGCTAATTTTGCCATAAACACAATTGGATATATCCTGTTCACCACCTCGTAGCATCCACGGAGGAACACGACGATGCAAACGCACAGCGCAAATAATATATGTATTTATATTGTATTTTCATCAACTCCTTATAAAATCGGAAGAATGATACGATTTTTTACCCGATACCCATATAATCATGTCTCGATTTCGCTTGATCCGGGTCTGCATACGATGTATTCATTTGCCCGAAGGTATTTAAACACACCTTTTTACGGAGGTTTTGTCATCGAAACACAGCGCCGGTTCAAAAACCGCGGCAGAGTTTCACAAATTAAGGTCATTTCGATAAGAATAGATGATTTAAAATTAGCCGTAATAAAAAAACACATCAAAGAAATGATCGAGTATCAGGAACACTACATATACAATACATTATCTGCGCTTCTTGTGCCACTGCGACGCAAAATTAATCTTCCAAACGCATATACTTGTGTTGAATATATCACTAAACTGCTTGCTGAAAGTGGCGCTGTTGAAGGAATTGAGCAAAGGCGTTTTTATTCAATATCTGACCTTGAGCGGCTTTTACCAGGGGACGTAGTATATGAAGGCCCGTTTGGCGGTGCTGTCAGTTGCGGCAGCTCTATTGCTGAAAATAGTAACTTCGCTTTAAGTGGTGATATTGACGGCAAATTTATCAATACAAGTATTGATACTGATGAAGACATTGAAAATGACGCTTTTATTTATTATCAACGTGGTATGCTATTCCGGGCGCTACTTTACCTATATGCAAATGGACGCTTGTTCTACAGATTATTCCGGCGCATGGCAGGTGTATAAATAATCAGCATAGAACAAAGTATCTTATATAATACGATGTAAAACAATAATAAATATACAACCATATAATATCACACAATGTAAAAGTAGGCATATGTATGGCACAACAAATGTATAAAGAAAAGGATATATGCAATGGCAAAAGATAAAGAAGCGTCTAAAAGATACCCGCTTGCAGCTTATAACGGCGGTGAGAGAACAGTTGTCGACGTCGGAGGGGTGGCTGTCGGTGACGGCTCATTTACCGTAATAGCCGGCCCATGCGCCGCAGAAGCAGGCGAGTCGCTGTATAAAACGGCTGCCGCAGTTCGTGACGTCGGCGCCTCAATATTTAGGGCGGGGACATATAAACAACGTACGTCTCCTTACTCGTTTTCAGGGCTTGGCAAGGATGGCCTTGAGCTTTTAATGAAGATTAAAGAAATGTACGGCATTCCTGTCGTCACGGAACTTACGTCTGAATCGCGCCTGAAATATTACAGCGGCGTTGACCTTATTCAAATAGGCGCGCGCAACATGCAAAACTTTGACCTTCTGCGTGCGGTCGGGCGTCAAAAAAAGCCTGTTCTCTTAAAACGCGGTTTTGGCTGTACGGTTGATGAACTGCTCCTTGCCGCTGAATATATACTCTCCGGCGGAAACGATGCTGTAATCCTCTGTGAGCGCGGTATACGCACGTTTGTGGGCTCATCTGGCGCAACGCTTGATATTGCTGCCGTGCCATACCTGAAGCGGATAACACATCTACCGGTAAT
The DNA here is from genome assembly GCA_012522015.1 of Clostridiales bacterium. GTDB lineage: Bacteria > Bacillota > Clostridia > Oscillospirales > CAG-272 > DTU064. The sequence continues at coordinate 8,927 of JAAYLD010000074.1, forward strand.
TGTCGATCCCAGTCATGCGGCAGGAAGCGCCGATCTTGTTGCCCCGCTTGCCTTAGCTGCTGCAGCGGCAGGTGCGGACGGTATAATAATTGAATGTCATTACAACCCATCTAAAGCTATCCTTGACGCAAGACAAACAATCACACCTGATGAGTTACGTGAAATCGTATCAAAATGCGCGCAAATACGCAAAATTATCAGTTAATTGAACCAAAATTTAACCTCTGCATATTCTGTAATGAATACGTTACAGAATACCGCGGAGGTTTTATTAATGTATTATCACCGTGCTTTGGGCAGGGAAGGCGCACACGGCTTTTTTGGGGCAGCCAATTCGTCCCGCGGTTTTTACAGTCTTTACCCTGAAATTTACGATCCTGCTCGTCTGCGACGCATATATGTCATTAAGGGGGGCCCCGGCACGGGGAAAAGCACTTTTATTGACATGGTAGCCCAGCGCGCTCATAAAAAGGGGTACTCGGCAGACTTATTTGTATGTTCCTCAGATACATCGTCACTCGACGGAATCATCATCCGAGATACAGGTGTTGCTGTTCTCGACGGAACGCCGCCGCATGTATGTGAGCCTTCACTCCCCGGAGCATGCGGTGAAATAATCGATCTCGGACAGTTTTGGAATAAAGCGGCTCTGCGGCAGCGGCGAGCCAAGATTGAAGTTCTCAACACACAGATTTCCGATTGTTACGGACGCGCTTATAGGCTGCTTGCAGGTGCCGGTTGTGCTGATGAGGATATCAGCCGTGGTGTATTGGCAATTACTGATACTAAAAAAATTGATGCAGCGGCACAGCGGCTCGTTAAGAAAATATCTGGCGGCTTAAGTTCAAAGAAAAATAAAAACGAAAATAATATAGAGCGCTCACTGTTTCTCCGGGCTTACGGAACGCATGGGGAGGTAACGCTTGATACGTTTCTACGAACAGCAAAGTCAGTTTTCATTATAGCCGATCCATATGGCGCCGCGTACATATTTTTAGCTGCTATGCGCCGACATGCGAAAGCAGCCGGAATTCCCGTCGTACGCATTCTCTCACCCTTAACACCGGAACGTGACGAAGCTATTTACATAAAAAATCCCTCTTGCGATGTGTTTATATATACTGATAAACGTCGTGCCTCCGTTATAAGCAGTGAAAGGGGAAGCATAAACGGTAGAAAAACCGATGGTGATGTTTCTATCATCAATATGGATCGCTTTGTTGATCGCGATGACCTGAAGCACCATCGCGGGAAGCTGCGCTTTTCTGCTAAGTGCCGCTCCATACTTATTGAGGGTGCGCTTGATGAGCTGTCTGAGGCGGGTATGCGCCATGATGCTCTTGAAGATATATATATAGCGTCGGTCGATTTTGAGAAATGGAGGGATTTTTCGGAGGTTATGGCCGACAAAATCATAAACGAATGAGCACAGAATGAGACAGCACAAGCAAAATACACCTACATTCAAAAATCATCTGAGAAAAAGGCAGAGCGAGGTGATGTTTGAATACATTTATAAAAGCAAAAAACTCA
>JAAYLD010000075.1 GCA_012522015.1 Clostridiales bacterium
CTTATCGGTTTTTTCTTATCAGATTAATTTATGTTTTTACCGTATAATCACATTTTGCATGTTTTAATATGCGTAAATATTAATACTCAAGTTCAGCAATTGATTCGGCGAGTTTTTCAAGGCTCTTTTCTGTTGACCTCTTAATCCTTTCCATTGAGGAAGCAAACGAATCGCTGCCTTTAGATATAATGTTTTGATATACACTGCGGAGGCTTGTTGCCCAATCTAAGTCTCCGGCCCAGTCATATACCTTCGAGTCAAGAATGTAGTCTAACATTTTTTGCGATTCTTCGTCGCGGATGTATTTTGACTCAAGAAGCTGCTCATAAAGAGCCGGCGTCACATTGTCTGCGGAAGCTGCAGACAAGCACTCAAGCACAGTGCCAATTTTATTAGCATCTACGCTGCCAAACGTACTCGGAATGCCGTAAGCAGTCGTCCACCCGTTGCTTACATATGCCTTGTATGAATCCATTGAAGGATCGCCCTTGGGCATCGGCAGAATACCAAAGTCATCAGACATATTGCGGAAGTTAGGAAGTGTTCCGAGCATGTCAAGGTAGAAAAATTCTTTGCTATTATTGAAGGCGGTTGCATTACTATAGCTGATGTTCACAAGTGTTGAATCAGAGAAATAATTGTAAAGCTCATCAATAACGCTTGTGTTCTGATCGTTTGCCCAAACGACCTCCGGCACGCCGTTCTCATCTGTTTCACTCATTTTAAGCCCATATGAGTAAATGAAGTGAAGGATGCAGTCCGCGTTTTCGCCAATACCAACAATATCAACATTCTCCTGGAATAAGCCGTCGCCATTTAGGTCACTGCACCCCAGAGCGGCCATGGTAAACATCTTGTCGACGGTCCATGTTCCCTCTTTGACGTCCTTATACGGGAAGTCAAAGCCTGCGTCTTTACAAATATTATGGTTGAATATTACTATCTCTACGGCATAATCGTCGTAATAGTTAATGTCGCCGGACAAAGTATAGAGTTTGTTGCCGTACATAGTAAAGGCATCAATGATATGCCTATCCCACCACTTGTTCTCAAGATTCATTGTATCAATGTTATAGTAATTGAGAAGCAAGCCATTTGTCGCATTTGAAACTAAGGCATCAAGCCTGTTCAGAACAACGTTGAAAGCATCTGTATCTCCTGCGTTTACAGCCTGCTGTACCATTGCGGTAATATCGCCGGTGTTACCAGCCCATACAGGCTCAATTGTTATTCCGAGTTTTTCAGAGACCTCAAGGTTGCGCATATAAATCGAGTTCGAAAGCGGTTCGCTTCCAAGTTCCTCATAGAAAACCTCATTTTCAGTTGCACCGGAAAAATAGTAAAAGTGACTGCCAGGATTAGGGCTGAGAATCCTAAATGTCATGCCCTCAAGATTGACATCTCCCTGTTGCTCAAGCGCCATCTGAAGATTGCTCTTGCCTGCATAAGGATCTGTTGTCGTTGATTCCTCAGTATTTGATGATCCGCCACTTTTAGTACTGTCACTGCAAGCAAACAGTGAGGTAAACAGCGCCAAAGCGATAACCAAACAAATAATTTTTTTCACTATAACATCCCCCCTTTTGCTACAATTTTTTTATTATGAATTTGTTGAAAATTTACTCAATATAAGATAAAATTTTAATAAGAAAGCGGGTGATTATATGTTAACTGAAGCTGGCACGATGGGAGTCATAAGAAACACTACACATACAGACGATTCTAATATTTACATGGCCTATACAAAAGCAGAACCTGATAGTTCATTCAACAATAATATCCACTGCCACATTTTCTACGAAATCGAGTTTATCATATCAGGGAGCGGAAAATACGAAATAAATAATGTTCAATATGATATAAAGCCAGGCGCTCTCTTTATGGTTACCCCGGCAGATTTTCATACATACTCTCTCTCCCCCTCCGACACACCGCTCGTATTTTATAATATTCAGTTTTACCCGCACATCATTTCTGATGAAATATCTTCTTCTCTTTACTCGCAGACAACTCCGATCGCTGTTTACCTTGATGGTACAAACTTTAACTTAACACGCGAACGATTTGATTATATGCTCACTACCTTTGAGGAAAAGGGTTTCATGTATGAAAAGATTTTACGAAATGAGATAGAAAACCTTTGCATTAATATACTGCGAGATGTTAGCAAAAGACATAGAGATAGTGCTATTGACAATCCTGTTATACGAAACGCTATAATTTTTGTCAAAAACAATTTCCGCGATGAGATAACTCTAAAAAAGGCTGCGGATTATGTTGGGCTATCTGAAGCGTATTTCAGCCATGTATTTTCAACTATAATGAAAATGGGGTTTGCGTCATATGTAAGGCAGACGAGACTAATAGCCGCTGCGAACCTTATAAAATCAACATCATTGCCGATAAAAGAAATATGCTTTGATACAGGTTTTACAAATACAAATTATTTCACCAACACATTCAGCAGCTTTTTCGGCCTTTCCCCGCGTGAATACAGGGCAAAGTATGGTAAAAAGCACAGGTAAACAATTTATTAACTGTTATTAATATTTTCAACACAATTAATACATCATTTATATTATAATACTTTACAAAACCATCGTCAAACACAAGCACGTTTCTTATTTTTATATAAATATACATATTTTTTGTTTGCAGTAATAAATGCCAGAAAACACATAAAAACAGCCGATTATAACAAAAAACGCCGCATGGCGTTTTTTGTTGCTTTTATTCGAAGTAATGGATGATGACACTATATCATTTTTTTATCTCTGCCACCTTGCTAAAATATTCATCAAGCTTTCGTTTCAGCTCTTTCATATCATTTAGCATATCTTCTTTTTTCCTCGGGTCGCGCAGAAGAGCAGACGGATGATAAAAGGCGCTCATCTCAAATTTCCCGCGTGTAAACCATACTCCATGCTCCTGTGTTATACGAAAATCCGGTTTTATAAGTCGCATGGCAGAAATGCGCCCCAAGCAGACTATGAAATGCGGACGCATAAGCCTAACCTGCTCTCTTAAGTAATCTATGCACATATCCTGCTCACTTGGAAGTGGGTCACGATTATTCGGCGGCCGGCACTTTAAAATATTGGCTATGTAAACATCGCTGCGGTTAATACCGACTGCTGTCAGATACGAGTCAAGGAGCTTCCCTGCCCGCCCGACAAACGGAATTCCCTCTAAATCTTCCTGCTCGCCCGGCGCCTCGCCTATAAACATTAAAACTGCGTTTTTATTGCCGGTTCCGAAAACGCAATTTGTCCTCGTCTTGTATAGCTCGCATTTTTTACATGACGCACATGCAGAGTATAGTTCTTCCCATTTATCTTTATCATTCATAGGTTAACCCCACAGTATAAGTATCTGCGTTTTTCATAATACATAATAACATAAAACTTGAATAAATGATAAATTTCATTTATAAAAAAGTTCTTTATGGCAATATTGACAACCTCACATATGTATGATATAATCAAAATGTCTCATTTGATACACTTTTCACCGGGGTGATGCCCACATGAAATTTAAATCCGACAGTGAACTTGCCAATTTGGCAGCAAAAGTCGGCGACATATTTCTTTTTAACGGAGCCGATGATGCAAAATATGCGCTACTGTGTGACGGCTGTGAAATAAAAAGCTATGCTCCGGGTGAACATATCCCGGAAACTGATGCTGCCAAACTTGGCGTCGTTATAAAAGGTTCGCTTACCGTTACCCCCCTTTCAAACGAAATTCTGGAAGATACGTCGCCTACTGTTTTGCGCATTATACCGGAGGGTGGTATTTTCGGTGCCGCTTCAGTTTTCAGTAGTGGCGATACTTCCCCGCTTACACACCTAACGGCTCGTCAGATGACAAAAGTAGTATTATTTTCGCGCGGGCTCGTCGAGGATATAGTGAGAAAAAATCCTGATGCTGCCGTGCGTTACATTGAATTCTTATCAGGGCGCGTTAAATATCTTAGCCGTAAGATTGATGTTTTCACTGCAGGTTCTGCAAAAAGCCGCCTTGCTTTTTATATAAATGAAGCGGCTGGCGGCGTTGAAGGCGCTGAAATCAAAGTTACGCTCGCATCACTTGCATTGTCGCTTGATATAGGCCGTGCGTCACTTTACAGGGCGCTTGACGCTCTTGTGGCTGATGGCGCTATTGAGCGTGTTGGACGCACGATTCGTGTAAAAGATGCATCCGCTCTTCTTCGATGTGCAAAATAACTGGCCGTTTTTTTAAAATAAAAGCGGTTAATTTTTATAAAATAAGATAAAATAATGAGGTATCTATCTTATGAAAACAGTAAAAGTTCTATCCGCAATCATTGCAACACTAATTCTATCTCTTACCTTGTTTGCTTGCTCTGCAGATAAAGGCGATATGCCTGCTATAATGGCGCTTAAAGGGCCGACCGGTATGGGCATGGCTAAGTTAATTGACGAAGGCAAATACAATGTGGCGCTTGTAGCGTCTCCTGACGAAGTCAGCTCTGCATTAATTTCAGGAAGTGTTGACATTGCCGCCATTCCAATCAATCTTGCATCTGCTCTATATAATAAAACAAACGGCGGCGTTAAGTTATTTGCTATAAACACTCTTGGCGTGCTTTATATACTTGAAAACGGCAGCTCAATAAACAGCGTTGCTGATCTTGGCGGTAAAACGATTGCCGCAACAGGCCAAGGCTCAACCCCTGAATACATTCTCCGTTATATCCTCACAAAAAACGGAGTAAACCCAGACAGTGACGTGACAATCGAATGGTATCCAGACGGCTCTGAGCTTGCAACTGCTCTTGTAGCCGGTAATGTTAATATAGCTCTCCTCCCCGAACCGAACGTAACAGCAGCAATAACAAAATCAACCACCGGAAACCTCCGTGTCGCCCTTGATATGACAGCAGAGTGGGACAAAGTTTCCAGCACAAAGCTTATACAGGGCGTAATGGTAGTCAGAAGCGAATACTACGAGACAAATAAAAAGGCGCTTGAGGAGTTTATGTCCGATTACTCCGCGTCTGTTGAGTGGGTTCTTTCCTCCGATGAAGCCCCTGCCCTCATTGCATCGCTTGGAATTGTCCCAAATGAGGGCATTGCTAAAAACGCGCTGCCCCGCTGCAATATTACTTACATAGATGGCGATATGAAAAGCGCAACCGAAGATTTTTACCGTGTTCTTTTTGACGCAAAACCAGAATCAATCGGCGGTGCTATGCCCGGCGATGACTTTTACCTCAATATAAAGATAAAATGAAAAATACTACATCTTTTATAAATAACATAAAGACGAGCAGGGCGACGGCGCGTATCGCAGCCGCCCTCTTCTCGCTAATATTTTGGGTTGCTGTATGGATAGCAGCGGCTGCTTTAGCGGGAAATTCACTAATATTTCCGTCTCCTTTCGATGTTATCACACGTCTTATTAAGCTTGTGGCAACATCTGGCTTTTGGCTTGCCGTTGCAGTTACGCTTTCCCGCATAACAGCGGGGCTTGCTGCCGGCGTCATCATTGCGATACCGCTTGCCGTATTGACGCACCGCTTCAGCGCTGCGCACATACTTACCTCACCATTACTCACTATCATCCGTGCAACGCCCGTCACATCCTTCATACTGCTTGCTTTTTTTTGGTTTGATAAAAGCACAATACCTGTTTTTACATCTTTTTTAATGGTTTTCCCGATCATGTGGGCTGGTATCGCCACGGGGCTTGAATCTGTTCCACAAGAGCTTATCGAGATGACACGGGTGTTTCGTTTCCCGCTCTGGCGCAGAATAACAAAGCTTTATATCCCTGCCATCTCTGCTGATTTCCGCTCATCGCTAATAACATCAATCGGACTGTCATGGAAAGCAGGCGTTGCTGCCGAAATCATAGCTGTGCCGCGTTTATCGGTCGGACGCAATATGTATGAAGCAAAAGTATATCTTGAAACGCCTGATCTTTTCGCCTGGACGGTTGTTGTCGTAGTTTTAAGCCTTATTTTTGAGCGTTTATTAGCACGTTTGCTAAGAGGCAACAAGATTGATCGGAGGGTGAAAGAAAAATGAGCAAAAAAAAGAATTACTTGCCTGAAAATAAGGTGCAAGCTCCCTCCGACATAACGATAAGTGACTTAAGTGTTGATTTCAACGGTAAAGTCATATTTAACGGTACATCTGCCGTATTCCCTGCCGGCACTTTTAGTGTATTGACAGGCCTGTCAGGCAGCGGAAAAACGACTCTTTTACGTGCGATAGCAGGCCTTATACCCTACAAAGGAATAATCAATACTGACGGCAGGGCCGTATCATTTGCCTTTCAGACGCCACGCCTTCTTCCGTGGCTGACAGCCCGTGATAATGTCGCCGCCCCCCTCTTTGACAAAAGCAGCGCCGATGCCGCGAAAATTGCCGATGAGTGGCTCACAAGACTTGGCCTTTCAGATTCACTTGACAAATATCCGGATGAGCTTTCAGGTGGGATGGCTCTTCGCGTATCGCTTGCCCGCGCATTTGCTGCCGCTATCCCCGGCGGCATACTCCTGCTTGATGAGCCGATAAAAGAAATCGACAAAAAAGCAAGGCAAGTTGTCACCGAAATAATACTTAACTTCCGGGGAAAATGCACAATAATCGCAGCGACATATGACGATGAGCTCATCGCCAGAGCAGATCAGACGTTAGACACTGTCCTAAACCTTAACTCAGCGGTTAAAACCTAAGCTACTGCTCGCAAAGTGCTTTGTGTGCTGGAAAAGAAGCCAGCCCCACTTGGCATTATCAATATAAATGTAACATACATCATCGTTTGCCGCCTTTGCCATTTATTTTACGTACCATTTACCGAGGTGCTGCATTATAATGATAATATAAGAAATGTATCAAAACAAACGGAGACACGCGGCTATGGACATGATTCGCATCAGCGAAAACAAACTTAAGGTTATGCTTACATGGGAAGACATGAAAACATATGACATCGATTGCGATACAATCGATTACGAGGACACGCGAACACGTCGCGCCCTCCGCTCAATACTTGAAGAGGCAAACCGTAAGATTGGATTCGACACAGTTCGTGACAGGGTTTTTATACAAGTTTACCCGTCCCGCTGTGGTGGATGCGAGCTATTCGTGACAAGGCTCGCGCTGTTCGGAGTGGAAGAAGGTATGAATTCCACACAGAAATATAAAGCCACGACACGGCGCGGCAGTACCGTCGCTATTTATGAGTTTAGCTCCCTCTCCCTGCTTTTGTCTGCTTGTGGACATCTGCGGTGCGGGGGCGACAGCGCAGTCTTCTGTGACGAAGATAAGCGAGGCAGCTATTTCCTTCTGTTATTTGGCGCAGATGAAGTCATGAGTCGCGCCGAGGCTGTGTGCGGAGAGTACGGCGGTGTACGTCGGCAGCCATCAGCGTATGCTTACATAAAAGAGCACTGCATCTGTATATGTGCTGCTGACGCAATAGAAACTCTAGGCGCACTTTGCTGACAAGTACGAAGGCACATATCAAACAAAATTAAAAAGCTGCGACACTATAAATGTCGCAGCTTTTTCTGTTTTTTCATTGTTCCGGAATTTCTGCAAAGCCGACTGCAAGCTCCTCATCCGTCGGGATGTAGTCCGTCATTTCTCCATTGTGGAATTTTTCATACGCTACTAAATCAAAGTAGCCTGTTCCTGTAAGACCGAAGACTATTGTCTTTTCTTCGCCTGTTTCCTTGCATTTCAGAGCCTCGTCAACTGCCACCTTTATAGCATGGCTGCTCTCCGGCGCCGGCAATATGCCCTCGCATTTTGCGAACATTTCAGCAGCCTTAAAGACAGATGTCTGTTCAACTGCAACTGCTTCCATATAACCATCATGATAAAGCTGGGAGAGTATCGGGCTCATTCCATGATAACGGAGACCGCCTGCATGGTTAGGTGCGGGTATAAAGTTGCTGCCGAGCGTGTACATCTTAGCAAGCGGCGTCGCCTTTCCTGTGTCACAGAAATCGTAGACATACCTGCCGCGCGTAAAGCTCGGGCAGGAAGCCGGTTCTACTGCTATAATACGGTAGTCTGCCTCGCCGCGAAGCTTCTCACCCATGAATGGAGCGATAAGTCCACCAAGATTTGAGCCGCCACCCGCGCAGCCGATGATAATATCCGGTTTAATACTATACTTATCAAGTGCAGCTTTAGTCTCAAGCCCCACAACTGACTGATGAAGCAAAACTTGATTGAGAACACTGCCTAACACATAGCGGTATCCCTCTGATTTAACAGCTACTTCAACAGCTTCTGAGATTGCACATCCAAGGCTTCCTGTTGTGTCGGGATGCTCTGCCAGTATTTTGCGTCCGATTTCAGTTTCCATCGAGGGAGATGGTGTCACCGACGCGCCATACGTACGCATGACCTCGCGGCGGAATGGTTTTTGCTCATATGAGACTTTAACCATGAAAACCTTGCAGTCAAGCTTAAAGTATGCGCACGCCATGGAGAGAGCAGTGCCCCACTGCCCCGCCCCGGTTTCTGTCGTAATGCCGCAAAGACCCTGTTTTTTAGCGTAATAAGCCTGCGCTATAGCAGAATTGAGCTTATGACTGCCGCTTGTGTTGTTGCCCTCGAACTTATAGTATATTTTCGCCGGAGTTCCAAGCACATCTTCAAGAAAATATGCTCTGACAAGCGGCGAGGGGCGGTACATCTTATAAAACTTATAAATCTCATCTGGAATTGGGATAAAATGCGTTGTGTTATCAAGCTCTTGTTTTACAAGCTCATCACAAAACACATGCGACAGCTCCTCCGCCGTCATCGGCTCCCTTGTCCCAGGATTAAGAAGCGGCGCTGGCTTTACTTTCATGTCCGCGCGGATGTTGTGCCAAACTTTTGGTAACTCGTCTTCATTAAGGTATATTTTGTACGGGATGTTTTTTTCGCTCATCTCTCATTCTCCTTTCGCATAATGCGTATTAAATTTAAAATGATTTGCTAAAAGCAATTAAAAAAGCCCTTGTCTCTGCAAATGCAGGGACAAGAGCTAATACTATACTCCTGTGGTGCCACCCGGCTTGACACATATATTCGTGCCCACTCTTAGCGTACAACGTGATACGCCGGCTTTTTGATAACGATCAGCCACGACCGTCTCCCCTACTAAAGCAGCAGTTTTCAAAGCTGCAGCTGTTTCGGTTTGCCCTCACAAGTCCATTCATCCCAGACATCGGTACCACCATTCCACCGTCGGCGGCTCTCTATAACCTCTGTAGCATGGGGTTACTACTCTTGCTCTACGGTTTGAAAATATTAAATCACAATTTATCTATATTGTCAACACTTTTTTTAAACAAAAGTTATGTTATTATAAAAGATATCTTTAGTCTTATTTTACAGTTTATGCCCTATTTTTTCAAATGGTTATAAATTTATTATATTTATTATATTTTTTACCGCATGGACTATAACAGCGCAAATTGCCAAGTATAAAAACGCGCAGCAAAGATATCCTCATTGCTACGCGTTATATTTATTTTCATGCTTTATCACAACTGCTCTGATTAATGTATATCTATATATTAGGTGTCGTCAATCCGCCGTACGCTTACCCTCAAGCATATCGCGTATCTTTGTGGCGGCTTCCTTCCCCGCTCCCATCGCAAGAATGACGGTAGCGGCGCCTGTGACAGCGTCGCCGCCTGCGAAAACGGCACTGTGCGTCGTTGTAACACCATCAGTTGTGATTATGCGTCCGCGATTGTCAGACGCAAGTCCCGGCGTCGTTTCTTTTATAAGCGGCTTTGGCGTCGTTCCAATCGCGATGACAACGGCATCCGCTTCAATATCAAAATCTGTTCCCGGGATTTCAATGGGGCTGCGGCGCCCGGAGGTGTCCGGCTCACCAAGTTCCATTCTGCGGCAGACAACACCTATTACATTGCCACTCTCGTCAGCTTTTATTTCGACGGGATTCGTTAAGAATTTGAACTCAACGCCTTCTTCTTTTGCGTGTTTTACCTCTTCGGCGCGGGCTGGGAGCTCTTTTTCGCCGCGTCTGTAGACGATATACACCTTCTCCGAGCCAAGCCTGACAGCGCAGCGCGCAGCATCCATAGCAACATTGCCGCCGCCGACAACAACCGTACGTTTGGCAGGACTAAATGGTGTATCCATATCAGGTCTATATGCACGCATCAGGTTTATGCGCGTTAAAAATTCATTTGCGCTGTAAACGCCATTTGAGTTTTCGCCCGGGATTCCAAGAAACGACGGAAGTCCGGCGCCTGTGCCTATGAAAACAGCCGCATACCCTTCCGCAAGAAGCTCGTCGACAGTTTTTATGCGTCCGATTACCATATCGGTAAATATACGCGCCCCGCCAAGACATAAAGCTTCGATTTCACGCATGACAACACTTTTCGGAAGCCTAAATTCTGGGATTCCGTAGACAAGCACACCGCCCGGCGTGTGAAAAGCCTCGAAAATATCGACGTTATATCCGTATGAAAGCAAATCCCCCGCGCAAGTAAGCCCAGCAGGACCGCTGCCTACAACGGCTATACGCGGCGCTGTAGGCGATGGCTTTTTCGCAGGATATGACGCGCCGCCATATGTGCTTGTATACCAGTCGGCAGCAAAGCGTTCAAGACGTCCGATTGCAACAGGCTCACCCTTGATACCGCGGACACACTTCCCCTCGCACTGGTTCTCCTGCGGACAAACGCGCCCGCAAATGCCGGGGAGCGAGTTCGTCTCTCTGATTGTATTGTAAGCCGCCTCGTGGTTTCCAGCGGCTATTTCTGAAATGAACTTCGGTATATTAACATTAACAGGGCAACCGGAGACACACGGCTTATTGCGGCAGTTAAGACACCGTGTAGCCTCGGTCATAGCTTCGGCTTCGGTATATCCGAGGGCAACCTCATTAAATGTGTGACGTCTTTCCTCTGGCGAGGCTTCTGCCATTGGCGTCCTTTTTGGATCCATATTCGCCATCTTTAGTTATCCTCCCCCGGCTTCATCTTAAGTAAATTGCAGTTCCATTCACGAAGCTTAACCGCCTCCTGTGCGCGGTAAGCAGCATTACGCCGTATAAGCTCGTCAAAATCAACCTCATGGCCATCGAAATCAGGGCCGTCTACGCAAGCAAATTTAACCTTGCCGCCGACTGTCACGCGGCAGCTGCCGCACATTCCTGTTCCGTCTATCATAATCGGATTTAGACTGACAATCGTTTTGATACCGTATTTTTTCGTTGTAAGCGAAACAAATTTCATCATTATAGCCGGTCCTATGGCCAAAACAAGATCATATCCTGCGCCTTCGTTTATCCTGCGCTCAAGTGCTGCCGTTACAAGGCCGCGCTCACCGTATGTTCCATCGTCTGTCATAAGGATAAGCTCATCACAGGAAGACTTCATTTCATCCTCAAGTATTACAAGCTCCTTTGTACGGAAACCGGCAATAATCTCTACGCGCACACCTTTTTTATGTAGATATACTGCCTGCGGCAACGCTATCGCGCAACCAAGCCCGCCGCCAATGACAGCGACGTTTTTATATCCCTCGAGCGGTGTCGGCTTCCCAAGCGGGCCAACAAAATTGAGAAGATAATCGCCCTCTGAAAGCGCCGCTAAGCGCTCTGTCGTTGCCCCGACACGCTGAAAAACAACCGAAACCTCACCGGTTTCAGTATTAGTTGATGAAATAGTAAGCGGGATACGTTCGCCAACCTCATCAATGCGCAGTATAATAAACTGACCGGGCTTGGCTTTCTCCGCTATGAGTGGAGCCTCAACGCTCATGAACTCTGTTGTATTGTTTAGTGGATATTTTTTCGTGATTCTGTACATTGTATCATTACTCCGCCCGGATTATCTTCTATACACTATAATTTTATCATAGCTTATCACGTGTTTTATCTATTTTCAAGAAGAAAATAAGCATTTCGGCGATATGTATATAAATTCCTCTTTTTTTTCGTCTTGCATTGACTTTTAACCTATGTTATAATAACCGTGGGCCGTCTTATAAGGCCATACCAGCCGGGGAACTAGCGGTGCCCTGTACCTGAGATCCGCTATAGCAGGGGTGGATTCCTTTTACGAGGGCTGTCATTGTGCGGCCTGCGGCACGTTTTATCGTGTTGACGGATGGGTCCCGCGCAATCGGAGGCTGTGAACCATGTCAGGTGGGGAACCAAGCAGCATTAAGCAGTTCAGCCGGTGTGCCGCGGGTTTGCCTGTCCTGAGCGATAGACGCGCTTTACGCGCATAGTGGCATGCTCGACTTTAAGGTGTATGGTCTTATAAGGCGGCCTGAAATTGTTTTTTGAAAGGGTGGGTATTAGGTGCATCTGGCTCTTTATCGCAAATACCGGTCGCGTACGTTTGATGATGTATGCGGTCAGGAGCACATAACCTCCGTTTTAAAATATGAGGCCGGACATAACCTAATTTCCCACGCTTACCTTTTCTGTGGACCTCGCGGCGTCGGAAAGACATCATGCGCTAAAATTCTTGCAAAAGCCGTCAATTGTGAGCATCCTGTTGACGGCAATCCATGCTGTGAATGTTCTGCGTGCTTATCGATTGATTCAGGCGCATCAGTTGACGTGCTTGAGCTGGACGCGGCAAGCAACAACCGCGTTGACGACATGCGAGAGCTAATAGATGGTGTCGTATATACGCCTGCGCGCTTAAAATATCGCGTATATATCGTTGATGAAGCGCACATGTTGTCAATGTCGGCTTTTAACGCGTTTTTGAAAACCCTTGAGGAACCGCCGAGCCACGTCATTTTTATACTTGCAACGACTGAGCTTCATAAGCTGCCGGAAACAATCATTTCGCGATGCCAGAGATTTGACTTCCGCCGCTTAACGGTTCCAGTCATTGCCGACAGGCTTGAATATATAGCAAAAAATGAAAATATTAAATATACACGCGGTGGGCTTGAGGATATTGCCCAGCTTGCCGGAGGTGGTATGCGCGACGCTATTGGTCTGCTTGAACTCTGCGCCAGCCGCCGCCTTGAGGTCAACTCTGAGCTTGTACATGAGGCACTCGGCATTGCAAGCTATGACGAAGCAGCCTCTGTCGCCCGCGCCATTGCCAGTGCTGATTATGACGCCATATTCAGCACAATCGACAACATCGTCGCTTCCGGACGCGATATTGCTGTGTTCTGGGATGAACTTTCATCGTTTTTCCGTGATATGCTCATATATAAAACCGCGAAAAATCCTGCCGGGTTCCTTGAGCTTTCTTCTCATTCTCTCGATATTTTAGCGAAAACAGCGTCACTTTTCACTCTGTCAGGGCTTCTTTACCGCTGCAGTATATTAGACGACGCTGCATCCCGCATATTGCGTTTTTCAGCGTCAGCCCGCCTTACGGCGGAGCTTGCTCTCGTTCGGATGTGCGATCCTTCGCTTAGTCCCGACATCGGCGCGCTGACGGAGCGCGTTGCCGCACTTGAGGAAAAACTTGCGAGTTTATCACCATCGTTATTATCTTTATCTCAGCATACACCTCCCGCAGAACCGATGCCAAAAGAGACACTGGCAGGCTCTATAACAACAAAAAATAATCCCGATAATAACTCAGGTACAACCGATACACCATCGACAAAACAAAATAATATAGTTAAATTAAACTCAAACAAACCGAGCGCAGCCGCACAAGCAACCTCCCGTAGTGATGCTGAAAAGGAAAACGCGCGCACCGGTACGCACACCGACACTCCGCGTCCCCTTCCATATTGGAGCGAGCTTTGCGCCGCACTTTCAAATAAAATCCCTGCATTCAAGGCGTTTGCGCCTGTCCTGCGCGGGTATTACGCCTCTGACGGAGGTTTTATCATATCAGGCAGCACTTCTCTTTCCACAGAATACGCAAAGCGTGTCTCCGAGCAGCTCCGCTCTCAGCTTTCCATATTTGAGGGCCGCGATGTCGGAGCGGAAATGATTAAATTTACAGTTGGTGTTGCCGACACAAAAGACAGCAATAATAAAAGTAAAAAAAGCAATCACCATCCAATTGACGAGCTTGTCGATGGTGAGCAGTAAAAAAAATTTAAATTAATGATTACACCGAGGTGACAACGCGATGAAAGCAAGATTGCCCCAGGGCATGGGCGGAGGCCCGCAAAACATAAATCAGATGCTCCGCCAAGCACAGAAAATGCAGGAGCAGATGCAGGCGCTTCAAGAGGAGCTTAACGCGCGTGAGTATGAGGTCTCTGCCGGCGGCGGAATGGTAAAGATAAAGATAAACGGCGAGCGACGCATACTTTCTGTCTCAATAAACCCTGATATAGTTGATCCTGACGATATTGAAACACTTGAAGATATCATTACAGCGGGTGTCAACGAGGCCATTAAGCTCGTTGACGACACAAACGCATCTGAATTGAATCGCTTAACGGGCGGCTTTGGCCTTCCCGGAGGACTCTTCTAAGCGGGGCTGCATGAATAATGTCCGAATATATAGAACCTATTGAAATATTAGTAGAAAAATTCCGCCATCTGCCCGGTGTCGGACGAAAATCCGCACTTAGAATGGCTTTTTCTATACTCGATATGAGTGATGAAGAAGTCAACGCATTCGCAGACGCCATTCGTGCGGCGAAAAAAGATGTGCACCAGTGTCCCGTATGCGGAAATTTAACTGATAGCGATATTTGCTCCGTATGCCAGGACGAATCGCGCGACCGTTCGATTATATGTGTCGTTGAGGATGCGCGCGACGTCACCGCTCTTGAGCGAGTGCGCGAATATACAGGGTTATATCATGTTCTTGGCGGAGCCATATCTCCGTTACGTGGTAAAGGCCCGGAGGATTTGAGCGTCGGCGCGCTAATTGACCGCATAAAAAATGGCGGCGTTCAAGAGGTCATTATTGCAACTAACCCAACTGTTGAAGGTGAAACGACAGCAATGTATATCGCACGTCTTTTGCGTCCTCTTGGTGTAAAAACAAGCCGCCTTGCCTACGGAGTTCCTGTCGGGGGCGATCTTGAGTATGCTGATGAAGTGACGCTTAACCGTGCACTTGAGGGACGCCGTGAAATTACATGATATTAATTTTGTACAAAACCACATTTGCCGTTGACTGATACCTAAAATTTGTGGTATGATTACACATGAGAATAATACTAACTGCATCTTGAGGTAGTTGTTATGTTAAAAAGAATAATTGCGATTGCTCTTGTTTTACTTTTCGTTTTTGGTGCTCTTGCCGGATGCGGTAAAGATAAAGACAGCGGAGGTATTCCTATCGGATCTGATACTGATGACAGCGAGAATCAGAATGAACAGAAGCTGACAGCACCAAACGGCGAATCTATCATTCTACCCAAAACTATTACGTCAGTTGTAACCGTTTCTCCAGCCGCAGAGAATATTTTTGATGAGCTTGGCTTTTCTTCTAAGGTAAAAGCTTCATACGGTGTTGATGAGAACTGTACTGACGCTATCATCTCTGCAAAACCCGATGTAGTTATTTATGACATTGGCGCTTCTATTGACACCGATGCTATTAAAGCTGCCGATATCATTGCCATTGAGCTTCCCCTCTGCAAAAGCATGGCAGATGTAAAGAAACATATATCATTCATAGGCAATATGATGGGAATTCGGACGGAAGAAAAAGTTAAATCCATTACAGACGCCCTCAATGTTATGCAGCTTTCCACATCTACTATTAAAAAAGTAAGCGTCTACTTTGAGCTGGGCTATGATTCCGAAACAGATAAGTACATGACGATAGCCCCGTATTCATATATTTATGAGGTTCTCTCGTCAGCCGGCGGTGAAAGCATATTCGGTGTTGACAGTGGCTACGAAGGCTTCATTTCAGTCTCAGCTGATGAAATTCTCGCAGCTAATCCCGCCGTTATATTTACCCTCGGATCAGCTGATGACATAAAATCACGTGAGGGATGGGATTCAATAGCCGCTGTTAAAAACGAACAAGTTTATGAAATCGAGGACATTTCACCATCCTTTGTCGCCGTAGATGCAGCACAGTCGATGCACGAAGTCCTCTCCCTCATCCTCTTTGGCGAAGATACTGAAAACAAATAATCACATGACAACTCCATAATAAAAAACCGCTCGTGTGAGCGGTTTTTTTATGTCCTTCTATTGTTTTTGGCACGCTATCTATCAGCGCCAAAGGTCCTGTCCTTCTCTATCAGATAAGCAAGTGCCCTGACACCGACATCAATTGCGCGGCTTGTGTCGTGGCAGTCCTCCTCATCCGTAAAACCGGCTGCCTTTCGCTCTTGATTCCATATAACTGATAAAACAGTGCCCGCGCGCACACCGAGAGCGGCGGCAACCGTGAATAAAGCAGCCGATTCCATCTCGCTTGCGAGCACACCAAGACGCCGCCAAGCATCCCACTTGCTCTTTAGCTCATCTGCCACTGGCATTCTATCAGGCTCGTGCTGTCCGTAAAACGAATCCTTGCAGTGTACAACGCCTGTATGCCATGAATAGTTCAATTCATCAGCCGCACGTGTAAGCGCCGATACAACAGTAAAATCAGCGGTGGCGGGATATTCAATCGGTGCGTATTCCCTGCTTGTCCCTTCATGTCGTATGGCTGATACTGGTATTACAAGATCGCCTGACTTTACCTTCATGTTTATGCCACCGCAGGTGCCGACGCGAATGAAAGTATGCGCGCCAAGCCGCGACAGCTCTTCCATCGCTATGGCGGCGCTTGGCCCCCCTATCCCTGTCGACGTTACCGAAACACGCTCGCCCAGCAGTGTGCCTGTATATGTTTTAAATTCCCTGTTTGACACGACAAGCTTTGCATTTTCAAATTTACTCGCTATTGCTTCGCATCTACCCGGATCCCCCGGTAAAATTATATATTTACCGACATCTCCTGCCCCACAGGCGATGTGGTATTGCATATTATCAGCGCTCATAACCTTACCCTAAAACAGCTTTCGCAGCATACCTTTCGTTCACAATAATTTAAATTATTATAACACCGTAAACACTGTGAATCAACCGCATAAACAACAGTGAAATTTGGAAAAGTAAAATTGCGTATGTAATAATACGACGTTTGTTTATGCGGGGTGTATAGCGTGTTAAAATGCAGGAAAAAGCGCGATTGCAATAGAAATAAAATAATGAGAACAAGATCCCGTACGATTCCGATGATATGCGCTATTGTTTACTCTGCTGTTGTATTTAATAGCACGGGATCGCAGAGTAAAATGAGCGGTGTGGTAGTAGAAGCATTTGCGCATGCGTCAGATTACTATTCGGCAACTGATTATTCCACAGCCGCGCCAACATTCACTGCAGAAAGCACTAAAACTGTTGAATATAAAATGTACGCTAATTTTAAAACAGACGGTTATGCTTATCACTCAACTTTTTCTTATTCGGATGAGTTTTTCGCACTTGATTCATCTGTATTTTCACCGGCTCTTGCACGTGCTTCAATCGCGCTCTCCGCAGCATCGTACCGCAATGACCCGCCCGGTTCTTACATCAGATGTGCTATCCTTGACATGGGATACGACATTATCGCAAGCAAAGGCTATGATATTGAAGATGATGCGACGTCCGATGCACAAGATACCGTTGCGTACACAATAGGCCGGCGTGACGCAAACATTTCCGGTGAAAAGCGCATTATATACTGCATTGTACTCCGCGGAACGGAAAGCGCCGGTGAATGGCTCTCAAACATTGACACCGGAGTATCACCTGACGCTGACCATGAAGGTTTCAGGCGGATAGCCAATGCTTTTATCTCTGAAATTTTAAAGTATATCACAACGAAGGCTGAGGACAACATCATATGGATTATGGGGCACAGCCGTGGCGGCGCTGTCGCCAACCTTCTTGGCGCGACGATTACAAACTCACAGAACTTCGCCTTGCGTGATAATATATATGTCTACACATACGGCTCGCCTAATACAACGACTAAAGCGGGCATTTACGACAATATATACAATATTGTCAACCCGGATGATATAATTACCATGCTCCCTCCTGATAAATGGGGTTTTCATCGCTTTGGCGATACAATCGAGCTTTCCCGAGATGCTGCTGTTTATAAAAAGATGAAACACAACTTTTACGAACTTACGGAAGGCACCGAATATATTTCGCTTGGCGGTACGGAAGAGTTTAAAAAAATAGTTACCCGCTGGTGCCCGACATCTGAAGATTATTACGATAGCAGCGTCATCGGCTATTCGCCGTATGATATTATATCAATCGTCTTATCGGACATTCAAAATGCCTTATCGAAATTTTCCGCGGCACAGCTTATTCAATTTTCGCTTTATCATAACAATGGTATCAAATTTGTATATTATTGCTACGAAAATTACGAGGCTATAAAATGCGGCCACTGCCATGAAGCTTACATCGCATGGATAAATGCGACATGGCCGGACGAAGGAACAATATCAAGGGTTTCTCAGTCGCTCAACAGCATAACCGCATAAAAAATATACAACACAAACCAATCACAAAAACGCCCGCAGATGAATCTGCGGGCGTTTTTTTATAATCAATAATCCGAGTCGGCGTCACTGCTTTAATCTTTAGCAGCGTCATCAGCACTGCTCTCATCGGCGCCATCAGTACCGACGATAGCTTTACCGCAAGCCGGACATGCAAGAGTTGAGATATCCTCGTCTTCGTCATCGAAATCTTCGTCATCATCATATTCAACGTCATAAATGATTTCCTCGACATCGCCAAGCGCTTCATCAAGAGCCTCAACGTAATCGCCAAGTACGTCTGTTTCAACATCAAGCTCATCAAGCTTGCCTGATATATCTCCCAATACATCGATTATTTCGTTAATCACTTTTGTATAAGGGTTCTGTGGACCGATCTCAAGACCGGTCATGAGTCCCTTGATATATGCGCATTTTTCTTTAACTGTCACCTCGGGTATCCTCTTTTTCTCGTTCGTGTGTTATTGTTTTATTATTTGTTACACACGCTCAATATATTCGCCTGTTCTCGTATCGATTTTTAGCTTATCTCCGTAATTAATGAAAAGCGGGACGTTAATCTGTGCGCCTGTTTCAAGCGTTGCCGATTTCTTTGCGCTCTGCGCTGTGTCGCCACGAACACCCGGTTCGGTATTTGTTACCTCAAGTATAACAAACATTGGCGCCTCGACTGCAAATATGTTTTCCTTGTAGGAAACGATTTTGCACATCTCGTTTTCTTTTACGAATTTGAATGCATCAGGCAGCAAGGATTTACTGACCGGTATCTGATCGTAGGTATCCATATCCATAAAATAATATAAATCTCCGTCATTGTACAGATACTGCATTTCCTTGCGCTCAATGCGTGCTTCCTGGAACTTATCTGTCGGGCTGAACGTACGTTCAATAACGCTTCCTGTCATAACATTGCGAAGCTTTGTGCGCACAAAAGCAGCTCCCTTGCCGGGTTTGACGTGTTGGAACTCAATTACTTGATAAACCGAACCGTCGTTGTCTTCAAATGTTAATCCATTTCTAAAATCGCCTGCTGTTACCATATTTCTGCATTTGCGTCACGGCGGCGGGCCGCGATGCCGAAAACTCCTTTCGGTGCATATATGTATTATAATTGACTTTTGTTATTTTAATACATTTTTTAAAATATTGCAATAGTTGGGGCAGTTATCAGCCCACAATAGCTTTTTTAGCTATATTTTCATTGATTATATAGGTATTTCGATTAACTCCTTTGGGCAATTAGTTAAATTCCTTGCGCCGTCCGGTATAATTTCCATCATATCCTCAATGCGGCAGCCGTATTTCCCCTCTATATAAATGCCCGGCTCTACTGTAACTATCTGACCTGCCACTAATACCGCATCTCCGGCGCGGGAATGAAGCCCCGGTGCCTCATGAACCATAAGGCCGACACCGTGACCAAGACCGTGGCCAAAGCAGCCCTTATAACCAGCTTCATCAATAATGTCGCGGGCAATCTTGTCAGCATCAGCATTTCTGTAACCTTCCGCTATAACTTCTTCCGCCGCAAGCTGAGCTTTGAGAACAGTATTATAAATCCGGCGCATTTCATCATCAGCACGGCCAACGACGACAGTACGCGTCATATCAGAATGATAACCGTTGACGACAGCGCCGAAGTCAAACGTTAAAAATCCGCGCTCAATCGGTATATTGCGCGGCACACCATGAGGCAAAGCAGAGGCGGTACCCGATACGCATATCGTTTTGAAGCTTATATCTTCCGCGCCAAGACGCTTCATTCTGTATTCAAGCTCCGCCGCAAGCTCCGTTTCCGTACGGCCGGCGCGGATTTCTGGTAAAAGCTCCGCAAAAGCACGCTCTGCTATTCTCTGTGCCGCAATGATGTTTTCAACTTCCTCCGCGTCTTTATAAAGGCGCAGATCTTCAATTAGCGAGCCGGCGCACACAAGCTCAATGCCCGGCAGGCGCTTTCTTAAAGACTGATATCCTGCATATGAGAGGTGCTTGTCCTCAAATGCCAAGCTCTTAACATCGTTTTCCCGGCAAAGATTCTCAAGAAAATCACCCAATGCTCTGTCCGGTACAATTACACAATACCCGCCGGTAATGCTTTTTTTTGCAGCCTCGATATATCGGAAGTCTGTCAGCACATAAGACTCATTTTTTGTTATAAGTACACTGCCATCTGAAAAATCAAATCCTGTCAGATAACGCGCGTTTACCCTATTTGTTACATAAAGCGCGTCCGCTCCTATCTCAGCAAGCTTTTTTTTCGCTTTCTCAAGCCTTTTTTGCATAAACTCTACTTTTATCCTCCTGTTTTATCCGTTCATACCACTTGCTTTTTTATACCTCCGCAAAAGCGGGCGCTCAAACGCGCGTTTTATACGGAAGAAAACTGATTTTCTATCTTTTATCGGTGTCACAATTATCGCGCTTATTCCAAGACGCTTTGCCGCCATGACATCAGTAAACAGCTGATCTCCAAGCACAGCCGTCCGCGCCGGTGCGGCGCCCATTGCTGCAATAGCACGGCGCAGCGCATACCGCGAGGGCTTGCGGCTGTTGTGAAAGGCTGGCGCGTTCAGCTTTGAATTAAAAAGCGAAACACGCTGCCTGTTGTTATTTGAGACGAACGCCACCTGAATCCCATTTCGCTTCAGCTCTTCATACCAACAGATTACCTCTTCTGTTGGCTCCGCATCATCGTATGTTACAAGCGTATTGTCTATATCGCATATCAACGCATCAATTTGATCAGTTTTTAAAAACTCTGGCGTCACATCTCTATATGAATCAAATATGAAATCAGGTTTCACGTATTTGTCAAGCATCTTTATTATGTTCCTCATAATGTGCAATCAGGCGAACAGCTCCGCTGTATGTTTATGTTGTCGGGTCCAAAACTCATAGGTAAAAGCTCTTTTAGTTTATAAACCGAAAAGTGAACCGGTTCACCAAGCACAACTTCAAATTTCTCCGGTATGGTAAACTCTCTCATAAACTGCAGGCATATACCGCACGGCGGGAACTGAGCCGCACTCCCCTTCCCGGCACCCGTGCCATAAACGGCTATGGCAATAAATTCGCGTTCACCTGCGGCAACAGCCGATGCAAATGCGACGCGCTCAGCGCATATCCCCGCCGAATACGATGCGTTTTCAATGTTAGCCCCTGTGTAAACGGTACCGCTTGCAGCTAAAAGCGCAGCACCTACAGATACGCCCGAATAAGGGCTGTATGCTCGCTTGGCAGCATCGCCCGCTGCTATCATAAGTTTCTTATAATCGACATTCATATCTTTAATATCACTCTTTTTTACCATACATTGTGTATGCTGTCTTGAGCGCAATCTCAACCATCCTTGAAAAGCCCCTCTCGCGCTCGCCGGACGTCGTTTCCTCACCGGTCATAATATCATTTGATACCGTGCAAATAGCAAGCGCGCGTTTTTTTGCGCGTGCCGCTGCGACATAGAGCCCTGCCGCTTCCATTTCCACAGCAAGTACGCCCATATCGGCCCATTTTTTCATAGCTTCTATGCCGCCGACACCGTAATACATATCGGACGACAAAACCGAGCCTA
>JAAYLD010000076.1 GCA_012522015.1 Clostridiales bacterium
GAAAGTTCGCTAAGAGCGGCAAGCTCTTCCTCTGCCTTAAGACTCTCTGTACGCTTGAGCTTCCAATCATATGCTATGCCAAGAGCCTGTACAGCTATCAGCGGTGTTACTGAGATGAAGGCTATAATGCCGAATCCGTTTACCAAAATTGACTGCGCTTTGGTGCCGGCATTATGTGCCACAGCCTGTGCAATACCAAGTGTCAGCGGCGTTAGAAAAGCACTTGTCAGAGCACCTCCTGACACACCGCCAGAGTCGAAGGCAAGCCCCACAAAAAGCGGCGGGGTGAATTTCATCATAATAAGAGAAATAGCATACAGCGGCGCAAGGAAGTAAAGAATGTTAATTTGTGTTATGATTTTTACAATGGATAAGACGGAAGCAAAACCAATTCCGATGGCAAGTGTCATCCTTATTGTCAATTTACGTATGTGACCGTTAGTAATTTCCTCAAGCTGCTCTCCAAGAACTGTAACGGCAGGCTCTGACAGCGTTATTGCCGCACCCAATATGAACCCGACAATGAGTAGCAGCCAACGGTACACCGGAGGGCGCGCGGGGTCAAGAAATACCTCGCCTATATATTCGCCGGCAAAAGCAAATCCGAAGTCTATCCCTGATAGAAATATTAAAAGACCAATATAAACGGGAGCCGTACCAAGAAGAATCTTGATAAACTCACGGCGCGGGAATTTAATCAAAAATATTTGCATCGGTATGAACACAATCACTACCGGAAAAAGAGCAAGTGCAACCCCGCCAAGATTTCCAACGATAATGCCGCCAAAATCCTCTGCAGCACCGGGATTATAGACGCCAGCTGGCGGCAAATTCCCGCCATAAGCTATTTTCAGGATTATACCATATACGAAAAGAGATATTATCGGACCTGCTGATGCAAGACCTATTATGCCAAAAATGTCGTCATTTGTCTTGCGCCGTGAAAGCGTTGTTGATACGCCAAGACCAAGCGCAAGTATAAACGGAACAGATACATCCCCTGTCGTAGCGCCGCTACCGTCAAAGGACAGCGCTATAAATTCGGCAGGGACGAAAAATGCCATAACAAAGATGATTATATATAAAACGGTAAATAAGATCCTGATATCTATGTCTTTAATAATGCGATATAAAGCAAGTCCTACAAATAAGCCTATTCCCCCGCCCATTATCCATATGAAAAGCGTCTCACTGACAGGTTCAAATATCATATGTGCTTGACGAGCAAGCACGGACAGAGCCGGTTCTGCTACTGTTGAGAGTAAACCGAATACAATACCAAATGATATAATCAGATATACCTTTTTGAATAGGACAAGCGATTCACCGACAAGCTTGCCAATAGGCAATATGCTCAAATCAAGGCCAACAAGGAATAATGCCTGCCCTACAACTACGGAAACGTACCCAACAGTAAGTTTTACATAATCAAAGGGATTGTCAAGTGGCGCCATGAATACGCAAACAATAATAATTATTGCTGCAAGCGGAAGCGATGATATAAAAACTTCTTTTAATACGCGTAGCGTTTTCATGCGGCAGCTCCAGACATAACGCACTGCGGTGAGGAGCTATATAATCCAATTTTCTCGCGGTTTATACATTGTTGCTTTTTTTGCGATGAGGTGTTCCTTTTTGATAGTAATAGTTGTTTTTTCTTTGCTAACCATTTGATTCATCCTCTTCACCTCTCGTGTTTTGCTTAATTGCAAATTAGAAGCAACAAAAACCTGCGATAATAAAATATAACCATTCCATTGTACCAGCTATTCGCCTAATTAACAACCCCAATTTCAAGCTTTAGCTTACCTCTAAATATGTGCAAAACCGTGCCTCGCGGTCAGAGTAAATTTTAATTAACATTTACACAAAACAAAGCCAGGCTCAAAAGCTTGGCTTTGTTTTATATTAGCTATTCTTGACAGGTTGCGAAACATCGTTTTTCTTTTGTTTCTGCTTTTTTGAAAAAAGGGATTTGCACATTAGGGCTATAGGCCCACTTGTACCTCCCGCGCCTTTTCACGCACGGCGTCAGTTGCCGTCAGGCATACTGATGACGCCGAGTTTGCCAGCGTAAACGCTCCAGAAATAGTCAGCAGCATAATTTCCGAATGATTCATATGGGACACGGATAACAACATCCTTCGGGCCACCGGACAGAAGCTGTGTACCAATTGATATTTTCGTGCAGTCGTTATTATACAGATATATGTCCGTTACAGTTTCACAACCCGACAGCATACCATCGTAAAGCTGAATGATGTTATCGAAAATAACGAGCGTTTTCATATTAGTGCAATTTTTAAACGCTCCGGCTGAAATTGCAAGTACAGCCTTACCTTCATGCTTGCGCGGTATAACAATTGTGTCATAACCAACAGCTTCACCCTTTACACCGGTGACTGTCAGACCTGTTGCAAAGTCCTCGTATGTGAACATATCGGATGGCGTTTCAGTGAATTCCTTACCTATATCAGATCCTTCGCCTTCGTTTGATGTGGGAGGTTCCGGAATATCGGCATACACAACCTCGACCGCCTCGTATATGTTCTCGGCGCGGTATAGATCCTCAATGAGTCTCATTGTGCGTATCGGAATGCCAGCGTCATTTAAGTGGTAGTTGCTGTCGTAAAAATACCCTGAATCAATGATATAATCCCTCGGGTCGGATATTGCCTCACAATCAAGCTTACTAGAGAGATACCCGTAAAACTCGCTAAGTGTCTTATCACCCGTATCCTCGACTGCTGCCCTGTTCATCGGCGGGAAACTGAAGTAAACAGTGGCGCCTCGCCTTTTTGCATACGCTGTGTATCTGTTCAGGTATTCTACAAACTCGTCGTCGACAATATCGGGTTTGAGTGAAATTGGCGTGTTCGGGTCATAGCCAAGCGCCATTGTATTATACGGACGCTCGTATGAAATATCTCCATACTCATTGAAGGCAGCTTTTGTGTAGACGCCGGTCGGTGAAAGCTCCTCCCCTACAAAATAACCGATTTTAGCTGTCGCGTAATCCCAAAAACCGCCGAACATTTCGCCTGCATTATCTCTCCCCACATGCAGCAGCATTGAATAGTCACTGTCTGCTGCCTGCCACGCGGCCTCTGCGTTGAAATAAAGTGAGAGCGTCTGCGGATCCATCTCCGGGCAAACGACTATTATGTCTCCCTTATCTATGTTAGCTTTTGACAGGTCGAGCATCAATTTCGTGCCAAGCGTCGCATAAAGGCCGAAGTTGACAACCGGCATATTCATATACTCCTCAATCGTCGCGCTGTCAACACCGAAGGCAAGGTTGCTGCCCCCGATGAGTATAATCTTCGCTCCATCAGTATCTTTCAAGCGTTCATACTTCGCCGCAAGCTCACCAAGGTACGTTTCGCTGTACTGCGGCGGGATAGCAAAGCAAATACTAAGCGCTGCGATAAGCGGTAAAACGATGACGACGGCAAGCATTATAAAGAATACCCTGTATGCTCTTTTTTTCATATTTTTCGCCTCCCCCGTCAGAACTGCACGTATATGAAGGAGCTTTCAGTGCCGCCTGCCGACATCACCATTGCGGCGGCAAGGATGATCCACACTATACGGGCATAGCGGCAAGCGGCTGTAAACACAGCGCCAACCGAATACTTATCAGGTGTTATCACGTCCGCTTGCGTCAACTGTTCATCCTGCAACAGAGCTACCTCATCCGATGGCTTGTTAGCTGTTGCTCCCCCGCTAAAATCAGCTTTTTCGCCGCCGGCGACAGCAAGAGCAGGTGCCGGTACATCGACCGGCTTTTGTGCCTGCCCGGATGCGCTTTCGCTTTGCGCACTATATTGTACGGGCATAAACAGCTCGCGAGCAGGCATGTGGTCAAGGAAATAAAGAATGAATAGCGCAAGCACTATCGACAGCGCGCCTGTCAAGTTAAGATCCATCAATGTAAATGTCTGCTTCAGATATTCAGTGCCAACGCTCCATGATGAGAACATACGGCGAATTAGTATGCCAATGTCAGCAAAGCTGTCGGCACGGAAAAACATCCACGCAAACGAAACAAGCAAAAACGTTATTGTGCGGCGGATGGCGCGAATCGGCTTGCCGTTTACATCGGCGCCAAGCTTCGCATAAAGGGTGTCTCGCACCTCCTTTGTTATGTCGCCTATTATCTGATATACGCCGTGAAGGGCTCCCCAGATGACAAACGTCCAATCCGCTCCATGCCAAAGTCCAGAGACAAGGAAGACAATCATAACATTTATATGCTTGCGCAGCTTCCCGCGGCGGTTGCCGCCGAGCGGGATATAGATATAATCACGGAACCATGTTGAGAGACTTATGTGCCAGCGCGCCCAGAAATCCTTAATACTTACGGCTGAATACGGAAGATTGAAGTTCTGCATCAGCTCAATGCCCATCATGCGAGCACAGCCGATTGCTATATCCGTATAGCCGGAGAAGTCGCAATAAATTTGCAAAGCATAAAGAATTGTCGCAAAGACAACGCTAAGCCCATTTGACGCCTCTGCGTCGCCATAAACAGCGTTTACATAAACGGATATGACATCAGCGATGGCTATTTTCTTAAAAAAGCCGACAAGCACTATTCCCAGCCCATCAAGGAAACCCTCGCGATCAAAGCGGCGCTCAGCCTTAAACTGCGGTATCAGCTTGCCTGCGCGTGCAATCGGGCCTGACATTATGTGCGGGAAATACGATACATAAAGCGCATAATACCCGAAGTGCAATTCCGGCTTGATTGTGCCGCGGTAGACATCGATTAGGTATGACAGTGTCGTAAACGTGTAAAAAGATATGCCGGCAGGCATCAAAAGGCGCAGCGTAAGGTCACCTGCCGGCAAGCCAACCATTGAAAGCATGCCTTCTACGGACAAGGCAAGGAAATTATAGTACTTAAAGAAGACAAGGCAGCCGACAATTACAATAATTGAAAGACACAGATAAAGTTTTTTGAGCTTTACGTTTGTCTCAGCACCCATTTTCAGTGCTGCAAAATACGACAGCGCTATCGTGCCAAGCAAAAGTGGTAAAAATGACACACCCCAGCTTATGTAGAAAAGAAGGCTCGACACAAAAAGCGGAACCCACGCGAATTTTTTCGGAACAAGATAATATATAATTAGAACAGCGGCGAAAAACGCCAAAAACCCAACTGATGTAAACGTCATTTCCCGCTTCTCCTTCCTCTAAGCCGGGATACTGCAATGCCTGCCGACCCAATCAAGAGCAGCATGAAGAGAAGCTCCCTGCCGCTCGCCCCGCAAAACATCAAAAACACAACAAGTCCGATATTCAGCACTACATTCGCAGCCGCAAAGGGAGCCTTCACAGCAAACAGCCGCTCAAGGATGAAAAGGATAATAGAGCAAAGTAGAAATGCTGCAATCGGTATTATATTTTCAAGAAGAACCTCCATATCTATCACCCCTTCTGCGTCACCGCGACACTTCTTTTGCAAGTTGCGCTTTAATATCGTTAATCAGCCGATCTGTTCTTATTTTTGTGCCTTCCGTCGACAAGTGGAAGTTCGTATCATACATGTATCTGCCGGTGAAAATATAGTCAGCTATCTCAGATATCCTCGTTACATGGAGGTTTTTGTCTATATATGATACATAAGTCGCTTGCTGCTTTTCAGTCTGCCCCCGCTCCGTCAGTCCCTTGACATTTATACTTGAGAAAGACATATATGTCTTAGCCCCACGCTCAAGAATTTTATCAAGCGCGTAATTCAAATTTTTTGCGTTTATTGCTTTCGTATCAAGCCCATATATACCCTGGGAACCAATAAAACCGTCATTCTGCCCGGGTTTGAACCAATCGTTATCGCCGTAACGATTTATTCCGCTCCAGTAGTCGAGATAGGTCGTATCCTGCATGAACTGGCGGGTGTTGTTGAACTCCGAAAATGAATCAAATACTAACATATAGTCCCTTATATCTATGTACTGAAGCTGTTCATACGCTCCCTCGAAGAACTGCCACATAATATTTGACCACTTGTTAGTTCCCATCTGCCATTCATTCGGTTCCGGACAAAGAACAACTATATCGTCCTCTGAAACGAAGTTTGATGCAAGGTCAAGGAAGAACATGCCGCACGTTTCAAAATGCTGGCCATAGTCGATGATGTAATATTCACCGTCAAGTCCCCTCTCAAGCTGCTCCGACAATATGCCATATGTCGCATTGGAGCCACCGAAGAAAACAAGCTTTTTAAGTCCGTTCTGATGTGCATAAACAAGGCGCTCAAACTTAATACAGTATGTACCATGATTTGATTTTTGGTATTTCGGTGGCTGGCATGCGTTTACAATGAGCGTACTGAACTCACTGCAGCTTCGGAAGGCTTCATCTCTTATTTTCACAATACCATCAAACATATAAAGCGTCTTAAGCTTGCAGTTATTAAATGCTGTGTTCCTAACATCAGTTATATATTTTGACAGTATTATCTTCTCTGCCATACAGCCACTGAAAGCTTTCGATCCTATCGACGTAACTTTTTTACCCCCGAGCTTCTCCGGCACGACAATTACTGATGCGTTGCCCTTATACTTCGTGATTTTAACACCCCTACCCGAGTTTTCATACTCAAAATCGGATTCAGGCGAAACCTCCGCCCACATGCACCAGAGCTCCTCAAGGTTCCCGTCATTCTCCGGCACGACGTTCCAGCCACATCCATAATACTTACCGCTGCCGTCCTCTTTAGTGTTATAGCCATAAAGGATGTAGCCGTCCCGTTCAAACACATCTTCCTCGGAGAGAGTATTCGGGTAAAAATGATAATTATCTGATATTACATCGTAGTACACATCGCTGCCATCAGGCGTTACACCGCCATTTGCATGGTATATAATAAGCGACTCATCTTTGCCAAGATAATTTGCGTATATGGTAGTGTTCCTCTCAAGCTTAAAGGTATATTCACTATCAATGCTAACTAAACCCCCGCCGCCGGAAATTGGCTTGCCAAATGACCACCCTATGAACACGATACCTTTGCGGGGTTTTGATTTAACGGTGACCGGCGTATCCTCCTCATAACTACCCTTTTTTATACTTGATTCGACAGTTCCTCCCTCTGTCGACATAAAACTATATGTGCATTTTAGTTTTTTTCTGACCTTCACATTTACTGTTTCCGGGAAAACCACACCCCGGGCGACGATTTTACCGTCTTTATAGGTTGCGCCCTCAGTGATTGATTCAATTTTCATGTCCTCGGGTATATCAACCTCAAAAACAGCGTCTTCGCCCGCTTTTACATAAACAGGATTCTCACTTTTAACCGTCAAATTTTCAGTTTCGGTGAGAATTACTTTAACGGTGTATTCTAAAGTATCACCACCGGCCGCGCAACCAAGAATAACAATAGCGAAAAAAAGCACGGCGGTGAAAAAAACGGGTTTTACAAGCTTTGCTTTCATAAATCTTATCCTTTGCACCATCATTAGCTGAACATGACGTAAATAAATTATAACAAATATCGCGTAAAGCAACAAGATAATTTTATTTTTTACATTTTTTTAGTGATTTTTAATGAATTACTTAATAATATTTATGTAAAGAGCACATCTTTAAGCCATTACAAGCGACATAAAATCCACATGCGTTCTGCCAACATCGCAACAGAGCACAATATTTGTGTATTTTATTAACATTTTAAGTATTTTATTTAAATCTGCTTGTAAAGCGCTTTATTTGCTGTTAATGATAAGTGGACGTGGGGGTTTTACCCCCTCTCCCCCACCAAAGAGGCCATGCCCCTTTGGAATTCCGAAAAAACTGTAAAAGCCAAGTCTAAACATGAGCTTGACTTTTTACTTTTTGGTTCTTTGCTACTTTCTTTCCTAAAGAAAGTAGCGGGGTTTGCGGCAGAGCCCCAACGCTCTCTTAATTTGGATAACACAATCGTCCGCTCACATTATGACGATAAAGACATATCACGAACAGCGCTCATAAGTGCGTCGCGTTCGTTCTTAATAGCCCCACTTGTTACAAGGTCGAGCAATCGCGTAAGTATTTGACCGATCTGCTTCCCCTCCGGGACACCAGCAGCGATTATGTCGTCGCCGCTGATGGCAAGGTCGCTTATACGGACGCATTCACCCGACGCCTCAATTTCATCGATCGTGCGAAGGGCACACTCAGACACCTCTGTTGTCCCGCGCGATTCGTCGCCAATGGCAGCGTCTGCGGCAAGCATACAGGCAAGGCGGCGTGCATCATCGTTTGATATTTCCCGTAAAAGCAATTTTATCTTTTGCCTATTATCAAACAGCCCACGATTATAATACCGTATGAGAAGCGATGTCTTTGTTATTGCCGCGCCGTCAGCCTTCAGTCGGCGCAGAGCAGCCGCTGCAACATCGGCCCCTGTGTCACGCATGAAAAGAGCAAGACGGACATAAAGATCATCATCAGCCGAACCGGCAGCGCGCGCCGCGCGAATATAATCATTCGCAGCAAGTACCGACAGCTCCGGCAGAATAGTCAAAATCACGTCTTTATAATCAAGCAGGATTTGCGCAGCGGAGCTGCCCATGATAATTCTTGTAAACTCAGCGTATATCCTCTCCGCCGATATGAACCTGAGAAGCGACTTTTCCTCGTTTATCGCCACCGCGGCCGATTCTTCAATCTTAAAGTTAAGGAGCGAGGCAAAACGCAGAGCGCGCAGTATTCGCAGGGCATCCTCGCGGAAGCGTTCTCGGGCGTCACCGACACAAACAATAAGACCCTTATCAATATGCTCACGCCCGCCGAAAATATCGACAAGACCGCGCTGCGGGCTGTATGCCATAGCATTCATTGTGAAATCACGCCGGCAAAGATCGTCGGTGAGCGTCCGTGTGAACGTAACGCTGTCCGGCCGCCGCCTATCCGAATATACGTCATCTTTTCTGTATGTCGTTATTTCGATAGCACCATCTTCAACGACAAGAGTTACGGTGCCATGGCGAATGCCCGTATCGATTATCCGCTCACCGCGGAAGACATCTTTAACTGCCTCCGGCGTTGCTGATGTCGTTATATCATAATCGTGCAGTTCGACACCCATATACAAATCACGCACACAACCGCCGACAACATATGCTTCGTACCCTGAGTCTTCAAGCAAAAAAAGGGTGCGGCGGACATATTCCGGCAGCCGGAACAACTCCATATAATCCTCGCCCCCTCTGTATTTGTTTTTTATGGTACTCGTCAGAAGATGAAAGTTTTTTCTTTAGATCACGCCGTGGAAACCCTTGCCTATTATCTCGCTTGTGTTTGATATTAATATAAACGCAGCGGGATCTGTTTTTTTGATGAAATTTCGGAGCTGCATTGCTTGCCAGCGCCTCATCGCTGTCATCACGACCATTTTCTTCTGGCCGGTGAAAGCGCCTTTTGCCTCATAAACTGTTGCGTCACGATGGAGAGTGTCACAGATATAACGGCATATCGGCTCTGGTTGCGTGCAAATGACATTAAAACATTTACACTGATTAACGCTTTCAATTATATTGTCAATCACAAGCGATTTTGCAAGCATTCCACAGAACGAGAAAAGTCCAGTTTTTATATCAAACACAAAGCATGCGCTTGTTACAATAATAAAATCGGCGATAAGCAGGCTGACACCAATATTTAAGTTTGTATACTTCCTTAGTATCATGGCAACTATATCGGTGCCACCGCTTGACGCGCCAAAATTGAATATTACAGCCGATGCTACAGCCGGTATCAGCACAGCAAATACAAGCTCTAATATCGGCTCGTCGGTAAGTGTAGCCTCAAGCGGCCATAAACGCTCTAAAATTGAAATTAAAACCGAGTATAAAAGTGTAACATAAACGCTTTTTATCGTAAAAGCACGTCCAAGCACAATAAATCCGATTATCATAAGGATAATATTGATACCCAAGATGATAGTCGATGCGTGAAAGCTTGTAACGGCGGACAGTACAATCGAAAGACCGGTCAGACCTCCGAATGTGAAGTGGTTCGGGAATCGGAATATATAGATGCCCACCACCATCACTACGGTAGCTATCGTCAATATCAAATATTCCGCGACTATTTTTCTAACGCGGGATTTGCTATTCATATTTTTAATATCTCCTTGACGGGAGCCATTTGACATTACAAGTATATCATATGATATGGTGCTTCGCAATAAGAGAAGTCGTTTTATAATATATTTTTTCATATATTGTTTGTTTAAGATGAGAAAAGTTGATTATAGATATCACATACTCCCATTCATTTTCTGTTGACAAATATACTCTCGTCGTGCTATTATTATACTGCTCACCCCGCAAGTCGGTTTTGTAGCATTCATATACGGAGGGATATCGAAGCGGTCATAACGAGGCGGTCTTGAAAACCGTTTGTGGGCAACCACACAAGGGTTCGAATCCCTTTCCCTCCGTCATATAAGAACGTCAGTATTGATTACGATACTGGCGTTTTTATTTTGCACCTGATAGCTGTCGAAAGTTCTTGTTAGTAAGACTTTTCAGCAGCTTATTTGCTCTTTGTTGTTTTTAGAGTGCCAATAAAATGCCCCGCTATGTTTGATTAGCCAAGCATAAATAATAGATAAAAACATCTCATGCGCATAGCACAAAAATGCCATCTAAATATGTTATATATGTATGCTGATTTTTTGAAACTAATGTGTTGCAATTAATTGTGAAATTAGAGTGTTTTTGATATGTGTAAATATTTACGCTACTATAGGAAGTTAAAATTAAAACATAAGGAGTACTATATGACACATGAAGAAATAACACGTAAAGGAATGACACGTGAAGAAATGGTTGAGGAATTAGAGGCATATATAAATCACATTATTATGGCGCATGACTGTTTATGTGCTTATAAATCTATTTTGAAGCATCACACTTATATAATAAGCAAATTAACCTTGCACTAAGATTTTTTACGCTTTCTCAATACTCACTACATAATTGCCTTCTTATTGAACTAAGAAAACTGTATTATGAGACTGGAGAGGAAAAAACATTACAAAAACTGATATGTCAAATACAAGCGAATCTCCATTTGTTCCCGAAAAAGATCAGCCATCCGTTTCTAGATGCTGACGATCCAGAAAAGATATCGTATGTCGAAGAAATAAAAATAATCCTGACGAACGATATAAAAGAAGCCAAAAAACAACTCACTTTTATGGAACCAATTTTGAATAATCTAAAAGGTAGCCGGGATAAGTATTTGGCACATAATGATAAGGAATACTTTTACGGAAAGGTAGACCCATCATGGGATTTCCCTATTTCATTCAATGATGTAAATACTTTAATTACTATTGCAGGCGATTTTAGCAACAAAATGCTTACATATTTGACTAATAGGAGTATTATATATCAATCTTAAAATTCAGGTGATTTAATTAATCTGTTGAAAAGAGTTTCGTAATTTTCGCTGAGAAGCGCAATAGTGTGGCAGCATATCGTAAAAGCACCTGCGAAGTTATGAAAGATACTGTCAATTGCGATTATCTCATTATTATAAGATGATGTTTCGATAGGATTATCACATCAATTAACGTCGAAAATATTATTTTGTTTGTGTGGTTCGTTACTTTACTTAACATTTCTATAAATATCAAAAACCTGTCAAAAGCTAAAATGCTTTCTGACAGGTTCTTTTTATAGTTAAATCATTAATCACCGCTTGACTAATTTTTAAACGTCGCTTCATCTATTACTTTCGTATATGCCCGTTGCCCTCGACTATATACTTATAGCTTGTAATTTCACGACGGCCCATGGGGCCGCGAGCATGGAGCTTTTGCGTGCTTATGCCAAGCTCAGCGCCAAAGCCGTACATAAACCCATCGGTAAACCGGGTAGACGCATTGACATTGACGGCGGCAGCGTCTACCGTCTGTTTGAAATATTTCGCGCTTTCACTCTCCGGTGATGATGTGACAATGCACTCCGTATGCTTTGTCCCGTATTTGTTTATATGAGCGACAGCTTCGCTGACATCATTGACAACATGCACGGCCATCTTAAGCGAGAGATGCTCATCCGCCCAGTCGTCATCCGTCGCGGGTATGACAGCGTCACAGTAGGACCTTGATATTTCATCGCCATGAAGCTCAACACCAAGCGCCGCAAGCTTTGAAAGCAGCCGGCCAAGATACATCTCCGCCCATTTTCTATGAACAAGCAGCGTTTCTGCCGCGTTACATACGCCGGGGCGCTGCGTTTTTGCATTCACAACTATGCTTTCTGCCATATCATAGTCCGCTGTTTCGTCAATATAAACGTGGCAGTTGCCAACTCCCGTTTCGATAACGGGAACGGTTGAGTTTTCGATTGCATTTTTAATAAGCGACGCACCGCCGCGCGGAATTATAACATCAATAAACTCTCGCATCCGCAGCATCTCAGAAACAGCTTCGCGGCTGTTGTCTTCAACAAGGCATACGGCGTCCGGGCATATGCCATGTGAGGTAAGCGCGCGGCGCAGAGAGCTGACAATAGCAGCGTTTGATTCATACGCCGATGCACTGCCGCGCAGAAGTATTGAGCTTCCCGCTTTGAAAGCAAGGGCAGCGGCGTCTGCCGTCACATTCGGACGCGCCTCGTATATAATTCCGATGACGCCCATCGGTACGCGGACTTTTTTAATACGCAGACCGTCAGCTGACACCCAGCTGTCTATTATCTCGCCGACAGGATCCGGCAGCGCAGCTATTTGACGTATCCCCACCGCCATATCGGCGATTCTTTTTTCGTTAAGCGCCAGCCTGTCAAGGAGCGCGTCTTTTGTGCCGCGCTCTTTTGCTGCTTTCATATCACGAGCGTTCGCGTCGATTATATTCTCCATATCCTCCACGAGTGCTTCTGCCATATCAAGAAGCACTGCGTTTTTTACTTCTGTGCTTAAAAACGCAACTTCGGCACAGGCTGCTTTTGCCTCACTTGCACTTTCCTTAATCGTTTTCATCTCTGTTTTCCCCCTCCTGCATAAACTTACGTCACACTTGTCGGCATTACGTCATCATATTCATCGTCCGGCTCAAGCTCGCACACCCAGTCGTCACGATTTATAGCCTCCGGCTTGCGTCCTGGATACAGTTTTTCAATCTCACCCGTTGCCATGCCGGCAATTTTTATGAGTTCATCTGCGGAAAAATTCACACGTCCGCGTCCAAGGCATATACCGTCCTCATCATATACCTTTATTATGTCGCCGGCAGCAAAATCACCTTCAACCTTTCGTATGCCCGCAGGCAAAAGACTGCGTTTTTGATAGCAGAGAGCCATTTTTGCGCCCGCGTCAATGATAACTGAGCCGCGTGTCAGCGCGTAGAAAGCCATCCACTGCAGCCGTGTCTTCATGCTGCCATGCGGTTTTATCAGCGTATGCTTTACACTACCCGTCATAACGCGAGCGATTACATCGTCATCGCTTCCATTGCATATTGCGACAGCGACGCCCGCCTGTGTCGCTAACTTCGCCGCGGCAATTTTCGTCGCCATGCCACCCGTGCCGTTACGCGTGCTGGCGCCGCTCGCCATCGCTTCGATTTCAGGTGTTATACAGTCAATTATGGGAATGTGGCGCGCATTCTCATCTCTTCGCGGGTCAGCTGTATAAAGCCCGTCCGTATCGGTAACAAGAATTAAAAGGTCGGCATGCACCATAGCGGCAAGTTGTGCCGAAAGTTTATCATTGTCGCCAACCCGGAGCTCCTCAATCGAGACGGTGTCGTTTTCATTAATAATCGGCATCGCTCCCCGTGCAAGAAGAACCTCAAGCGCGTTAAACGCGTTTTTATAGCGGCGTTTGTCAGAAAAATCGTCGCGCGTCAAAAGAAGCTGCGCTGCAACTATTCCCTCTTCGGATAAATAGCGCGAATACTCCTCCATCAAAAGCCCCTGACCGACTGCCGCTGACGCCTGTTTTGCCGGAACCGATGTCGGCCGCTCGTGGTATCCGAGCAGCGGATACCCGGCAGCTATCGCGCCGGATGTTACAAGTATCACATGATGCCCCTGCTTATAAAGACACGCAAGCTGTTTCGCAAGTGAGTGCACCTTTAGCGACGAAAGGCGCCCGTCCGGCTCCGTCAGCGAGCTTGTCCCGACTTTTACAACTATTGTTTTCTTTCCTTGTGATATTGACTCTGTATATGTTTTGTTTTTCATTTTAAAACTATAATATTGGTCTTGTTTGTCTTTTTATTTGCGTTAGTAATTTATTTTACCACGGCTGGCGCACATTATCAAGAATTTTATTCATACTAATTATGAGTATATCTTATGTTTAATTACTATCTTTTTAATAGGATATTGACATATCAATTCATTCAATGTAAACTGTAACCATAAAATCAGCACACCACTTGATAAGCAGTGTGCTTTAACAGGATATGTAACTATATTAAATGAAAAATAAAAGAACATTTGACATAAACGGAATGTCGTGCGCCGCGTGTGCCGCACGAATCGAAAAAGCTGTTCGCTCGCTGCCCGGTGTCGATGATGCGAGCGTCAATTTTGCGGCAGAGGTGCTTACCGTAGATTTTGACGCTGATATCATCACGACATCTGATATAGAAGCGGCTGTCAGGCAGGCCGGTTATTCCGCCACCATACACGGCGGAGGTGTCGACGAGGAAACAGTTGTTTCCGCTAACGGTGAACCAAGCGAAAGCGGAGTTAAAACTGTCACGCTCCCCGTCCGCGGCATGACTTGCGCCGCCTGCTCCGCCCGTGTTGAAAAGACGCTAAAGAGTTTGTCCGGCGTCATCTCCGCATCCGTCAATCTTGCGACAGAGAAAGCGACGGTTTCATATGAACCCGCATCCATTCGCATATCAGATATGCGGCGTGCTGTGTCCGCCGCAAGGTATGAGCTTGGCGATCCATCAACGGACGCAGGGCGCGAAACTGAGGAGCGCGAGCGCAGAAAAAAGCGCGAATTGCGTCTGATGTGGGCGAAATTTATTATAGCTGCCGTTTTTGCAGCACCGCTTTTATATATCGCAATGGCTCCAATGATATCTTTTATTCATCTGCCATTCCCCACATCCCTTGAGCCGATGGAGCATCCGCTCAGATATGCCTTAACAGAACTTTTGCTTGTGACACCCATAGTCGCTGCCGGATATAGGTTTTACGTTGTCGGATACAAATCGCTCCTGCGCGGCTCACCAAACATGGATTCGCTTGTCGCGCTCGGCACAACAGCGGCGATTGTGTATAGCATATACAGCACAATTCTCATCATAAAGGGCGATCATATGGCCGTCGATGCCCTCTACTTTGAATCTGCAGGCGTTATCATCACGCTTATAATACTCGGCAGATCGCTTGAAGCGCTCTCACGTGGACGCACCGGCGACGCCATAAAAAAGCTGATGGGGCTCGCGCCAAAGATTGCACATTTAGTCGTCGGGGGTGTCGAGCGAGATATATCGATTGATGAGGTCGAGGTCGGCGATATAATCGCCGTGCGGCCTGGTGAAAAAATCCCCGTCGACGGCACTGTAATAGATGGCTCAACATCTGTTGATGAATCAATGCTAACGGGCGAGAGCGTCCCCGCCGACAAGGTGCCGGGGGACTTTGTTTGTGCTGCAACTGTCAACACAACGGGTGCTATTCACATGCGCGCAGAAAAAGTTGGCGCAGATACGGCACTTTCACAGATAATAAAATTCGTCGAGGACGCACAGGGCAAAAAAGCACCGATTGCCCGCCTTGCTGATGTCGTTTCCGGGTTTTTTGTTCCTGTCGTGTGCATTATAGCCCTTGCCGCCGGTGTCATTTGGTGCTTTGCGTCAGGCTATAATCTTCAGTTTGCGTTAACCATTTTTATCTCCGTCCTTGTCATAGCGTGTCCGTGCGCTCTCGGGCTTGCAACTCCTACAGCCATCATGGTTGCGACCGGTAAAGGCGCCGAATATGGCATTTTAATAAAAAGCGGCGAGGCACTTGAGATTGCACATAAGGTAAATACCGTAGTTCTTGATAAAACTGGTACTGTCACAGAGGGCAAACCTTCTGTCACCGACATTGTTTTAGCAAGTGGTGTGGCAGGAAGCGCCCCTGACGACACTCCCGGCGCTGATTATGTGCTCCGCATTGCGGCATCCGCCGAAGCGTCATCCGAGCATCTGCTCGGGCGCGCTATCGTACAGGCTGCCGCCGAAAAGTCGCTTCCTTTATTTAATATCGAAGGCTTCGAGTCGCTTACCGGACGCGGAATCCGCTCATTGATTGATGGTAAAACGGTGCTTGTGGGAAACAAACGGCTCATGGATGAGAGCGGTGTCGCCACAGACACACTTGATTTTGATGCTGAGCGGCTCGCAGGTGAGGGGAAAACGCCGATGTTTGTAGCTTTCGGGGGCACTTTACTAGGAATTGTCGCCGTTGCCGACACGATTAAGCCCGACAGCCGCGAAGCTGTCACTGCTATTCGCGATATGGGAATAGATGTTATTATGATGACAGGCGACAACGCAAAAACAGCTGCCGCAATCGCGAAAGCGGCCGGAATTGAACAAGTCCTCTCTGAAGTCTTGCCAGAGGACAAGGCGCGAGAGATCGAAAAGTTACGCTCCCTTGGGAAAATCACCGCTATGGTCGGCGACGGCATAAACGATGCGCCCGCTCTTGCCACAGCAAACGTCGGTATAGCAATCGGTTCCGGAACTGACGTTGCTATGGAGTCGGCTGACATAGTTCTCATGCGTTCTGATCTCCGTGATGTGCCAACTGCTATACGCCTCAGCCGTAAAACCATACGAAATATTAAGGAAAACCTTTTCTGGGCGTTTGGATATAATGTCATCAGCATTCCCGTCGCCGCAGGGCTTCTTTATGCTTTCGGCGGCCCGCTTCTTAACCCGATGTTTGCCGCCGCTGCAATGAGCCTTAGCTCCATCTCCGTCGTTACAAACGCTTTAAGGCTTAAAAGATTTAAATAAGCATTTACTTTGATATTGAATTACCCAAGAGTGTAGAATAAGCTGGGCGATTGACTTTAATACTTGTCGTTGGTATAATCAAACCATATAACGCTATATCCTAAGTCAAAAAACTGCGCGATGAGCGCGCAAGAAACAGACAAAAAACACGAAAAGGATACGGGAGCAGAATTATATGGTAAAAATTGCTTTTATGGGTGCTGGCAGCACCGTATTCGCGAAAAACGTCCTCGGTGACATTATGTTGACACCGGCGCTTCGTGACGCTGAAATAGCCCTTTACGACATTGATCCTGAGCGTCTTGAAGAATCGTACATCATGGTCACCTCCCTCAACAAAAACATCAACGAGGGACGCGCTACCATAGCAAAGTATCTCGGCGTTGGTGAGCGCCGTGCTGCGCTTGCCGGTGCTGATTTCGTCGTAAACGCTATACAAGTCGGCGGATACGACCCCTGCACGATAACGGACTTTGAAATACCCAAAAAATACGGCCTGCGTCAGACGATAGCCGACACACTTGGCATAGGCGGAATCTTCAGAGCGCTGCGCACAATCCCCGTCATGGAAGATTTTGCGCGCGATATAGAGGATGTATGTCCCCGCGCTCTTTTCCTCAACTATACAAACCCGATGGCTATCTTGACAGGCTATATGCTTCGTTTCACGAAAGTTAAAACTGTCGGCCTTTGCCACAGCGTACAGGTCTGCTCACGCGGGCTTTTATATGAGCTTGGTATTCAAGCAAAGGAGCCAATCAAGGAACGTATAGCCGGTATCAACCACATGGCATGGCTTCTTGAGATTGAAGATGCCGA
This sequence comes from Clostridiales bacterium, assembly GCA_012522015.1. Taxonomy (GTDB): domain Bacteria; phylum Bacillota; class Clostridia; order Oscillospirales; family CAG-272; genus DTU064. Next base: position 17,801 of record JAAYLD010000076.1, read on the forward strand.
TGGCAACGACCTTTATCCCGAAATACGCCGCCGCGCCTGTGAAATCCTTGAGAATGGTAAACCCCATTTCTATGATCTTGTGCGGCTTGAATACATACGCAGATTCGGCTATTACTGCACGGAATCAAGCGAACACAACGCTGAATACAATCCCTTCTTTATTAAGTCAAAGTACCCCGAACTCATCGAACGCTACCGCATACCCCTCGATGAGTATCCACGCCGCTGTGTATACCAGATTAAACGGTGGAAGTCTGACCGCGAGAAGTACGTGTCAGGTAATGTTTCACATAAACGGACAATGGAATACGCGTCATATATTATGGAATCTTTGACGACGGATATTCCATATAAGATCGGCGGAAACGTCTTAAACAATGGGCTTATCGACAACCTGCCGCGTGAAGCATGCGTTGAGGTAGCCTGTCTCTGCAACAAGCTTGGCATTCAACCGACGAAAAATGGCCCGCTCCCAACAGTTCTTGCCGCAATGAACATGACAAATATAAACGCCCAGCTTTTGACAATAGAAGCGGCCATTACACGCAAGAAGGAAGCAATTTATCAAGCTGCAATGCTTGATCCGCATACTGCCGCCGAGCTTTCAATCGACGATATCGTCGCTATGTGTGATGAGCTTTACGAGGTACACCATGCAGGCGGCTGGTTGCCAGAATATAAATAATATAAAGTAAATGTATTTTAGCGGTAGAATTTGCCGGAGCAAGAACGAAACCCTGCATTTTTCATTAATAATGAAAAATGCAGGGGTACCGTTTCCTTTCACACTTCTTTTTCGCTGTTACATATTAATAAAAGGGGCGGCTTACCCGCCCCGTTGGACTCATCGGTCACAGAACAATATTTTTCAGTAATAATCCGGCTACGGCTCATCTGTCGCCTCTTATATTTTATCAGATGTCGTGCTTTTTGGCTTTTGACCTCACCTTGTGCTTTATGTGTTATACATATAAAAAGCGTTTGATAAGTAAAATCTTGCAATGAAAAATGCCTGGCTTTTTCAATGCCCGGCATTTAAAGTGTTCATTATTTTGCAAAGCAGTTTTCTCACTTATAATATAAAGTGTAAAAACAGCTTTTATGTTTCTGATTCTGACTTTTCTCCGTTGTTTTCGTCTGCTTCGCCTTGTGCTTCGCTTTCGCTGCTTGCTCCCTCATTTTCGCTTTGAGCTTGAGCTTCACATGCATCCTGATATGCCCTAATAACAGCAGATTCAATCTCAGCACGGAAAGCAGAATTAATCGGGTGAACAATGTCACGGTATGTGCCATCTGGATTTTTCCGCGACGGCATCACGATGAAAAACTTCTCACGCGCACTGATAACTTTAATGTCGTGCACAGCGAGCTGTCCGTCAAGCGTAACTGAAGCAATTGCTTTCATCGGTTTGTCGTTAAACATTTTTCTGATCTTAATATCCGTAATTACCATATGCCTTTTCCCTTGCGCATCCAGCGCCAATGAAGTCGATAATGCCGTTTTTATTTTAGTTTTATACGGCTTATTTTTGACGTGATTATTATATGTGCTGTTTATTAATATATTAAAAATAAATAACGATAATTTTATAAACTTTATGTTATTTTTGTTAAATTAGCTTGTTATTATTCTGTTATAATTTGTATATATGTACATATTATCTTAATTAAGGCACTGACATATTAATTGGCATATAATTTACATAATTAATCTGATACTACGTCACTATTGCGGGGGCTTTGAATTTGAATACAGAAAATACACGCTACGGCGCTGAAAAAATTGACCGGCTGCTTGCCGGTGCAAAAAAATTATTTTTTGTTGGTATCGGTGGAATCAATATGTGCTCTCTCGCCATCATATCAGCTTCCCGAGGATTCATTGTTTCAGGTTCCGACCGTTCCCCGTCACCTGTCACAAAAGCTCTCACTGAAGACGGTATAAAGGTTTATCTCACACACAAAAAGGAGAACATAGCAGGTGCAGATGCCCTAATTTACACAATTTCAATCCCATGCGACAATCCTGAATATACCGAAGCTACCCGAATGGGCATACCGCGCATATCACGTGCCGATTTTCTTGGCTGGCTGATGAAGGATTCCAAGTATAGAATCGGCGTATCCGGTATGCATGGTAAAAGCACGGTGACAAGCATGATAGCTTCCATCCTTCTTGAGGCGGGAGTTGATCCTACAATCTCATCTGGTGCCGTTCTGCCTGCTCTTGGGCGTTCATATCGCGCAGGCAAGAGTAAATATTTCCTTTTCGAGGCATGCGAGTATAAAGATTCGTTTCTTTCATTTTATCCGAACATTGCTGTCGTGCTTAATATTGATATGGATCACCCCGATTACTTCAAAAGCATACCTCAAATCAAAGAATCGTTTAGGCGTTATATGTCAATATCGGCTGCTGCGGGCGGTGTTGCCGTTGTCAACTGGAGTGACGAAAATGTACGCGACGCTTGCCGCGGCTCCGGATGTCGCTTAATAAAATTCGGCACATCTCTTGACGAGGACGCTGTTTATCACGGCGAATATGATTTTTACGCAGATAAAATAACGCTTTCCCCTCGCGCCGCTGAGTTTTTGCTTTATGAAAGCGGAGCCTTTGCTGCAGCCATACGGCTTTCCGAGGGCGGACTGCACAACGTTCGCGATGCTATTGCCGCTGCCACCGCTTGCCGCGCTGCCGGTATCAGTATGCAAGATATAAAGCGTGGTCTTGAAGCCTTCCGCGGCGCCGCTCGCCGCATGGAATTCGTCGGTAAAACCTCATCCGGCGCTGATATTTTCCTTGATTACGCTCACCACCCGACTGAAATAAAAGTGACGCTTGAGGCCGCACGAGCCACCGGCGGCAAAATCATTTGCATATATCAACCTCATACATATTCACGTACAGCAGCTCTTTTAGACGGCTTCGCCCGCGCGCTTTCCATCGCCGATGAGGTCATTCTTGCTGATATATATGCAGCCCGTGAAACAAATGACAGCGGCATCAGCTCGGAGCGACTGGCGGATGCCGTAAACGAGGTCGGCGGCAATGCTATTTGCACAGGCGCAATACTAAAAAATCATTCTGACGGTGCTGTTTACTCTTTCAATCCAACATCACATGCTCAAAACTCACCCTTAAACGATTTTTTTCCTCATCCGCCGAAGGATGAATTTGTCCGAGCCGCCCGCTTTGCTGCGGCAAATGCCCACGCGGGCGATACGATAATCGTAATGGGCGCCGGTGATATATACGAAACTGCTGATATATTAAAAAATATGTAGACTAAAAGTTCACCGGGGTTAATGCTATACACACCACAAATTTCATGTTTTTTCTACAATAGCATTGCATAACATTTATTTATAAAAAAAGAGCCAAGCTTTTACAAAAACTTGGCTTTTTTGTTTATTCATCTTTTGCACAAGAAGTGTCGCTTGCGCCGTCACACGCCGTGTGAGCTAATAACAACTGTCGTTATTGACTTCCTTGGAATCTCAACTGCGACATCTGCTGAATACTTCCCGTAGAAAACTTCCTCAAGATTTCTTGTTCTATCTGTAACATTCACAGATATACGGTTATAAGCTGACGTATCAAAGCCGGAGAAATCAACGTTTATCGGTTTTGTTTGTTTATTGACAAACACAATTACAAGCTCGTGCTCTCCGTCTTCATTAACGCCCTTATAAGTGGAGCAGGAAAGGCCCGCTACAGATTTTGACTCGACACGGACATATCCCGGATCAATAAACTTGCTGTAATTGCCCATCGCCCACAACCGTTTAGGTATGCTAACCTTGTGCGTCGCATTATCGACGTATATTAAGCCATCACGGTAGTCATAGCAGCTTACAGCTATCCAGTACTGCCACGATACGACGTCAAGAATCGTCATGTCCTCATATATCTGCTGTGCAAGGTTGAGCGCAGAATCGATTGTCAAGTCTCGGCCGTTGACCATCTCGCACCATTCACTCATCCTAAATTTCAGGTACGGATAACGACTCTTAAAATATTCAGCGAAGCTTTTTTTCGCTGTGGCGTTTGTCCAGTATGAATGGTTATCAAGCGTTTTGAAGTAAGACCGGAGTGTCTCATCAGCCAACATAACGCGGCAGATATTCGATGTTTCGTTTTTCCACTCACCACCCTCGGGTGCGCTGATTTCGACGCCCTCAAGCCCCGGTCGCTTTTCTATTTTCTCAATAAACACTTTAAGAAGTGCGACAACCTCGTTTGCATCATAGTGGCAGCCTTCCTGACCTCCGGTCCAGTCCCACTGAGGTTCGTTAATCGGCGAAATAAATTTAATTGGCAAGCCTTCCGATTTAAAATGCTCGGCTACATCAAGCACATAGTCAGCAAAAGCTTCGTAATTCTCCCGCGGAAGGTTTGAAAAATCCTTTTGAGACGGGCTCGCGTGCGCCATCCCGC
>JAAYLD010000077.1 GCA_012522015.1 Clostridiales bacterium
CGTATGCAGTTTCAAATGTACCGTCGCCGGGAATACCGACATTCATTTCCTCTGTGTTTTCGAACTCAAGCTTCTCATCGGAATCATAGAATGTGTCGACATTCTGGTCAAATGCCTTCGGAGCTACATTATTAACGTCGTTGCTCCATGTGCCCTTACCGTCATGGATGACGTTTGCTTCGTCAATAGCGAAGTATATGGACTTATCATCCGGTGCACCCCAGCCAAAATCTGCAATAGATGCGGGGATGACGTCACCTTCATATGGATACTCATTTGGCTCTGGTGTAGTTTCAGCCTCGGTTTCAGTTTCAGTTTCGGTGTTGGAGGGTTCGCCGCTTTCTGATGCGTTTCCGGAGGTTGTATCAGTTCCTGATGTGTCTTCTCCGTCTTTGTCATCTCCACAAGCAGCTAATGAAAATGCTGATAATACCATAAGTGCACAGAGGATTAGGGCAATAAGCTTTTTCATTTTCATTTTCATTTTGTGGAACTCCTTACAGAATTATTTATTATGCTGCGTTACCGCTTGCGTTTAACTTTTTGCCAACTATTAAACGTCTATGGCGCAGCTATTGTCCTAATTATACCATATTAAAAACAACAAATCAACAGTTATAAGAAACAATATAAAAATACATTTTTTTAATCTTTTATCGTTTTAAAACAAAAAGCAGCACCGATCTAAAATTTACGCCGCGTTCCCGTAAATGTGGGGTTTATTACTCTGTCTAAACGATATTCGAAATAATCTTTGTCAATTTTTGATGCAAGGGTATTAATGAATGGTTTATTTAGGTTTGTTTTCATCAAATATTCAATGCCTTGTATTAATAGCTTCCGTCCGGGTACCTCATTCCAGTTTATACGTATCGACTCGCCTTTTTGTGTGAAGTATATTTTTATGCGTCGCTCACAGGGCATCTCAAGGCACGGTATGCGAAGCTTCAGCACCGGCTCACCATCTTCGTTTTCGCGAAGCTCACCTTCGCAAGCGAGCAGGTATATTTCACCGTTAAGATCATATTTAAAAAACTCAGCGCGCTCAAATCCTACCGGTATCCGTATAGGCTCACCGTTGTGATCAAATACGACCGTGAATTTATCGGAGGATGCGTCGTACTCAAACCTCACGCCTTGTTTACCATTGTCGTAGTTGTTTTATATCATCTGGCATGTTAGCGGTATAATGCCGACGTTATCACCCCGAAAATCATATGATACGCCGTTAAGATTGCGGCAGAAAAGCGGCACTCTTGGGTCGGTGTGCGCTGTTTTTTTAGACTGAGGCGAAAATATGCTTGTTATGCGCGACAAAAAGCTGTTTTGGGGCGTTTGAGAGTGCGTTTGAAGTTCGTTTTTTGTGTTTATTGGATATTCGCCAAGCGATTTTAGATAATTGTTAAGCATTGTGTATGCGGCATTGTCGGGCGGCAGTTGTTTGTCTGAAAATTCAGCCCTGATGAGCATATCGTGGAAAATATCAGTTATTCGGCATGTCTGAAAAAGCGAATCGACAGCTCCTATTGTGACAATAACAGAGTCAAGGTCGGGTAAAATAATGATGTTTTGCCCAAAAAGCCCGTTGCAGACGTATGAGCCCGGGCGAGGGCCTATCCAAACATGGCGTCCGTATCCATAACGCCCCATTGATTCAGGTGTGTCGAACGACTTTTTTGTAATATAGTCTATCCAGCTTGCTGGCACAAGAGTCTTATCTTCCCACACCCCGCGGCGCAGAAATAAAAGGCCGATTATTGCCATGTCTTCGGGAAGCATATAAAGTCCCCAGCCGGCCTTTGTCAGCCCGGTGGGACTCATCTCCCAGTGGGAAGTTGTGATCCCCATGGGAGCGAATATGTTTTGCTGCACGTAGTCGGCGAGGGACATACCGGTTATGCGGCTGACAATGGCGCCAAGCACATATGTGTTCATGCTGTTATATGAAAAATCGGTGCCCGGCTCCATTTTTACAGCAGATACAAAGAAGCCGCGAAGCCAGTCCTCGTTTGTTACACTACCGGCTTCTGCAAAGGATACGCCGCTTGACATTGACAAAAGATTATCAACTGTTATGCTTTTATATTTTGAAAAAGGAAGAAGTGTACGCGCCTCTGTGATATATTCGTAAACAGGCGCAGAAATGTCGATTTTACCGGATTCGGCAAGTATGCCAACGGCAAGCGCAGTTATACTCTTGCACATGGAGTGTGAAGCGTGCAAATGCTTGTGCTGTAGGGGCGAAAACTTGCCTCAGCGACAACTGCCCCGTGCCGAACAAATATAACGGTATGAAGTACAGCTTCAGAATCTTTTTCAAGGGTACTATATAAATTATAAAGCCAATCGGATGGAACTCCAGCTTCCTCAGGTGTCATGCGCGGCAGGGGGGAGGTATATTCTGTGCTGGCGGGGAATGGAATTTTCTGCGGCATTGTTTTTACATATTGAGTTTTACCTGGTTTTAATTTAAATATTGCGAAAAGGATATCAAGCGCTCTTTTTTTGTTGAAGCAGTTCCATACCTTCCCGTTACCTTTCGAAAATGTTGAACTCCTTTTGTTATTCTATCTTTGTGACTGCCCCTTAAGCGGTCGGCAAATTATATGAGATAAAATAACATGATAACGATTACATTATAACCTTTTCGGCGAATAAAAAACAATGCTCTCGTATACCTATCATACGAGAGCAATTTTGAGAATAATAATATAAACGTAGCGATATAACGATGCTGGAATGCCGCTGCTTATATTTTTTCGAATTCGCTCTTGAGCTTATCGAAGCATTCACGGCATATAAGTCTGCCGTTGAAGTTCACAGTCTCATCAGCGTTGCCGCAAAACATGCATGCAGGTTCATATTTACGGAGAATGATTTTATCATCGTCAACGTAGATCTCAAGAGCGTCTTTCGCTTTAATATTCATGACATTTCTTGTTTCTATCGGTAGTACGATTCTTCCAAGTTCATCAATCTTCCGTACAATTCCGGTAGCTTTCATTTTATGCCTCCTCCTCTACATATCAATGTAATCTACCATATCAATGTAATTTTATTACATAATATGTGTAGTTTCTCACCGTTTGTCAGTTTATCACTATAATTCAACAATGTCAATATAAATATGAGATTTTTAAAACAATTTACATATACTTCACTTTGTAAACGAATAATGAAAATAATACAAAGGTAAAAATCTATGCTAGGCAAGTGTTTTTCTGTAATATGCATTGTTTCAGTCATATTTGCTATGTGTACAAAAAATATCAGCAATCTGTCGAATGCTGTCGTAGATGGGGCGTCGAGAGCTGTCGAACTATCACTGTCGCTGCTCGGCGTTATGTGTCTGTGGAGCGGACTTATGGAATTGCTTCGCAGCGCTGGTGTAGTGAGAAAAATTGCACAAATATTAAGACCGATTCTGCGGCTTGCATTCCCTCGCGCTTTTAAGACTGGAATTGGCGCGGAGGAGATTACGATGAATATAAGTGCTAATATGCTTGGCATAGGAAATGCGGCAACACCATTTGCAATAGCGGCTATGAAGGCAATGCGGGAAGGGCAAATTAAAAACGGCAATAAAGAAAGTACAGAAGGTGTTGATTTAGATGTTGCAACCGACGACATGATAACGCTTGCTGTGTTGAATGCGTCGTCACTTGATCTTTTGCCGACAACAATAATAGCACTCAGGCGGGCTGCAGGGTCGGCTGATCCGTATTCGATTATAGTACCGGTGTGGATATGCTCGGCAGCAGGAAGTGTGCTCGCCGTTTTGCTATGCCGGTTTTTTGCCGTCATATTCAGGCAGAAAAAAAGACGGCAAGAAGGTGGGTGTGGGCAAGGTTATACCCGCCGTGTTGATAATGTAAAATCAATCGGCGGGCATAATAAAGAAGATATGCGCAGTACACGCGCGGGTGCGCCATGAACGGAATATCTGCGTCTGTAATACCGATAGTCATGTTTTCCGTCGCGCTGATTATACTGTCGTCAAATAAACCGCATTTTGACGCTTTTCTCGTCGGAGCGGCGGAGGGAGCAAAGACGTGCGCGAAGTTGCTTCCAGCGTTGTGCGCACTTCTTGTTGCTATTGAGATGCTATTTGCATCAGGGGCGATTGATGTTGTCGGGAAATATCTTTCTGATTTTACAGAGGCTGTCGGAATTCCATCCGGCATGCTACCGCTCATGCTAACGCGTCCGGTATCGGGTGCTGCATCAGCGGCAACATATTCGGAACTTTTGAAGGAATATGGAGCTGACAGCTATACCGGGCTGTGTGCATCAATTCTTATGGGCAGCTCCGATACAGTCATATACATACTGTCCGTTTATTTTTCAGCGGCTGGCGTCAAGCGCACACGATATGCTTTTGCCGCCGCTTTTATCGTAATGCTGTTTTCTATATTTTTCTCAGCTTATCTTTGCAGGTTATTTTTCGGATTCTCTTAATTTTTAGGGTTCTGCTGGTCGCCGTCAAATGGTGGGAATCCCCGACGCTCTGCGTGCTCGCGATTGCGGCGTTCTTCTTCGCGGCGCTGCCGCTCCCTCTGCTCAACTTCGGCGAGATACTTACACCGCGCTTCGTTTTCTTCCTCGCTTCTCTTGCGCTTTTCAGCGACGAGAGCATCAAGTTCCTCAAACGTTACGTCATCCTTCATTGCAGCTTCAAACTGGACTTCATCCATAACCTCGTTCATTATGAGGTAGCTGGCAATGAAATGGAGACGATCAATTTTTTCTTCAAGTATTTTGCGTGCTGTATTGTATGCGCTTTCAACAATTTTTTTGATTTCCTCGTCAATTTTGAACGCTGTCTCTTCAGAATAATTGCGTATAGATGAGAAGTCGCGCCCGAGGAATATTTCGTCACCTGCATGCTCTGAGCCGTAAACGATCGGACCAAGCGTATCGCTCATACCATATTTCGTTACCATATTTCGAGCGATTGCTGTTGCGCGCTGAATGTCGTTAGACGCGCCCGTCGATATAACGCCAAGTATGAGCTGTTCTGCCGCTCGTCCGCCGAGCAGCGTAACAATTTCGTTTTGCATATCAAATTTGGACATATACGAGCGATCCTCCTGAGGCAGCGACAAAGTGTAACCGCCTGCGCGTCCGCTCGGGATAATTGAGATCCGGTGTACAGGTTCTTCGCTCTTTATTATCTTCGTTACGATAGCGTGGCCTGCTTCGTGATAAGCCACAAGCTTCTTTTCACGATCGCTGATGACTTTAGAACGTTTCGCCGGGCCGACAAGGACTTTAATCATAGCTTCTTCAAGGTCGGACATGCCGATTAAGGACTTGCCTTTTCGTGCGGCAAGAAGGGCAGCTTCGTTGAGAAGGTTTTCAAGATCGGCGCCGGTGAAGCCGACAGTCGATTTAGCAATGACCTTAAAGTCAACATCTGCTTCAAAGGGCTTGCCACGGCCGTGAACCTTTAATATTTCCTCGCGCCCCTTAATATCAGGGGCGTTGACTGTTATCTGGCGGTCAAAGCGGCCGGGGCGCAGAAGAGCAGGGTCAAGGATATCAGGACGGTTAGTAGCCGCCATAACGATGACACCCTCGTTTTGCGAGAATCCATCCATCTCTACGAGAAGCTGGTTAAGTGTCTGCTCGCGCTCATCATGGCCACCGCCAAGGCCGGCGCCTCTATGACGGCCGACGGCGTCAATTTCATCTATAAATATAATACTTGCCGGGTTTTTCTTTGCTGTTTCAAAGAGATCGCGAACGCGCGACGCGCCGACGCCGACGTACATCTCGACGAAGTCGGAGCCGGATATCGAGTAAAACGGCACGCCTGCTTCGCCTGCGATGGCTCTGGCAAGAAGTGTCTTACCTGTGCCGGGAGGGCCGATGAGCAGTATGCCGCGCGGTATGCGGGCGCCAAGCTTCATGAAGTGACCGGGGTCACGAAGGAACTCGACAACCTCACGCAGCTCTTCTTTTTCTTCGTCCGCTCCTGCGACATCGCGGAAGGTGACTCTTTTTTTACTTGTATCGACCATTTTAGCACGTGAACGGCCAAAGCTTGAAAGCTTGCTGCCTCGACCACCTGATGCTTGGTTTATCATGTAAACCCACATCACAATAAAAAGGACGATTACGATGAGATACGGCAGAAAGCTGACCCACCATGGCAATTCAGTAGGCGCTGTATAGTCGTAATATTCGATAATTCCGGAGTCATACTGCTCAAGAATAAGATCGTTCAAATCTGCATAGAAGATTGAAATGTCACGGAGCTTGTACTCGACGTAGGCAACCCCTTCGCTGCCGTCAGTCAAAGTGACACGTATCTGCATCGTCAGGACGTTATTCCCGTCGATTTCAAATTTCCGAACCTTTTCTTCTTTAAAGCATGAAACTACATCGCTGTATGTTATCTCGTCACCCGACATGCTCTTAAAAAGCGACGCAGTAGCGATTATTATAACGGCAATCAGTATAATATAAAACAGCAAGACCTTTATGTTGTTCTTCATAACTCACAACCCGTACACAGGACATATCCCGGTGTACGTGTTTCTCCAGTAAGAATTTTATTGTCAGTTCTTATATAACTCGTCGCGCAAAACACCGACATACGGCAGCGCGCGATATTTTTCATTGTAGTCAAGTCCGTATCCAACAACGAACTTATCGGGAATTTCAAAGCCACAGAAATCGGGTGTAAAATCCACTTCTCGGCGGCTGGGCTTGTCAAGCAGGGTGCAGGTGTGTACGCTTGCTGCTCCCTTGAGCTTGAGATAATTTGTGAGGTAAGAGAGCGTGCGTCCGCTGTCTATTATGTCCTCGATTATCAGTATATCACATTTATTGAAATCTTGCCGGTGTATATCAAGTATTATTGTTACCGTGCCGCTTGATACGGAGCCCGAACTGTAAGAGGACACCTTCATGAAGTCGATTTCAACCGGCGATTTTATCTTTTTCATAAGATCGCTTAAGAACACGACAGAGCCTTTTAAGATGCCGAGCAATATAAGATTATTCGGCGAGTTTGCATAATATTCGTCGATTTGTGCTGCGATCTCTGTTACGCGTTTTTGTATTTCCTCGCCGGAGATTAGAATCTCTGCAATATCGCTCTCCGGCGAACTTTTGAAAAATGTTGTATTTTCAGCCATTGTCATATTAGCATGACCGCGTCAAAATTGCGCGCCTTTCCCTAAAACGTATATATGTTAATATGTTATTGTGTTGACAAAATGAACTATCAGTTTTGATAATAAGCAAATTCAATCACTTTCCTCGCCTCCAAAAGCATAGTAAATATGAATAGCTTTTTCACCGTCTAATGCGGAAACACCGTCGCGTATGGCGACCGTAGGTATTAAAATAATCCCATCATCATCACAAAACACAGGCAAAAGACTTCTCTCGTCAAGCGGGATTTTCTTCTCACAATATAACTTTTTCGTGAGTTTTGTCATGCCATTGACGGTTATTGTATCGCCAGCTTGCCTGCTGCGGACAAAAATATTCCCCTTTATTTTATCAATAGCAATTTCTTCGTGTATAAATATTTTGTAAACATTTCTACCTCTCTTTTCGCACTCAGCGTCGGGTGACGGCAAAAGAGAGATTGTCGCATTTATCTCAGGTATCTTAGTGACGCCAAATGTTAGATTGCAGTGAAACTCCGGCTGTCTGTTGTATTTTTCGAAATGTTCCTCTTCGTCCATGAAAAAGAAGCTGTCGCCGTGAACAGCGGCGCAAATGCGCTGCGGGAGGGAAACTTGGGCGTGAGTTGATGAGCCTGTTATCATACGCAGCACTGAGTAAACATGGTTAAAATCAAGCGGGGAATAATCACGCTTTTCTTTTTGTATTAATGATGCGTAATTATCGTACATATACCTAATCAGGCGGGTCTGAATTGCAGGATCCTGCTCAGCTATTAGGGAGCGGCTGCAGGATGATGTTATTTCATGCTCCTGCATAAACCGCAGTGCCTGACGCTGTATATATACATCGTCGTTACGTAGAATTGTGCTAAGGCGGGAAAGTACTACCTCAGGCGAGGGATTAATACGTGTAAGGCGAGGGACAATCTCGTATCTGATATAATTGCGGGTATAATCGACATCGGTATTAGTAGTGTCGTTTATATATGCTATGTCGTTTGCAATACAATAACCGATTATCTCGCTTTTCGTACAGTAAATCAAAGGACGGATTACCCTTTCGCCCCGCACAGGCGGTATTCCTGTAAGGCCGCGTGTTCCTGTGCCGCGCAGCATATTAAATATAATTGTTTCCATATTGTCGTCTGCGTGATGAGCAAGCGCAATATGGCGAAGATTCTCGTTAGACTCAACTATGCTTCGGAAAATACGGTATCGGGCAAAGCGTGCAGCATCCTCGATTCCACGGCCGGTTTCCTTTGCAAGAGCCGGCACATCAACGCGCTCGACAAAAAGCGGCATGCCAAGTGATTTGCATGTCCGGCGGCAAAATTCTTCATCTCGGTCAGCCTCGTCGCCACGTATGCAATGGTTTACGTGAACAGCAGCGATGTATATGCCATGCTCACGCGCGTATTTTTGCATGTAAAACAAAAGTGCGCTCGAGTCGGCACCGCCAGAATACCCGATGAGAACACCGTTCAGTTTATTTTCCATGCCGAAATCCGAAATGGCCCTCTCAATCTTCTGTTCGACCATTCGGATTATATTTATTTTATCCATCCATTCTAAACCTTAAATTAATTATGACATAGTATACCATACTATTATATCATCCAAATCAAAACTCATCAATTCTTTTTTTATTTATATTCTTCAAAAATATCTGCAATAATAATTGACTTTATTTTGTATATGACGCTTTGCGCGTCATTGACACGCAGTTTGTGTATATATAAAATGAAGCTATATAACATATGAAAAATGCTATGAATTCATAAAACGGAGTTTTATTGACGATATGACCAACGTATTATCTGTCGCTGCTATGCGCGCCGCAGAGGAAAATTTCGCATGCAAATGCGGCGGCAGCACGCGTGATCTTATGGGTGCGGCAGGCGAGGGCATATGTAATGCTGTAAATGACATTGACGCCTCCGTTTGGAGCCACGGAAAGAAAGTAGCCATCGTTTGCGGCACGGGCAACAACGGCGGCGATGGCTACGCACTTGCGCTGCAGCTTCACAAACGCGGCATTGACAGCGAGCTTTTTTTGGTTGAATATAAGTTTACGTCCGATAGCGGTTATTACTTTGGTCTTTGCAGGGAGCTCGGCATACCTTATAGAGTAATTGACGGGGATGTAGACCTCAGTGACTTTGACACGATAGTAGACTGCATATTTGGTGTCGGACTTCGCGGGGCACCCGAAGGACGTATAGCAGATATAATACGTGCAATCAATGAAAGCGGAGGGTTCGTTGTTTCTGCGGACATAAACAGCGGCATTTGTGGTGATAGCGGAATTGTAGAAACCACGGCTGTCAGGTCAGATGTAACAGTGGCAATAGGTTACCCAAAACCAGGTCACTTTTTAGGCTCTGCACGTGACTACATTGGGAAGCTTGTCATCGCTGATATAGGAGTACAGCCGGTTTCAAAACCTTATAAACTTTTTGAGGCGGCCGATGCCGCAGCTGTGTTTCCGCGTCGCCTTCACAATTCGCACAAGGGCACATGGGGAACGGCTGCCATAATAGGCGGCTCGATAAAATATTCGGGAGCCGCAAAACTTGCAAATCTTGCGGCATCGTCTCTTGCGTCGCTGAAATCAGGCTGCGGGGTTGCGCGTCTTGTTGTGCCGGCGTCAATAAGTCAGGCTGTTATGCCATATTTGCTTGAAAGCACACTGTGTCCTGTTCCTGATAAAGATGGCAAGATGATATTTGACGAGGGCGCTATCTCGGAAGCTATCTCCGGCACAAAGTCCATAGCCATCGGAATGGGGCTCGGCGACAATTATGAAGACAATTATAAGATGCTCGAATATATCTTAACACACTACAGCGGTTTTATTATAATAGACGCCGACGCTATAAACGCTTTGGCGAAATACGGCGCGGGCATACTTGAAAAAGGGGTCGGCAGGGTAATATTAACCCCTCATCCCGCGGAGTTTTCGCGTCTTTGCGGCTTGGCTGTCCCCGATATTCTCCGTGATCCGGCAAAAGCAGCCGCAGACTTTGTTGCAAAATATAAGGTCACAGTTTTGCTGAAAGGCACTGCCACTGTCGTCGCGTCACATACGGGAGATGTATATATCATCGACAGGGGATGCCCCGGTATGGCAACGGCGGGGAGCGGCGATGTGCTCGCTGGCATTATGGCGGGGGTGTGTGCTCAAAGCTGTTCTTTCCCCGGCGGTGGAAACTTCCCTGACCCGGCATACATTGCCGCAGCATCGGCATATATAGCCGGCGTGGCAGGCGAGCTTGCCGAGGCCACGACAAACCCGATATCGATGATAGCATCGGATACGATATCGCATATTGGGAAGGCTGTTAGCCGCGTGCTTTCGCTTTAGTATGAAAAAATATTTAAGCTGTTATATCACAGATAGTGAAATATATTTTATTATTTTGTGTGAAGCTAAATGTGAGGTCAATATTTGGCACAATTAAGACATAATTTGAAAAACATACAACTCCCCCGTTCCTTTTTTAATTCAATTATGATATATTTTTCATAACTCTTATTGCAATAGTACATTAATTAGTATTTGCATACTTATTTTATTGAATTTATTGTTATGCAATATATTTATGCGTTCCGTTCCAAAAGCTGCGTAAACTTATATTGCGTAACATAAAAATATGATAATTAAAGGGTATGAGGTATGGATTCATTTGAAAAGCAGGCAAGAGAACTTGTATCAAAAATGACGCTTGCTGAGCGTTGTTCACAGCTTCTTCATAATGCACCGGCAATTGAAAGACTTGGTGTGCCGGCATACAACTGGTGGAATGAAGCCCTGCACGGTGTTGCACGTTCCGGAGTTGCAACCGTTTTCCCACAGTCAATAGCAATGGCAGCATCGTTTGATGATGCGCTCCTTTACCGCGTGGCGCAGGCTATTTCAGATGAAGCACGCGCAAAGTACAACGAATACAAAAGGTTCGGCTCCACTCAGATTTACCAGGGGCTTACATTCTGGTCGCCGAATATCAATATTTTCCGCGATCCGCGCTGGGGACGCGGACACGAAACGTACGGTGAGGATCCTTATCTGACAGGCCGTATGGGAGCGGCGTTTGTTCGTGGGTTGCAGGGCGACCCGAAGGCAAAATACAAAAAAGTTGACGCAACGCTTAAACACTACGCTGTACACAGCGGTCCTGAATCACAACGCCACAGCTTTAATGCAGTTGTATCGAAACAGGACCTTTACGAAACATACCTTCCTGCTTTTAAATATTGTATTGAAAAGGCATCTCCATCTGCTGTTATGGGTGCTTATAACCGCACAAATGGAGAGCCGTGCTGCGCATCTCCGACACTTATCGGCGAAATATTATATAAGCAGTTTAAATTTAAAGGATATTTCCTGTCTGACTGCGGAGCTATAAACGACATTCACGAAAACCACCACGTTACAAATACACAAGCCGAGAGTGCTGCTCTCGCTATCAATAACGGATGTGTGTTAAACTGCGGTTCGGCTTATGGCGCACTGATGGCGGCATATGAAGCCGGCCTTGTAAGTGAAGAAACTATAACAGAAGCTGCCGTAAAGCTGTTCACAGCTCGTTTCCGCCTCGGCATGTTCGCGCCGGAGGGGGATTGCGAGTACGATAAAATCCCCTACGATGTTGTCGACTGCAAAAAGCACAGAAAACTCAATGCTAAAA